>DATANW010000549.1:0-3986 GCA_036266055.1 Pyrinomonadaceae bacterium | reverse complement strand
TACGTTGACCATCGTCTCGATATGCAGGCCAAACTCCGACAGCTTGGCCCGCAACCGATAGATGTAAACGTGAAGGCTTTCCGAGTTGAGCGGCTTGTCGCTTCCCCACACCGACACCCAGAGCTCCTCGGCGGCAACGATGCGATTCGGCGTTCGCGTGAGCCGTGAGAAGATCAGAAACTCAGTGCGAGGGAGTTTCAACGGCGTACCACCGCACGAGACGTAGTAGTTCCGGTGCTCAACCCGAAGAAAACCATCGTCGAAAATATCCTCGGCAGGAATCATTGGACCGGCCTGCTCTTTGAGCGACGTTTCTGATAGTGACATATGCTTTCTCAATCCGTGTTCCCTGAACACTGCTCAGAAGTTGTAGCGAAGCGCAAACTGAATCTGGCGATTGGTTCCAAGACCGACCGTCCGCTCAACCGTCTGGCGCAACAGACCAAACGTTCCGCCCGCAGTCGACTGAGTGAACGGATTGTTAGGTTGTAAACCTGACGACAGCACGCCGGCGGTGGTGATGGTCGGCAGCGCGTTGTTCAACGACGTCGAAGGCACCGCGAAGTTCGTGTTGTTGAAGACGTTGAATATCTCGGTGCGGAACTCGATGTTCGACGACTCGGTAAGCTTGAAACGTTTGTTGAAGATCAGATCGAACTGCGTGAATCCTGGTCCGCGTAACGCGTTGCGCTCGAGGTCGCCAAACGCGCCCGGAAGCGGAATCGAGAACGCGGCTGGATTGATCACGTTACGATCGTTATTCAGGTACGGACTGGCGCCCGCGATCAGGTTGGGCCGCCGCACGTTGCGCGATGCGCCGCCGCCTGGCGTGTTCACCACGCCGATGAAACCGAGCGGTAACGGATTCGCGGCGTTGATCGTGCCCGGCAGTTGGGCCACGAAACCATTCGCCACGGTGGTGGCGACGCCGTTGATAGTCACCGGACAGGTCGCCTGCGCACATTGAATGACGACGTCCGGACGCGTGATACCGATCTCGATCGGTAGACCGCTGCGCGCGTTCACGATGCTGCCGACTTCCCAATCACCCAACAACGCGTTGCCGACGCTGCCGAACTCGTGACTCGTCCCTTTGCCAAACGGCAGCTTGTAAATCGCGCTGACATTGAACGTGTGCCTGACGTCGAAGTTGTTGTAACCACGATCGGCTTCGAAGTTATCCGGAATCGCCGAGGTTCTCGCCTCGTTCGAACCGGCAGTGGTGCCGAAGCTGCGCGCGAACGTGTACTGCGCATTCAGAGTTAGACCAGTGGTCAGACGGCGCGCGAGTGTCATCTGAAGCGCGTTGTAGCTGTCTTCGCCGCCGCTGGTCTTGTAGTCGACTTCCGCGAACGGGTTTTGCACGTTGTTTCCGGAGATGATCGAAAACTCGCGCACCGTTCGCACCGCCGTGATCCGGCCCGTCACGGGATCAGCGAGGTTAACCACGCCGACGCCGGACGGCAGCGACGAGACATTGCTCAGCACGGTGGTTTGGCCGGGCAAAATCTTGTTCGCAACGCTGCGCAGGAAAAGGTTTCTTCCCTGGCTGCCGACGTACGCGGCTGTCAAAACGGTGTCGTTGAATAGCTCCTGTTGCAGCGAGAAGGTGTACTGGTAGACCTTCTCCGGGATCTCGTAATCAGGCGAGTAAGCACGCGGCTGATACGAACGGATGTTGACGTTTGCCGGGTTGGTGAAGAACGCGACCGCGGCGCTCGTGTCGAGCGGGAACGCCAAGGGTGGTCCACCGGCGAAGATCGGGTTACTGGTGAACGTCGAGCTGATGCGATCGCTTTCGATTGGCTGGATCTGGTCTTCCGTCTGGCCTGGGCCGTAGAACAAGCCGAAGCCGCCACGCAGGACCGTGCGGCCGCCGCCGAAGAAACCGGTGGCGTTAGGTTTCGGCGACCACGTCATCGAGAGACGTGGTCCAAAGTTGGTCTTCGATGATTGGAACGCGTCCTCGGCCGGGTTACGCAGCGTTCCGTTCGTGATGTCGAACAGCACCTGAAGATTTCGATCCTCGCGCAGCGGCGTGTAGTACTCGTAACGAAGACCCAGATTCAAACTAACGTTTGGCCTGAGCTTCCATTCATCTGTGACGTACCCGATGTAGTACTCCTGCTTCGCGAAACGCTGACCGGTCGCGCCGTTGTTGAATGGACTGGGCGCGCTCACATCGCCGAGGAACTGGATCGACTGCGGAGTATTGGTAAGGAAGCTGTTGAGGTTCGAGTACGTGTAAGTAGTGCCTCCGAGACGATCCGTGTACAAGCGGATCATTCTGAACTCACCGCCGAACTTCACGTTGTGATTGCCGGTGGTCCAATTCAGGCTGTCGACAAACGACAGCGTGTAAGGCGTGTACGGTTGTCCGCGGCCGTTCGTGGCACTGTTAGCGCGGACCAGGCCGCCGGGAACTGCAGTGCCGGCCGACGTTCCTTGTCCGGGCAGCGCGAAGTTCGCCGTATTGCCGGAGATATTGATTACCAGCGACGACAGGTCGAAACCCGCAACTGTTGGCGCGACGCCGTTGATGCGCGTGTACGCGCCGTTGTAACCAAACTTGAATTCATTCAGGAGGGTCGGCGTCAGCAACGATTGAAACGCCAGCACTCCGTTCTGCGGTACCGCCTTGACGAACACTCGTCGTCCGGTGACGCCTTCGGGTTGTTCGTTGCTGCCTTGATCGCGGAAGAAACGGAAGTAAGCCGAGTGCCTGGTGTTGAATTTGTAGTCGAGACGCAACGCCGCGGAGTTTTCGTCAACCTTGGAGTTCGCTTGTAACTGGGCCACGTCGAAGAGATTGGTGCCCGAGCCGGTGGAGATAATCGCTGCATCCGGCGCGCGAAAAGCGGGCAAAAGGGCAACGCTCGTCGCGTTGCAGTTGATCGAGCCCGTGCCGAAAGGCGCCGCGCACAAGCGGCTGGCTGAACCCGGCACCGCTTCGATCGAGTTGACACCCGCGCGGAGTCGATAGCCCTCGTAGCTGAAGAAGAAGAAAAACTTGTCGGTGATGATTGGACCACCAATCGAACCGCCAAACTGGTTCAGCCGCAGAGGAGCTTTCTGACCGATGATGTTGTCGAAGAAGTTGGCTGCGTCGAGAGCGTCGTTGCGCATGTATTCGAAGAGCGAACCGTGGAAACGATTGCTGCCCGACTTCGTCACGACGCTGACCTGTCCGCCGGTGCCCGTTCCATACTCCGCGGGAAAGTTGTTCGACTCAACGCGAAACTCCTGCACGTTCTCGAGGCTCGACTGCAAGCGAAAAGGCGATGGTACTTCGCCGTTCAGGTTCCCCGGTGAAGCGTCGATGATTGCGGAACCTTCAACGCCGTCGTAGCGAATGACGTTCTGCTGCACCGCGCGGCCGCTGAAGCGAATGTCGCCAAACGTTCCCGATCCGCTGTTTACCGAGCCAGGCGCTTGCAGGTAAAGCTGCGAGAGTTGACGGCCGTTCAAAGGCAAGGCTGCAACCTCGCGCGGGTTGACGTTGACACCCATCGCGGCTGAACCCGTGTCGATCGCGGTGTCGCCGGTGGCGATGATGTCAACCTTTGCCTCGACGCCTGTTGGTTGGAGAGTCAATCCGAGATTGAGCTCCTGGCCCACCAGCAACTGCACGTTCGAGGCGCGCACGGTGAGGTTGTTCGCACTCGCCGTAATCGTGTAGAGCGAAGGTTTAAGAGAGGGAATGATGTAGTAACCGGAATCATTGCTGGTAGCAGCCCTCTCTTCGCCCGTGCGTTCGTTCTTCGCGACCACTGAGGCGCCGGGAACAATCGCGCCGTTCGCATCTGTGACTGTGCCGACGATGCGGCCCTGATCTTGTTGGGCCAGGGCCGTGATTTGAATCATGCCCGCGAGCGTCAGCACCACGACGGTTAGCATGAGGCGACGAAAGCGTCGGGGAACACTCTGATACATAGGGTTCCTCCTGTAGATAGTTCGTTGCTGGATTGTGCAGTTAGCCAAGGCGC
>DATANW010000548.1:0-18437 GCA_036266055.1 Pyrinomonadaceae bacterium | reverse complement strand
GGTGCGAGGTTACCAGCTCGACAAAGGCAAGTACGTAGTCGTAACTGACGAAGAGCTCGAGCGGCTGCAACCTGAGAAGACGCGCGACATCGATCTTAAACAATTCGTACCAGCAGACTCGATCCCGCCGCTGTACTTCGAACGCGGCTATTTCCTCACGCCTGCCGCCGGCTCGCAAAAAGCCTACAAGCTACTCGCCGAGACGATGAATAAAAGCGGACTAGCCGGCGTGGCGACGTTTGTCATGCGGGGCAAGGAATATCTCGTGGCGATCTTTTCGGACAGCGGAGTCTTGCGTGCTGAGACGATGCGCTTTGCTGACGAACTGCGCTCGCCGTCCGATGTTGGCTTGCCGAAGAAGAAAGACGTGCCGAAAGCATCGGTCACTAAGTTTGAGAAGCTCATCAAGACCAAATCGAAAAAGCAGTTCTCGCCCGCGAAAGAGTTGACGGACAAGCAGACGGACGATTTGCTGAAACTGGTGAAGAAGAAAGAGAAGAAACGCAGCAACATCGTCGAAGTGGATACGGAAGCCGACACGGATCGGAAGGTGATCGATCTGGTCCAGGTGCTGAAGAAGAGCCTCGCGGGTAAGGCCGCGTAAGAGCTATCGACGCGAGTCGATGTCCACGGAGATATTTCGCCACTTACCCTGTTTGAATCGCACCACACTGAGCACGCAACGTGTTGCATGACCCGCGAGGATCGCGGCCCAGATGTCGATCGGATCGAGCGTGCTGAATTCCTTGATTAAAAAGCACAGACCGAGCGGGACGACGATCTGCGAGATGATCGAAATGTAGAGCGGACTCTTCGTGTCGCCTGTGCCCTGAAGCCCGCCCGTGAACGTCAACGCGACCGAAATCAATAGTCCGGAAACGCTGAGCACGCGCAAAAGCTGAACGCCGATCTCGACAACCGCCGGATCGTTCATGCCGAATATCGCCAGCAACTGCCGCGGCAGAAAGAGAAACAAGATCCCGATGAACGCGGCGAGTGCAAAACCAAAGCGAGCCGCGAGGTGGACGGCCGCGTCAGCGCGATCGGGATTACGAGCGCCGAGGTTTTGTCCAGCCACTGCCGCCGCTGCGCCCATCAGCCCAACCGACGTCCACGTAACGAGCGAGAACAGTTCGTTGTAAGAAACCGTAAACGCCGCCTGCGCCGCCGCGCTGTGCGCGAGTGATCCGATGAAGGCCAGCATGAACACGCCGCCGATATTCATGGCGATCCCCTGAATTCCGGTCGGCAGGCCAAACTTGAAGATCGATTTGATGATCGCCCAATCAGGACCAAAGCCGTAACCATCACCGCGTGGAATCGAAACCACCCATTTGCCGCTCCAGAGTCGTATCAGCGCGTAAATTGCCACGAGACCTGATGCGATGCACGTACCCATCGCCGACCCTTTTGTCCCGAACGCCGGGATTGGACCAAGACCGAGAATGAGTACGATGTTCAGCACCAGGTTGAGGATCGTCATGCTGATGCCGAGCAGCATTGGCGTGCGCGCGTCACCGGCCGAACGCAGTGCGCCGCTGAGCATGAAGAAGATCATCATGCCGATGCTGAACATAAACATGATGCGCAGGAAGGGAAGTGCTTCGGCCCGCACCTCAGGCGCGGCGTTCACCAGCTTGAGTAACACTGGCGAAGCAAAGTAACCGATGGGCGCCATTACTCCGAGCGAGATGAAGATCGCCGTGAGGAAAGCCTGGTAGACCGTACGATTTACTTTTTCCTCGTCGCCCGCACCGGCGAAACGGGCCACCAGCACACTCATTCCCGTGAACAGCGACGAGATGAAAACTATGACGACGAGAAAGATCTGCAAGCTCACGCCGATCGCGGCATTCCCCTGAAAACCGACGAAGCGCCCGACCAGCGCGTGATCGACCATCCCCTGTAAGCCGCCGATGAGGTTCGTCAGCATTGTGGGCCAGGCGATCTTCCAAATCGCCGGACGCAGCGGACCCTCTACGATCGATCTGTCGTAACGTGGCTTCGCCGGAGTGGCGGAGGCGGGCGCGGGTGCGGTTCTAGTTTGTGCCATCCGGTTTAGTCGGTTTCTGCAAGCCCTTTCTCGAGTTTACGCACGCGTTGCAGCAAGCGCGCGTTTTCAATCTTCTCGGCGTACGCGGTGAAATCGGCCGTTGGACCACGCCAACGCAGTTCTTCGACGTCGTCGAAGAGTGGAGCATCGATACGCAAGGTCGCGAGGTCCTTGAACAGCAGAGCGTGCGCGCGGTTTTCCTCGTTCAATGTGTCGGGCGGGAACTTCTCTATCGGTCCATACCGGTTGATGAACTGCGCGGCGGTCTTTGGACCATAGCCGCTGATGCCGGGATAACCGTCAGCGGAATCGCCGACCAGCGCGAGATAGTCGGGGATGAACTCCGGTTGAACGCCAAACTTCGCGCGCACCCCTTCAGCATTGCGAATCACGCCGGACCTGCGGTCCACTTGTACCACACGATCATCGCGCACGCATTGTGCGAGATCTTTGTCCGGAGTCCAGATGCAGACCTTTTCCACGCGCTCGTCCTGCTCCGCCAGGTATGCAGCCGAAGCAAGCGCGTCGTCAGCTTCGAGATCGATCATCGGCCACACGACGACGCCCATCGCCAGCAGCGCTTCTTCAAGTGGAACAAACTGCGCCAACAACGCACGCTCGACGCCGGCGCCGGTCTTGTATCCCGCCCATAGTTTGTTGCGGAACGACTCGATGATGTGGTCCGTCGCTACGCCGACGTGCGTCGCGCCCTCGTCGATCATCTGCGCGACAGTGGAAAGCACGCCGGAAACCGCGCCGTACGGAGGATCAGTTTTCTTGAAACGGCGGATTCCATAGAAATGGCGGAACAGTTCGTATGTTCCGTCGAGCAGATGGACGATCATGCGAAGATGTTAGCATTAGCGGTAAAAAATTTTGTTAAGCGAAATGTCGATCCTCGAGTCTGACGTTCGATTAACCATTGAGGACGGAAATTAACCAATTTAGGAGACAGATACGATGCGAGTTATGGTCATTATCAAGGCGAACGAGGACTCTGAAGCTGGCGTTATGCCGAGCGAGAAGCTCCTGACTGACATGGGCAACTTCAACGAAGAGTTGGTGAAAGCGGGCGTGATGCTCGCGGGCGAGGGACTTCACCCGAGCACGAAAGGGAAGCGCGTGCGGTGTTTCCGTGACGGGCGGCGAATCGTCACCGATGGACCATTCGCGGAAACGAAGGAGCTCATCGCCGGATTCTGGATTTGGAAAGTGAGTTCGTTGGACGAGGCCGTCGAATGGGTCAAGCGCATTCCGTTCGATCCGGAGAGTTCGCCGGACGACAGCGAGATCGAGATTCGTCAGGTGTTTGAGATGGAGGACTTCGGCGCCGAGTTAACTCCCGAAGCTCGCGCGCAGGAGGATCGCCTACGCGCTGAGATCGAGCAGAAGAAGTGAAGTTCTTGCTCAGAAGCCAAGTCTAATCTGGACCTGCGTTTGGTACTTTGTGCTTTGTACTTAGCGCTTTGTGTAGTTGCACGTATAGTGCGTACAGAGGAACGTACAAGCAAAGCACAAAGTACAAAGCACCAAGAACTATTTGCCGAAGCTGTACAACGCGCTGCGAGTTCTGATGTAAATGTGACCGTCGGAGATAGCCGGTGTCGCGAAACACTCGTCGTCCAGCTCATTCACAGTCATGACTTCCCACTCGCCCTGCGCTTTCACTACCGACACTTGTCCGGCCTGTCCGATAAGGAAGACTTTGTCGTCCGCTGCAACCGGTGAAGAAAAGTATTTGTCGATCGCGCCGTGCAGACGTCCTTGCTTCAAAACGTTGCCCGTCGCCGGATCAAACGAGATCAGGATGCCGCTATCGTTGATCATGTACAGCACGCCTTTGTAGAGCAGCGTCGACGGCACTTGCGGCACTGGCTTTTGATAACGCCAGCGAATTGCGGTGCCAGTTTGATCGCCGTGACCCCCCATCTTGATCGCGAGCAGGCCATTATCCGAAGCCATCATCGCGCGAAAGACCTCCCAGTCTTTGTCGTCGAGTTTCTCGTCGCGATTCATATCAAATGCTTCGAACGCGCCTTTGATCATTTTGTCCATCGGCTCCGGGCCACCGACGGCTTCCGCTTTAGAAATCATGCGATCGTTATCTTTGTCGAAACGCTTGAGTCCCTCGTCGAAGGGAATCGTTGCTACCTTCTTGTCGGGCTGGTTTTGCGGAAAGCCCCAGCCGTTGATGTAGAGATACTCCGAGTCGTGACTCGCAATCGACTTCATCTCGCAAGCCAGACCACGCACCCACCAAACGCGTTTGCCGTCCGCGACCGAATACGCCGACAGTTGAAACGATTCAGGCACGACGATCTGCTTCGGCCCATCTTTTGGTTGATAAACGATCGGCGTCGAGTAACCGGAGATCACGATCGGACGTTCAACTTTCCAACTCAGTTTGCCGGTGTTCTTGTTGACGGCGATCAGATACGACGCCGGACTGTCCTGATCGACGGGTAGAATTATCTTGTCGTCGACGAGTATCGGCGAGGCGCCGAAGCCGTAGAACATGTTGAAAGGCCCGAGTGGGAATCGCCATCGTTCCTTGCCTTTGGCGTCGTAAGAGAGCAAGCCGAAATCCTGGAAGAAGACGTAAACGTTTGTGCCGTCAGTCACGGGGCTCGGCGATGCTGGTCCATTGACGTTTTGCAGACGGCCCGGGTGCGCACGCGGCACTTCGCGTTGCCACAGGATCTTGCCGGTCTTGCGATCGAGACAGATCACCAGCAACTGCTGATTGTTATGTGCCGTGACGAAGATGCGATCGTCGGTCAAAACTGGCGACGAGTGTCCCGGCGGAAGTGCAGTCTTCCAGACGACGTTCTTGCCCGGGCCGAACGTGTCCGGAACGCCGGTGGTTTCGGACACGCCAGTGCCGTTCGGTCCGCGAAACTGCGACCAGTCTTCGGTCGACGCTTTTGTGATTGAGAACGATGTGACTACGAGAGCAACCAGGATCAAACACGGATTTCGCTTCATGATGCGGTACAGATTACTCTGATCGGGTGTAATCTGTGAACCATGAAAAGCATTCCCCTCTTCCTCGTGCTGCTGATTCCCGGCGCTGTTTCGTTGGCCCAACGACCACAACAACCGGCGATGCAAAAAGACCGGCAGGTGCTGTTCGACTTTCGAAACGACCGCACCAGTAAGTCGCCGCGAATCCCGGTTACGACGCAGCGAATGGTGTTGTCGAAAGTCTTTCGCCGGTATCTGACGGACGAAAACAAGTGCAGCCAGGACTTCCAGCCGAGCCGCGACGATTATCTCGGCTCCGCCCGCAAGGCCGGACAGATCGTGCCGTCGATCGGCGATGTGGTAACGGGAAGTTTTACTGCTCCGGGCCAGACAGAAACCGCTTACGTTATCTGGACCAACGAGTGTGGTGCGACGCACGCCGACAACTACGGTAGTAAGCGTGTGGCCATTTTCTCGGGTCAGAAACTCGTCGCTGACATCGACTCGGATTTCAATGGCAACATCGTTCGCAAGACCGATCTCAACAGCGACGGCGTTGATGAGTTGCTGATGAGTGCGGGTGATATGGCGCAGGGAACATTGATCGAAGTCGCTGAGCTGGTCGAGTTTCGCAATGGCCGGCGACGCGTGATCGAAGACTTCGGCACCGTCGTCGAAGACACTTGCGGGTCGGGCTTTCAGGGCAGCTCGTCGAAAGCATCGGTGTTGTCGATGTCGAATTTCGAACCAGGCAAGATGCCCAAGCTGCGGATAGACAATTACGTCTCGCCGTGCCGCGACACTAAACGTTGGCGCTTTCTATCGACGGGAAAGATGCAATAACTCAATCAACCATGCGGAAGAACCCGCGCCAGACGAAGTGGCCATCGAGCAGAACGTCGACGCGATAGATGCCCGGTTGAAGTTTCGCAAAGTTCAATTCCCATAGTGAGTATGAAAGCTTGTTTGGCGTGACGGTGATCTTCTTCTTGTTCACGGTCTCGCTGATCATCTGATTGTCAATGTCGTAGATGCGCACCGACGGATACCCCTTCCGCTTTTCCTTCGGCAACCATGTGATTAGCAAAACGGCATCGGGGTTTGCGGCTGAGAACTCGATCTTTTCGTCAATCAACTGTGGCGGATCAGTCTTTTTATTTATCGTGCGGGCGAGGCCGCCATTCAAGACGCTCGCGGTGCTCACCAAAGCGGGCGTGAATTGTCCAGCCTTCAAGAGACCATCGATCGTGGTCGCATTGGCGCTTGTATCCGCGATCAAATCGATCGGGATCGCCACAGCGCCGCGCGAGACATCGCCAAAATTGTTGCTGCCTTCAATGAAAGCGGCATCTTCATTAAACGCAGCTCCGGGAAGCAAACTGCCGCCAATCATTCCGATCACCTCGCCGAAGTCGTTCATCAGCGGCGAACCCACTGCGCGCTGGTTGATCGAATTGGCGATGTTGAGGCGCTCTCCCATCCCCGTGATGGTCTGTTTCCCGTTGATCATCGTCTCGACCAGCACTCTGTTGCCTTCTCTTGGGACGTCGAGAAAATAGTTGCGGTCGCCGATGGACCATGAGCCAGGCGCCGCGCGTTTGAGCACGGGCATCGTGTCGAACGGGAGCTTCAGAATGACCCAATTCTGCCGTCGATTGTAGGCGACCACTTCCGTTACTTCAGTTAGTTGGTTCAGCGGAACATCGACGCGCACACGCGCCGCGCCGTCGATTACCTGAAACGTAGTCAGCAGTTGGCCTGGTCCAATGAAGAACCCGGTGCCGACACTCCGTCGCGCGCCTTTGGCGTTGATGTTCTGGACGAGCACGCTGGCAGCTGCCGCGCGGTTGTAGATCTCGGATGGACTCAACATTCGTCGCGCCGGCGCGTTCGTCGCACCTTCGGGACGTGCGGTCGTTGTGATTTGAAAAGTATGCGAACCGGCAGTCTCGCCGTCGATGCGGGCCTCGATGGTCCAGACACCGGTCGCAGGCGTATCGCCCGTCAACATCTTGAAGTAACCGCCGAACCGGCGCTGATCCGGTTTGTAATCAAACTCCGAAGTCATGATGACTTTGCCGGCGGGATTCTTCCACAAACCTTCGAAGTGATGTTGGCCCGGCGGTCCTTCCCACGTGAAGTAGACGATTATTTCCTTGTCGGCGGGTGAGTAAAACACGGTGCGCGGATCCTCGAGGGCCATTCGTCCCGACTGTTCGAGCAGTTTTGTTCCCGAAACGGAACCGATCAGACGGTAGTTGGATTCGACCGGCGCGCCACCGCCACCCGACGCCGCACTCGCGGGAGGCTTTTGTTCCTGCGCGTTGAGCGGAGCGATCACGCACAGTAACAGCAGCAATGAGATGAAGCTTGTCTTCATAATGATCTAAAACCTCTGAATGACTTGCGGATAATGCCTTGCGGTTTATGGTCGCGGTAAGGTCTGGGTCGAATGCGACGGCGGGATAGTAGATCGCGATGGCGGTGCATAGCAACTGCGAGTGCTACCCACCGCCGCCGATGGAGTAATCGTTAGCCCTTTGCTGCTTCGAGCAGCGGCTCGATCTCGATCTTCGTCATCGTCATCATCGCGCTCATCACGCGATCCTTCCTCTTCTCGTCAGGGTCGGTGAGAAACTCCAACAGAACGTCGGGCGTGATTTGCCACGCCAGGCCGTACTTGTCTTTCAGCCACCCGCATTGAATTTTCTCTCCGCCTTCGGAGAGCTTCTCCCAGAAGTAATCGATTTCTTCCTGCGTTTGGCAGTGTACGAGCAGCGATATCGCCTCGGTGAACTTGAATGTTGGACCACCATTGAGCGCCGTGAATTGCTGTCCGTCGAGCTCGAAGTCGACAGTCATAACTTTGCCTTTCGGACCGGCGCCCGCGTCGCCATAGCGGGTGATGTGTCTGATTTTCGAGTTCTTGAAGATCGAGGTGTAAAAATTCGCGGCTTCCTCGGCGTTGTCATTGAACCAGAGGAACGTGGTGATTTTTTGGGGTTGCGCCTGATTTTCGGGTGTTTTGGACGTTTGGGTTGTCGTTGATGCCATGATCATCTCCTTAATATGCTTGCCTTCTCAACTATTAATCGAATACGCGATTCGATAATCGACATCGTGACAAAGTTTTTTGTAAAAAGTTTGGCGCTGGTCTTAAGGGAACATTGTGAGTTAACGCTTTTTACCTGTCGCGTAGATCACGTTGGCTTCGACTGAGCGGATCTTGTGGTCGCGAATGAACGCCAGGTTCTGCCCGCGGACTTGTTCTCGTTCGGATGCGGAGAGTTGATCCACCGTGCCACGGTAACCTGAGCCGGCGACGGCGGCCCACCAATCTTCCGGCGAGTTGACCGGTTGTGCGTCGCTCTCAGGCACGACCTCGATCTCGCTAAGCGATGCCGATGCGAGCAGCGATCGAACTGTTTCAGGCTCGGAGATTCTGTCCCACGGATTGAAGCTTTTGTAGAGATCCGATCTAACTTCGCGTACCGAATCCCAAAACGCAGTGCTCACCGGTTCGAAAAACCTCGGCCCCCAGGTGGTGATCGCCAGCCTGCCACCCGCACGTACGACGCGAGCCAGTTCTCTTAACGCCGCTTCCATGTCAGGCACGAAGAAGATCCCGAACACGCAAACGACAACGTCGAAACTGTCTGCGTCAAAACGCAGATTAGTCATGTCGCCCGTTTCGAAGTGAATGTTGGTCAGCCCGCGTTGTTTCGCTTTCGCGCGCGCGAGTTCGAGAAGATTCCCGGCGAGGTCTACTCCGGTTACCGAACCGTTTGGTCCAACCGCTTCCGCCGCCGGAAGCGCGGATGCGCCACTGCCGCAACACACGTCCAGCACCCGCGCCCCTGGCGGCAACGCGAGGCGTTCGACGGTGCGCCGCCCGTAACGCTCCCAGAACGTGTTCGCAGGATGATCGTAAAAATCGGAGGCGGCGTTGTACGTCGCGGCTGCTTTCTTTTTGGCGTCGTCCAGTGTGTTCATCGGCTTCGAACGGGAATACTACAATTTGGCAACACGGATTAGAACAATTAAGGGTAGAAAAGGATTATGGCAAAGCTTCTACAGGAATACACGACGGTCGTCGTAAGCCCGGACGGAACGAACTATTCCGTTCGCAGTTACGGAGACGAACGGTCGGATGGCACTTGGATCGGCTGGATCGAGTTTCATCCCACGGACCCGACCAGGCCCGTTCTGACCACGACCCAGGAGACTTCGCAACCGAACCAGATGGACGTGGAGTACTGGGCGACCGGCCTCGAGCCCGTCTATTTCGAAGGCGCTTTTGAGCGCGCGCGTCTGAAAGCGTAATCGCGCGCTGTGATGTTTTCGATCTTTTGGCCACCCAAATCAGAAGGTTTTTGTTGGAGGCTAAACGAGATGGACATCACAGTGAGAGATTTGAGCACGATGGACGAGGTCGGAATCAAGACGAGGCACAGCGAGTATCGTTTCCGCATCACCGATCCACATCTGTGCCGCGGCATCCTGACTGGCGGAATGTTCGGCGAGGAGGAGCACGACGCAGTACTCACCGGCGCACCGCTGCCTGCAGATCTTGAAAGCCAATTCAATGCGCGATTGGAGATCGGAGCCCACGCACTGTTCTACGTCGCCGTTAAGGAAAGCGTGAATCTGCTGACGACGTCGATAATCACTGACCTCACGTTAGCCGCGAAACGCGATCCGATTTTCATGTCTACTTGCTGCTGAAACGAAACCTGATGCCGCCGCGGACGAGAATCGGCGGACCAATCGTCGTGACGGGAGTGCGGCCGGTGAGGTAACGCTGGTTTAGTAAGTTTTCCGCTGCGACAAAGACATCCCACTTTGAATTAACGCGACGCGAGGCGATCGCGTCGAGCGTGAAGTAACGGCCCAAAGGAAAACGGTTCTGATCGTCGTCGAACTGTTGTCCACCCGCGCGAGCCTGAACTCCGAGTGTGACCCATGACGGGTTCGCATAACGGAGTTGCAGCGTAGCCTGATGTTTTGGCACTTGCGGTATGCGCAGCCCTTCGAGTGAGGTATTGGCGGGAAACTCGAGCACGGTTGCGTCGGATAGAAGATACCCACCGTTGATGGTCCAGTGCCGGTCCAAACGCGCTTCAGTTTCGATTTCGATGCCGCGCGAACGAGTGCGTCCGAGGTTCTGTCGCTGACGTGTGATCAGAGCCGGCGTAACGTTGAGTGTGACGTTTGCAATCGGCCTGTTGATCTCGGTCCAAAACGCAGTGACCCGCGAGTCGAGCTTTTGCTTGAACAGATAGAACCGTGCGCCTGCTTCACCGCCGGTTTGACGTTCCGCGCGCAGGTTTTCGTTCGCGAGTGTGACAACGTCGCCCACCCGAAACGATCGGTACAACTCATTCAGTGTCGCGGGACGAAACGCGCGCGTGAACGAAGCCGTGAACGACACGCGATCGGAAGGCGCGTACAGCAGCGAGAGTTGCGGACTGAAGGCAGTCTCTGTTCTGTCGGCGAATGTTTGCGTGGTTGAAGGTTGAACAGCGTTGACGGGCGTCGTTGCCGAGAGCGCGGCGTATTCGCGCCAGCGATCGAAGCGCGCGCCGGCGGTCAGGAAGAGCCGAGGACTGATGCGGAAAAAGTCTTCCGCGAAGACGCCGGCTGTCCGCTCGCGTCCACCTGAACCGACGAAGAATGTCGGACGGTTTTGCACGTACGCCAGTTCGTCGCTTGCGCCGCGCACTTCACGCGCGTCAACACCTGCCAGCAAAGTATGGCTCGCACCGAGAGCACGCGACCACTGAAACGTTCCGCCCATCGATTGTGACGGCACGCGCTGCACGCGAGTTAACGATTCGCTGTTGCGGTTCGCTGCAACAGCCGTGAAGTTCTGATCGAAGAGTTGCGTCCCGCCGTACGCACGGAAAATAAAATTGCCAAAGTCCGTAGTTTCAAAGTTCGCGCCCGCGCTAAGGTTCCGGAGGTGGGTGCGGTTGGTCTGCAACGGCGTGCCGTTCGTGCGCGATTCGCCGAAGATCTCGCCACGGACAAACGCACTGCCGCGTGAACCGAGCCGCCGTTCGAGTTTTAGATTTGCGACTGAGTAACGCGATCCGGCGGGAGTGTCGACGCGGCCGCGTTCGTCTTCGTCGACGATGATGTAACCGTCAGTCTTCGAGATCTCCGCTCCGAGACGCATCGTCCATTTGCCGCGCGTGAAACTGCCGAACATCGAGCCGCTCGGCGTTTGTTCGTTGCCATACGAAAGCTCCGCAGAAAGCGAAGACCTCTCCGGCTCGAGACCGATCACGTTTACGACCCCGCCCAACGCCGTGCCGCCGTAAAGATAGGACGCACCGCCACGCAGCACTTCAACCTGCGCGACTGATTCGCGTGGCACGCGTCCCCAGTAAATCCAACCTCCAAACGGATCGTTCAGCGGAATGCCATCGAAGAGCATGAGGGCACGACTGGCGCCGCTCGCGCCTGTGCCGCGCAACGAAATTCCCTGCGTCGTCGGGTTCGCCGTGCGACTTCCGGAACGGCGAAACAACTGAAAACCCGCCACCTGTCGCAGCGCGTCGTCGAGACGCAGTGCCGCCGTTTGCTGAAGGCCTTCAGAGGAAACGACTGCAACGCTGGCGGGCGTTTCGCCGAGTCGCGTGTTCGTGCGCGTTGGTGTGACGACGACGATTTCCTTGAGCGGCGGTGGCGCGAGCACGACCCGCAATGGCGTGACTTGTTCATCGGTTGCGGTCCACGCTTGCTCTGCTTCCGCAAATCCCGGCGCTCGCACACGCAACACGCCGCGATCCATTTTTAGATCCGCAAAAGTGAATTCGCCGGTTGGGCCAGTGGTCGTTTGGGCGAGCAGTGTCGGACTCGCGTAGAGAAAAACCTGGGCGTTGACAATTGGCGCTCCGGTCTGATCTACGACGACGCCGCGCAGGCTAAAACCGTCCGCTCCGGCGGCCCGACCTGTCGAGACACACGTCAGCACCAGTACAAACGCCAGGAAACCGTTTGCAACGTTCAGTTCCTTTTGTGTCTTTTTGCGGTTCACAACCCGACGATCGCGATGCCCCATGGACCATCACCCGCTTTTACTGTGGCGATAACGGCGTTCGTCGTGGTGTCGATCACTGAAACGTCGTTCGAAGCGCCATTGGCAGCATACAGCTTCTTTCCGTCGCGCGTGATCGCCAAACCCCACACTCGCTGGCCGACAGGAATCGTCGTGACCAACTCGTCCGTGCCCGCATCGATCACCGAAACGCTGTTTGCGCGCCCATTCGCGACGTATATCTTTGCGCCGTCCCTGGAAACTACAACACCCATCGGCTTCAAGCCATCCGCGCGAGGCAGGTCAATCGTCTTAACGACCGAGTGCGTGCGTGTGTCGATGACTGAAAGTGTTTTACCTAACTCGGCGGTCACGTAAGCGCGCGTGCCGTCGGGCGAGAATGCTGCGTCTCTCGGGCGCGCGCCGACCATGAAGGTCGCGACCACTTCGCTGTTTTGCGTGTCTATTACCGAAACAGTGTTGCTGGTTTCAGCCGTGACGTAAACCCAACGACCGTCAGGGCTGATCGTGACGCCTTCCGGCTCGATGCCGACGACGATGGTCGATACAACTTTTCCTGAGCTTGTGTCGACGATCGATGCCGTGCCGGCGTCTTCGTTCGAGATGAACAGCCGGCGTCCGTCGTTACTCACGGCAAACTGTTCCGGATCGGGGCCCGCGTCGTACTGGGCCACGACCTTGCCGGTATCGTGATCGATCGCCGCGATTTTGTTGATGGTGCCGGGCGTTTGCTGCGTCGAAAAACTGATCGCGACGTAAATGAGCTTGCCGTCGGGACTGGTGCGGATCCCCCGTGGTCGCGCGCCGACGTGGATCGTCGAAACAACGCGATCCGTGTTTGTGTCGATCACAGTGACCGTGCCGTCACGCTCGTTGCTCACGTAGGCGCGTGGTCCTGATGGCGCCCGCGCACAACCAAGAAACAACGAGACACAGATCAACATCATGAGCGTCTGTCCGAGACGACGGTCTGATTCACGAAGCCAACCCGCGCACAGTGCGAGCCCGGCGACGACGTAAACCGCTCCCGCCGGCACCCACATGATCAGTCCGCCTAACTGCTGGTCTTCGAGCGGTGTCAGCCCCCACGACGCGGTCGAGTTTTGATAAGCGGGATAAATGATCGTGTTCGCAAAGGTGAGCAGCGCGCCGAGTACGCCGCTGTGCACGGACGTCGTAAACACGTAGAGCGCCGCAGCCCCGTAGCCGAGTGCGCCCTGTGGCCCATGAATCAGCGCCCACCAGAAGAGCAACGCTGAACCAAGAAAACAGACGTGCTGCAGCGTGTGCACGAGGTCGCTGCGCAACGTCGCCTGAAAGAGAGACGGCACGTGCCAGATCCACAACGCCGCCGCGTGAATGACCCACGCCGTCAACGGCATTGTGATCGACTTCCAGCCGCGTTGAAACCAGCGCACTTTGGTCCACTGGCCCATGCGCCGCGACCAAACAACCGGCACCGACCAAAGAAACGCCAGCACCGGCCGGCCCAAAACGAGGAACGGCGCAGCAACGAGCATCAACAGTTCATGCTGAGTCATGTGTGCCGAAAACAGCACTTCACCGAGCGGATGTAACGGCGAGACCAGCGCAACGAACAAGGAAAACCAACCGCCGGCAAACGCACCCGCTTCCCAACGCCGTATCCCGTGACCGCGTCCCGCCTCGCGCCACATTCGTCGCAAACCGCGCAAGTAAAGCCAACCCGAAAGCGCCAGGCTCGCGATAACAACCGGATCCAAACCCCATGTGAACAACAGGTCGCGCGGCTGATGTGGCTTACCTTCGTGCGCGAAGACAGGCGTCGACCACAAAACGACGACAAACACAACCATCGCTCTGGTTATCTTTCGCATGGGTGATGAATGAATACCGGGATCCACTGCGCGACGATCACTACGCACATGAGCAGACTGATCAATATTCCGACAGCAGCCATGAACCGGCTTCGCCCCACTGGACCGCCGCTGTCTTCGTGCGCCTTGACTCGCCCCCACACTCGATACGCCAACCATCCTGCCACCACTGTCGCCAACAAGGCGACTAAGGAAACAAGATGAAGCGGCCAGGTTTTCCCGGTCGCGCACGACCAAAGCACAAGCCCGTAATTGGTCTCCAATTGCAGCAGCATGGCTGTTGGTCCAACCAGTACGCCCGCCCACAACTCGCCTACGCCGGCGCCTGACTTTAGATCTGCTGTTGCGTTCGCCTCCACGTTTCCCCTCCAACTACAGCACGCGGGGCGCGATGTAGATCGTCGCGTAAATCACGAGCCAGATCACGATGACAAAATTCCAGTAGATGCAGTTCTCCGAAAAGTCGACAAAGCGCTTGCCCTCGATCGGGCCAGTAAACATCAGGACGATCAGCACGGCGGTATCGACCATGTCCGTCAGCACGTGCGTCGTATGAAATCCCATGTTGAACCACACGATTGAACCGTAAGCGTTTTGCATCCAGTGACAATTCAAGTTCTTGAACTCGAAGATGCGAATGACTGCGAAGGTGAGTCCAAACGCGAACGTCACGATGGTCCATAGCTTCACGCCTTGCAAATTAAGATTCTCGCTCGCCTTTTTGGCGAGGTGATTAGGGAAGAAGCTAACGACGATGATGATCGTGTTGAGTGTGCCCCAAAACAGGTTCGGCGGCGGCGTTGTTCCCGGCGGCCAGTGAGCCACACCCGTTCGCAGGAAGAAGTAGCTGGCCACCAGGATCAGCAGCATCGTGCCTTCCATCAGCAACATGCTCCAGGTGGCCCACCAGGTCAGCGCGTGATGTCCAAACGCGTAGGTCGGCAGTTGCGAGACGTCGATGGTTCGTTGCGCAGCCACTAAGCAGTCCCTCCCTCAGTCTGTTGTCGCCGCGCCAGTCTTTCTTTGACCTCTCGCGGCGCCCGCTCTTCGCTCTGCTTTTCCTTGGGCCAGAACCAGCCGATCAGCGATATCGCGACGGGAATCGATCCCCATACGACGGCCCATGGCGTGAAGATCGAACCGATAAACAAACCAGTCGTCGTAATCGCCGCAATCAACGGCCACAGAGTCGGCTTGGGAAACTCTTCGATGTGGTCCGGTTCGCCGTCGAGCATCTTCGTGACCAGCACCTGGCGCACGTCAGTCTTCAACCCAACCACGACCGGTTGATCGGGCGGCTGCGTCCAGAGCGTGTCACGACCCGCGACGGTTGGAATGTGCAAAAAGTTATAACTCGGCGGTGGGGAAGTGGTGGCCCACTCGAGCGTGCCTGCGTTCCAGGGATTGTTGCCCGCGACGGCTCCCCGCTTACGACTCCGGAAGAAGTTGATGAGAAACACGAGTACTCCGAAGGCGAGAGTGAAGGCGCCGATCGATGCGAGCAGGTTCAACGTGGCCCAGCCCGGAAGATTTTGATACGTGTAAACGCGACGCGGCATTCCCTTGAAACCGAGAATGTGCATCGGGAAGAAAGCAAGATTGAACCCGATGAACATGAGCCAGAATGTAATCTTACCGAGTCGTTCGTCGAGCATTCGCCCGGTGAATTTTGGAAACCAGTAGTGCAGCGCGCCAAACAGTGGAAACACCGACCCGCCTATCAACACGTAATGAAAATGCGCGACGACGAAGTATGTGTCGTGCACCTGCAAATTTACGGGACTACTCGCCTGCATCACCCCCGTCATGCCACCCAGGACGAAGATGAAGAAGAAGCCCAACACAAATATCAAAGGTGTTTTGAAGATTGGCCTCCCTGCCCAGATCGTGGCGATCCAACAGAAGATCTGAATGGCCGAAGGAATCACGACCATCATCGTTGCGGCCGTAAAGAAACCCTGGCCCAAACGCGGCAGTCCCGTGGCGAACATGTGATGGACCCACAGCCCGAAACCGATAAAGCCGGTCGAGATCAACGACAGCACCAGCGCCGTGTAACCAAAAATCGGCCGGCGCACGAACGTAGGAATGATCGCCGATATGAAACCTGTCGCCGGAATGAAGATGATGTACACCTCCGGATGGCCGAAAAACCAGAACAGGTGTTGCCACAGAATTGGATCGCCACCTTCGGCGGGGTTGAAAAAGTGCGTGCTGACGAGGCGATCGAGAATCAGCGCCGTGCTGGCCAGCGCAATCGTCGGCATCGCGAAGAAGACCATGAACGCCATCACCAGCACGGCCCAAACGTAGAGCGGAATGCGATTCAACGTCATGCCGGGCGCGCGAAGTTTGAATATCGTGGTGATGATCTCGGTCGCAACTACAAGCGCCGACACTTCCGTAAACGTGATCAACTGCGCCCAGAAGTCGACGCGCTTGCCCGGACTGTACGCCGGACCAGCGAGCGGCACGTAAGAGAACCAACCTGCGTCTGGCCCGGAATTCAACAGGAACGCGACAAACACCATGATGCCGCCGAACAGATAGATCCAGTACCCGAACGCATTGAGCCGCGGAAAAGCAATGCTGCGCGTGCCGACCATCAACGGCACGAGGTACACCGCCATGGCTTCCATCATCGGCACCGCAAACAGAAACATCATCGTCGTTCCGTGCATCGTGAAGATCTGGTTGTAAAGATCCGGCCCGAGGAATTTGTTTTCCGGACGCGACAGTTGAATGCGCATGAGCGCCGCGAGAATTCCGGCGAGTATGAAGAACGCGAACGCAGTGATGATGAAACGTTTCCCGACGGTTTTATGGTTGACGCTGCGTAAGTAGCCCCACAAGCCAGGCTGATCGCCCCACGTTTTTTCCAACGCCTCGTGAAGCCGCTCTTCACGTTCGACCGGAACGGCGACGGCCGCTTGTTTCTCCACCTGCGATTGTTCTTTGCGCGCTTCCAACGTCCACCTCACTTCAGACTTTGCACGTAATCGAGTAACGAGTTCAGGTCGTTTCCATTGACCGGGATAGGCGGCATGCGATTGCCGGGCTTCACGTCCTGCGAGTTCTGAATCCACTGCGACAGGTGTTCGCGAGAGTTGTTCAGTGTGCCCGCCGCGATCGTTTGCCGGCTGGCGACGTGAGTAAGATCTGGTCCAAGCCTGCCGCCTGCGTCTGTCCCCTGGATCCGGTGACACATCACGCACGGCTTGGAAAGAAAAACTTTCTGGCCATTGATCTGCGACGCCGTCGAGGGCGCGGGCGCGGGTTGCAACTGCGCCTGGTACCACGCGTTGAACTGGTCTTCCGGTTCCGCAATAACCAGCAACGCCATGTGTGCATGCTGGTGTCCGCAATACTCCGCACACTGCCCGCGAAAAACACCCGGACGATCGGCTTGCAGAGCAAACTCCTGTGTGCGACCGGGAATCATGTCCATCTTTCCGTGCAGGTTCGGCACCCAGAAACTATGGATCACATCATTGGAGCCGAGTCGCAGGACGATGGGACGGCCCACCGGGATGTGAATTTCGTTCGCCGTCGTGACGATCTGACTCGGCACGGGATGGTCATAACGAACGTCCCACCACCACTGACGACCATTGACCTCGATGATCAATGCGTTCGATCTGTCGGGACTGGTGAACACCTTGTGCCCGATGAGAAAGCTGGACACCAGCAGCACAAACAGGATCGCGACGCTCAGCAGGACGCCCGCAGTCACTGTGTGCGACAGTCGCTGCTCACGGTCGTGTTGTGGCGGAATGACTGCGTTGTGGGGCTCCGGCTCCGGCGTTGTGTGACGTTGGCGTCGAAATGCCGCGATCGCGAGGACGATCATGACGATGATGAAGATCGCCGACAGCAGGTAGATCATCACGCGCGTGAGACTGTTGATGCGGCCGGCCAATGGACCAGCCGGATCGAGCGCGTTTTGCGCCGCGAAAGTGATTCCTGAAACTAACAGACCGATCATCATCCCCTTGCTCGTTTAAGTCTGCGCTAGTCAGACTTTTGTTTCGTCATGCTCTCCGGTGGCCGGCCCTGCAAATGATCGTCGCGTGTCGGTGCGGCGTCTTTGCGCAACTGCCCGCTCATGCTGCGGACGTACGCGGCGAGCTGCCAGATCTGAAAGTCGGGCACGCGGCCGCGGAACGAAGGCATGCCGTTCGGCCGTCCCGCGACAATCGTCGAAAAGATCTCTTCCGGCTTGCCGCCATAGATCCACTTCTCGTCCATCAACGCCGGACCCATCCCGCCGCCGCCCATCGAATGGCAACCGTTGCAGTTGTAAGCGGAGAACAGGCGCTTGCCTTCCGACAGCGCGTAGGCATTCTGTTCGTAGTCGTTCTTCACGTTTTGTACCGGCAAGGATGCGCCCGGCGGCAGTTGCATCACTGTGTTCGAGTCGACAGTGTGGACCACCGGCGGTTGCTCGTGAAACGCGCGCTGCTCTCGTTTGCACCCGCTCGAGAGGGCGATCACTGTGACG
>DATANW010000547.1:0-5381 GCA_036266055.1 Pyrinomonadaceae bacterium | reverse complement strand
CGTGAGGAACTCGACGTTGCCAGCAGAAAAACAATACAAGCGATGACTCCGGCGAGACTGGCGATCGCCACGATCGGTCGCAACGCGCCCGCCTTCGGTGCAGCTGCGACCATCTCCGGCGAGGGTGTTTCGCCGGCCGCGAGTGCGGCGGCAATCGGGTCGCCGCCTGGAAGCGCAGCCGCAACCTGCAACGCCGACGCGGGACGTGCCGCCGCATCCTTTTGCAGACAACGATCGATCACGCGCTCGATTACGGGATCGAGATCTTTGACGATCGCGGTGGGATTGGTTGGCGTCGAATCACTGCGGCGAAGTTTGATCAATTCGCCCAACGACGGCGCTTCGTACGCGCGTTTGCCAGTGAAGAGTTCGTAGAGAACGAGGCCGAGAGAGTAGATGTCGCTGCGAACGGTCGGCGGTTCGCCGTCGAGTTGTTCCGGCGCCATGTAGGCCGGAGTGCCCGCGGACATCTCATCTTCCCGAATCTCTTCCGCGAGACCGGCGAGACCGAAGTCCGTGATACGCGCGTTGCCCTCCGCGTCGATCATTATGTTGGCGGGCTTCAGATCGCGATGTAGTATGCCGTTGTCGTGGGCAGCGCTGAGGCCGGCGCAGATCTGCCGCGCGATTTGCAACGCTTTGTCGCTCGGCAGACGTCCGATCCGCCGGAGCAGCGAAGAGAGTTCCTCGCCTTTGATGAACTCCATCGAGAGATAATGGCGGCCGTCGATCTCGCCGATGTCGTAAACGCGGCAGACGTTCTTGTGCGACACCTGTCGCGCCACGCGGACCTCACGATGAAAACGCGCCAGGGCCGCACCGTCGCTGAGATAGTGGTCCGGCAGGAACTTCAGCGCTACGGGCTGGCTAAGCTTCAGATCGTCGGCGCGATAGACCTCGCCCATGCCGCCTTTCCCGAGTAAACCAACGATGCGGTAACGGTCGGCGAGGATGGTTCCCGAAACAAAACGCGCATCGTCGATCGATTCGAACGACGATGCGCGCGACGGGTTGGATCCTGGTGTTTCGAGCTTGCGAGTGACGTCGTCGTCGCGCATTAGCCCGACAGATTACACAGATCCGTCCGATCTATGAAGGCTGTTTTCTAACTACGTTGCCCTCCGCGTCGTAAATCGTGACTTCCCCGAAGGGCGTTACCTGGTCCTTCACCTTATCCCAATCGCCGACGATCACGATCGCGGCGCGATACGTGTCGAAGTATTTGGCGGCCGCTTTTTGAATGTCAGCCGTCGTCAAGGCTTCGATCCGGGGGCGGAAATCGTTGATGAAGCTCTTGTCGAGATCGTAGGTGTAGACCGAGTTGATGCGCCCGGCGAGACCAAACTGGCTCGCCAGTTCCACCGAGAAATTACCGGTGCTATACTCCTTCGCCGCGCTGAGTTCTTCATCAGTCACCGGCAACACGCGCATGCGATCGAGCTCGTAGAAGATCTCGAGCAGGGTTGGACCAGTCACTTCATTACGCACAAAAGCGCCGGCAGAAAATGCGCCGGTCTTCGCCCGTGTGTTCGACTGGCTGAACGGTGAATAGGTGTAACCCTTGCTCTCGCGAATGTTGCGCGTCAGCCGCGAGTAGAACGATCCGCCATAGATCGTATCGGCAGTGCGCAGGGCGAAGTAGTCCTTGTCTTTGCGCGGAATGCTGACGTTGCCGACGAAGATCGCCGACTGAATCGAGCCCGGGCGGTTCACGAAATAGATCTGGCGCTTGTCACGTTTCGGCACGGGCGGGTTTTCGTCCGGCGGGGCCTCGCCGCTCTTCCAACTGCCGAAGGCTTTCTCGATTTCAGCAAACGTCTTATCGACGTCGATGTCGCCGACGACGATCAAGTGCGCCGTGTTGGGGATGTAGTACTTCGTCACAAACGCGCGCAGGTCGGCCCGCGTCAACGCGCTGATCGACTTCTCGTCAGCAACGACAAACCCGTACGGGTGATCGCCGTAAATCGCTTTCTGAAAACGTTCGCTGACCAGAAAGCCCGGGTCAGCGCGGCCGCCGCGAATCTGCTGGATCGTGTTTTCCTGGGCCAGCTTCACTTCGGCGTCGGGGAAGGAAGGATGTTGGGCCACGTCGCTCATCAACTCAAACAGCTTCGTTGAGAACTCGGAGAGTGACGAGGCAGACATCGTCGTGGAATCGGCATCGCTGCCGAGCGAGAGAGTGCCGCCGATCGAGCGAAGTTCTTCTTTTAATTGTTTGCTGGTGCGCGTGTCGGTGCCTTCGTTGGCGACGCTGGCCGCGATCTGCGCGATGCCCGGATGCACCTTTCGATCGCTCGCGGTCGTGGCCGAGCGGAACGTCAGGATCGACGAGACTTTCGGCACGTTTTGCAACGGCGCAAGGACGACGGTCAGTCCGTTCGGAAGTTTCCTTTCAGTGATCTTCGGCAGGTTCAACGGTCTGGCCGGACCTGGGGGCGGCGGCGTTTTCTGTTGCGCGAGCGCGGGAGTCAGAAACAGGGCGAGTGCGATTATGGCGAGTGTTGGTTTCATTATTTTGTGCCTTTCTCAGGGACGCGATCGATCACCGTGCGATTCGCCGGCACGAGATACTTCGCCGCCGCTGCTTTGATCTGCGCTGCGGTGACGTTCTCAAACGCGGTTAACAGCGAATTGATCTGTTGCGGATCGTCACGGAACAGGGCGAGGGCCGAGAGTAAATGCGCTTTGCCCTGGCTGCCCTCGAGCTGGCTGTAGAAGTTGGAACGATACTGCACTTTGGCGTTGGCGACTTCTTTGTCAGTCACGCCGTTCGTCGTGATTTCGGCGATCACCGCGTCCATTTCCCGCAGGACTTCGTCGGCAGTGTGACCCGGCTTGTAAGTCGTGCGCGTGGTCATGATCATCGGCCCCGTGTAGTCGAACTCGTTACCGAAGTAGTTGAGGCCGCCGCTGAGATCGAGCGTCAACTCTTTTTCCTTGACGAGTCGTTGATACCACCGCGAGCTTTCACCGGTCTGCAGGATTTGGACCAGCAGGGCCATCGCCGGGAAGTCAGGTGAATTCTGCGGCGGGAGATGATAGCCCGTTGCCAGCGCGGGAAGGTTAGCGAGTTTGTCAGTTTGCGAGACTCGTTTCTCTTTCGTTTGCGGCGGTTCGGTAAGATCGGCGCGCGCCGGCGCGGGTTGTGATGGGATCGAGGCGAAGTGTTTCTCGACCATCTTCTTCACGTCGTTCACGTCGACGTCGCCGACGACCGTCAGCACGGCGTTGTTCGGCGCGTAGTAAGTCTTGAAGAAGCTGCGCACGTCGTCGATCGTGGCCGCGCTGATCTCCGACAGTTCGCCGTAACCGTTGTGCGAGTTGTTCCAGTTGGTGAAAGCGTTCTCCCACAGACTGATCCACTCGAACAGTTGGTACGGTTGGTTGAGCACGTTCACGCGTACCTCTTCGCTGACGACGTTCTGCTGGTTCTTGAGGTTCTCCTCGCTGATGTCGAGTGAGCGCATGCGATCCGATTCGAGCCAGAGTCCCAGCTCGACTCGATTGCTGGGCAGCGTTTGAAAATAATTTGTGTAGTCAAAGTCGGTGTGACCGTTGAGACTGCCGCCGTTTGCTTCAACGAACTTGGCGTGTTCGAACTTCTTCACGTTGGCTGAGCCTTGAAACATCATGTGCTCGAAGAGATGCGCGAAGCCGGTGCGGCCTTTCGGTTCGAGACGGAAGCCGACGTTGTAATAAACGGCAACCGTGACGACCGGCGCGTTGTGATCTTCGGAGACCACGACCTTGAGGCCGTTGGGAAGTTTGTAATAAACCACCGGCACGTTGAATGTTTTGGGAGACGTGGCGGGGAAGACCGCAGTTGCGCTTGCCAGCACGACCGCGGCAATGACTGTAGCTACAAATCGTCGCATGTTTTGGGCGTCCTCGTTCCTCGAATTTGTTTATCCGTGTTCGGAGAGAGTTGCGCAGAATTGAACGTACGGGTCAAGTGTAAAGAAAGTTTCGATTCAGCTACAATGCGAAACGTTATGCTAAGAACATGCGGGCTACGAGTTCTGGTTGTTGTGTTCATGATTTCGTGTGCGGGTGCGGCTGAGATGCAAAAGATTCCGACCGGCGCGTGGGGTGGAGACCATATCAGTATCGAGGTTGGATCGAAGTCGGCGACGATCGAGTACGACTGCGCGCATGGAACGATTGAGGGTCCGCTGGCGATGGATGCGAACGGGCGGTTCAACTTGCGCGGCACGCACACGCCTGAGCGTGGTGGTCCGATACACGCCGGCGAGCAACAGAAAGGACAACCGGCAAAGTATGTTGGATCGATCAGTGGCAACAAGATGACGTTGACTCTGAAGCTCGAGGGCGCCGACGATGAAACGTTTTCGCTGGAGAAGGGGAAGGAAGCGAATCTTTTCAAGTGTAAATAAGATCGAGTTTGCGGGGCGTGTATGGCGGCGGGAGTTGCGCGAAAGTTTTTGATACGAGGCGAAGTGCAGGGCGTGGGTTATCGTTTTTTCGCGCAGCGCGCTGCGGCGCGGCATCAGGTTGTCGGTTACGTTCGCAACTGTCCTGATGGGACGGTAGAAGCGCTCGCCGAAGGACCGGACACGAGCGTTGAAGCGTTCAAACACGATCTCGCCACGGGCCCGCAATGGGCAGTCGTGGACCAACTCGAAGAGATCCATCTGGAACCCACCGGTTTGTACTCAGCGTTTCGCATCGAACGTTAATGTTTTTCAAATCCGTGTTTCTGTTTTGAGTGAGGCGAATGGACCATCTCAAATCCTTAATCCGCGAAGTGCCGGACTTTCCCAAGCCCGGCATCAATTTTTACGACATCACGACGCTTTTGAAAGATCCGGAAGGGCTGCGTAGCACGGTCGACGCGCTGGCAGCGGAGTTTGAAGGCGAGAAGATCGACTCCGTGATCGGCGTCGAAGCGCGGGGCTTCATCTTCGCGCCGGCGTTGGCGTATCACCTCGGCGCTGGCTTCGTACCCGTGCGCAAGCCGCGCAAGCTTCCGGCTGAATGCGCCGAGATCTCTTACGACCTCGAGTACGGTCAGGACACCCTTCAGATCCACCGTGATGCTGTTGGTGACGGCCATCGCGTGATCATCGCCGACGATCTGTTGGCGACCGGGGGCACCGCGCGTGCTGTTGTTGATTTGGTTGAACAACTCGGCGGCAAAGTGGTGGGGTTGGTCTTCGTAGTCGAACTCGCGTTCCTGCCCGGGCGCGAGAAGTTAACCGGGTATGATGTGAGATCGCTGATTAAGTATCAGAGCTAAGTTAATTGCCGGCATTGATCTGTGTTATTAATGTCCGAGGTCAAGAACGCCTCGTGCTCCCGTAGCTCAGCTGCATAGAGCGCTCGCCTCCTAAGCGAGAGGTCGCGCGTTGGAATCGCGC
>DATANW010000546.1:0-9433 GCA_036266055.1 Pyrinomonadaceae bacterium | reverse complement strand
GAGCGCTGGTCGCATTCCCGGATCGAAGACTCGCCGTTATGCATGTTCATCCGAGACCGTCGCGACGATAATCAGCGACGTGCGTGGCTGGCTTAACTCCCAGGACTTCGACACGCAACAAATTCAGGCCGATCAGGACAGTGTGCTGCTTCAGGTCAAGAAGCGCGGTACGTGGCGTGATTACGTCGGCATGGCGACGTCGTTGAACGTCGTCTTTCATCCCGAAGAGGACGACATGCTGACGGTCGAGATTGGCGCCGGCAAATGGATCGACAAAGCTGCGGTCGGCACTGTGAGTCTCTTCATCCTCTGGCCCCTGGCCATCACCGCCGGCATCGGCGCCTGGGAACAGATGCAAATGCCCGACAACATCTTCGACTACATCGGCAGCCGCCTGGCGTACCGGTGATGGGGCGCGATTCGATTGGTTAATGCAACTCGTCGAGACTCACGATCGATGCCTCAGAAACTGTCCAACTGTCGAATTTCTTCAGCGTTGACATCTTTCCGCACTCCAGCGAAAATGGACCCCGTTTAACCCAGGCTCCCAACGTTCAACTCGATCTCGTCCGTCCAATTTCGAACTGAATAGCTAGCTCGCTTCAAGCACTATGAATTTACATATCCCCCTCCTCCCGAGCATCAATAGACTTGTACTCTTGCTTGGATTTGCCTGCCTGCTTGCGGCTTCCGTGAGCGTGATTCTGGTTGGTGCGCAAAACGACGACGGCAACGTTGCCATAACACCTTCAGTGGTTCAGTCAGCCGACCCGCTTGATTCAGCGGAGAAGACCAGAATCGCCAGACACTTTGGTCAGTTACCGCTCAGCTTTGAGATCAACCAGGGCCAGATCGATGAAGCCGTAAAATTCATGTCCCATGGCGCCGGCTACGATCTCTTTCTGACCGCCAACGAGACTGTTCTCAGAGTCCACACTCCGAGAGCCCCGCAATCAGACAAGCTTAAAGACCTCGCTCGGACGAACACTGCTGCTGATGAAAACGTGCGCGAAGGTACGGTGTTGCGCTTGAAATTGCTCGGTGCCAGCTCCTCCCCGCAGGTAACAGGACAAGACGAACTACCCGGCAAAGTGAATTACTTCATCGGCAACGATCCGGCGAAGTGGCGACGCAATGTCCCAACCTATCGAAAAGCGTATTTCAAGGACGTCTATCCCGGAATCGACGTGGTGTATTACGGTCAACAGCGAGAACTTGAGTACGACTTTGTTGTGGCTCCGCGCGCGAATCCGAAACTAATCAGGTTCAGTGTCGAGGGCGCCAACCAGATTCGTCTCGACAAGACAGGAAAACTACTGCTCGGCTTGACGCACGGTGACGTTAACTTACACAAGCCCGTGATCTATCAGCTGGACGAGAACGGTGGTCGCCGCGAAGTTAAAGGCACGTATGTCATCAACGGAAACGAAGTAAGGTTCAAACTCGAGCGATTCGATTCGAGCAAGCCGCTCGTAATCGATCCTGTACTGTCATACTCAACGCTGCTCGGAGCCGGCAGCAACGAAACTGCTTTCGGGATCGCCGTCGATTCTCAAGGCAACGCATACGTCACCGGCACCACCGACGGAACGACATTTCCAACCACGCCCGGAGCCTTCAGGTCCACTCCTACTCGTAACGGCGCTTTCGTTACAAAACTCAATGCGGCGGGCACTTCGCTGGTCTACTCGACTTATCTCAACGGCAGTGACGGCACGACTAATGGGTTCGGCATCGCGGTCGACCCAGCCGGAAATGCTCACGTAACCGGGACCACGTCGGCGTCCGACTTTCCTATCGTTAACGGCTTAAAGACAACCAGCAACTTCTTTAAGACCACTAATGCGGCCGCTAACTGGAATAATCAGAATTCTGGTCTGGTTGGTAATGTGTTTGCGCTCGCCGTCGCTCCGAGCGCGCCAAACACAATTTACGCGCTAACCTCGAACGGGTTCTATCGCAGCACTGACGGCGGAACGACCTGGGTGAAGGTCCAGGCCACCGGCTTGTCGATTTTTACCTTTAGCACGATGACGGTAGATCCAGCGAACCCTTCAGTCGTATACGTCGGCAATTTCGGTCTTTTCAAGACCACCGATGGCGGCAGCAATTGGTCGCCGGTTAGTACCGGCGTCGGCTCGTCTATATCGTCGATCGTGTTCGATCCTTCGACGTCGTCCACCATCTATCTCGCGACAGCCAGTGGTGTGCTCAAGAGCACTAACAGCGGAGTCACGTGGATACCGCAAAACAACTTCGGCATTCCCGGCACTCCCGTTGTTCGTGCACTCGCCATTGATCCAACGACGCCGTTGACTATCTATGCCGGCACCTCCAGCAACGGTCTGTTTAAGTCGACAAATGGCGGCGGAGTGTGGACCGCGATGAACAACGGGATGGGCGGCAGCAATCCGACAAATGTGAATGTCGTCGTTATCGATCCCGTCAATCCCTCAACGATCTATACCGGCCACGGTTCCTCATTTTCCGGAGGAGGCGGCGGCATCAATCAGAGCACGAATGGTGGCGCTTCGTGGACTCCTCTGACGAACGGTGTCCCCGACGTCGTGATCACTGCAATGGTGGCGACTTCTTCTGCAGTTTACGCAGCGCTTAACAGCGGCGGCGTAATCAAAACCACAAATGGAGGAAGTAGTTGGACCAGCACCGACACCGGTTTATGGAGCCCGTTTGTTTCCATTCTCGTCAAGGATCCAACTAATGCGTCGGTTATCTACGCTGGGGCGACTGGAAGCGGTTCAACCGATGCTTTCGTGACGAAACTGAATGCCTCCGGTTCTGGCCTGTTGTTCTCGAGTCTCCTGGGCGGAAGCAGGGACGAAAGCGGGAATGGCATTGCAGTCGACGGCAACGGAAACATCATTGTCGTAGGTCAGACGGCTTCCTTGAACTTTCCTTTTGCGAACGCGGTTCGCTCGACCATAACTTTCAATGGCAATTGCGGGACCGGGTTCGTGACGAAGTTGGATCCCGCTGTTCCGTCCTACACTTTCTCGACGTACCTGGGCGGTGGCAATTGCGATCTGGCGAATGGCGTCGCGACGGATAGCTCGGGCAATGTTTATGTAACTGGCAGAACAGGTTCCACCGACTTTCCACTTGCTAATGCGTTTCAACCAATCTTTGGTGGATCGCAGTTTGGTGATGCGTTCGATGCTTTCGTTTCTAAACTTACGCCCGGCGGCTCCCTGATTTATTCGACTTATCTCGGCGGTGCGAATGGTGCGGACACTGGTTTCGCAATTGCGGCAGATTCTTCCGGGAGCGCTTATGTTACCGGTAGTACGGCTGCCACGAATTTCCCCACGAACAATCCAATTCAAACATGCACTGGCTTTGATGCGTTCGTCACTAAATTTAGCAATGACGGATCAGCTCTGGCTTACTCCACGTGTCTGGGTGGAGGGGGATTCGACACGGGTCGCGGCATCGCTGTTGACTCAGCAAACAATGCCTACGTAGCGGGAGCGAGCGAGTCCGTTAATTTCCCACTCGTGGCCGGCGCTCTGCGCACGCGAAGCCCGCTGTACAAGAGCGTCGACAGCGCAGCGAACTGGAGCAACGACAATTATGGCTTGGGCGGCGCTGCGGCGCCGTCTGTCAGCGCGCCTGCGCCTGGCGCTTCGTCGTTGGTAATTCATCCCACAAACACTTCAACGGTTTACGCCACAACGTCAGCGGGCGTTTTCAGAAGCACGAACGGCGGCAGAACGTGGTCCGCAATAAACAACGGTCTCCCCGTGGTCCCCGCGGGGTCCCTGGTTATCGATCCGTCGACACCTTCTACTATGTATGTGGCGGTTGGTAGTTTCAGCGGTAGTGTCTATAAGACCACCGACGGCGGCGCTAACTGGAACCTCCGCAGCAACGGACTATCCACCAGTGCGATTAATAGTCTCGTCATCGATCCGGCTACACCGAACACGCTATACGTGACTTTCGAGGGTTGTTGTGCACCGGGGAGTGGCTTCTACAAAACCACAAATGGAGCAGATAACTGGGCGCCGGTTGTGAGTTCGCCTGCTTTGGCGCCTACCGCATTGACTATCGACCCGCTGACCCCTACGACCCTCTACTTAGCAGATGCAGCTACGCCGGGAACGATTTTCAAAAGCACGAATTCCGGTGCGACATGGCAAGCTCTTGGAACAGTCACATTCGCCCGCTCCTTCGCCGTCAGCCCGCATACAGCGGGAGTGGTCTACGCCGGCACCGACCAGGGCATATTCAAGAGCACCGATGGCGGCGCGAACTGGTCACCCTTTACTTCCAAAGCAGGAAAGATTGTTTTCGATCCCGTGAGTTCGTCAACCCTCTACTGGTTAACAAATCCCTTCGACTTCAATTCTGCGGGCCTTCTAAAAAGCACTGACAACGGGCAAACATGGATTGCGGTAAACAAAGGACTCAACACGCCGAATGCAGTGATACTTGCGATTGATCCGCTGAGACCTTCAACGTTGTATCTCGCATCCCTGGCTTCCGGCGGTGTCGAAGGGTTTGTCAGCAAGATCAATCCGGCCGGCAGTGCCTTGGTTTATTCGACCTTTATTGGCGGCTCTTTCGATACCCAGAGTTTCGCCAACGTCGCCTCGCAGGTCAATGGAATCGCGCTCGATGCTTCAGGTAATGCTTACATCACGGGAATTACTGTGGCGACCGGCTTTCTAACCACTCCTAATTCGTTCCAACCGTTCAATCGCGGGTTCACTGACGCGTTCATTACGAAGTTGACGATGTCTCACCTGATCAGCGGGCAGGTTTTGGACGGAGGTGCCTTACCTGTAAGCGGCGCCGAGGTCGTTCTGAATGATGGGACGTCACTGACGTCGGTTTTGACCGAGAACGACGGCTCCTATCAATTCTCACGTCTGCGGCAGGGAGGCACTTTCACAGTAAGTGCGAGTAAACCGCATTTCACGATGGCGCCACCGAGCCAGAGCTTCAACAACTTGAACAGCGATCAGGTTTTGAACTTTACGGCCACGGCGACCAATGCGGCGTTCCACACGATCAGTGGGCAGGTAACAGAGAACGGCGTCGCGTTGGCCGGAGTCACCGTGACACTTAGCGGTTCCCAACCTGGACTAAGAATCACCGACAGCAACGGCAACTATTCATTTGAGCTCGCCGGCGGTGGTAACTACACCCTTACTCCTTCTTTAATCGGTTTCAATTTTGGACCAGCGAGTCAAACATTCAACGCCCTGGGTGCAAATCAGACCGCGAACTTCGCCGCGACGCGACAGAGTTTTGTGGTAACGAACGCGAACAATCACGGCACCGGATCGTTGCGCGATGCCATCGTTAACGCGAACGCGACCATCGGCAAAGACACGATCGTCTTCAACATTCCTGGACCAGGAGTGAAGACCATTGCTCTGTTGAATGCATTGCCGGACATCACAGACGCGGTGGTTATCGATGGGACGACCCAACCAGGGTACACCGGCACACCGCTCGTCGAGCTCGATGGCTTGGCAATTACAACCGGCTCGGTTGGTGGTCTGAACATTAAAGCCGGCGGCAGCACTGTGCGCGGTCTGGCGATAGGTAACTTCCGCAACAACGCGGGAATCCTTTTGAACAACTGCGACAACAACCTCATCCAAGGGAATTATCTCGGGGTCGGTGCAGACGGAACGACGGCCCGGGCAAATCAGCGAGGCATCGTGCTGACCAACTCTTCTAACAACGTGATCGGTGGAACCGCCGCTTCCGCTCGCAATGTCATCTCCGGAAATGGCGGAAGCGGAATTGATATCGCCGGCAACGGCAACGTTGTTCAAGGGAACTTCATAGGAACGAATGCGGCGGGGACCGCAGCGATTGCCCAGCCCGGCGGAGTGGGAATCTTTAATCTATCGTCGACGGACAACCTTATCGGCGGCACGGCGGCGGGAGCAGGCAATCTCATCTCCGGGCATCAATTTGGAATTCAGACCAACGGCAAGGGCACGACGATTCAAGGTAACCTGATCGGAACCGACGTCACGGGGACCAAAAAGATTCCCAACACTACCGCCGCAGTTCAGGTCTTTGGTGAGAACATGCTGGTCGGTGGTGTCACACCTGGCGCAAGGAATGTTATCTCAGGAAATGCCAATGGCGTTTTTGTCCGTGGAGCGGGTAGTAAGGTACAGGGCAACTACATCGGCACAGACATTACGGGCACGTTGGCTTTGGGTAACGCCGGCAATGGTGTAACCGCCGGGGAGGGTGCGTTAATCGGCGGTACGACACCTGAGGCACGCAACATCATTTCTGCAAATGGCGGTTTTGGAAACGTTGCGCTCGGCCAGGACGGCTCCGGTGCGTCAGCTACTGTGCAGGGTAATTACATCGGCACAGACGTCACCGGTACTCGCTCCCTCGGCAACACCTCCAACGGAATCAATATCGCCAGTAACAACAACGTAATCGGTGGTCTGACTGCCGGCGCAAGAAACATCATTTCGGGAAATTCAACCGGCATCGTAATTTCAGGCTTCTCGGGACAATCGTTAGGAAATGTCGTCCAGGGAAATTTCATAGGAACTAACGCTGCGGGCAATGGTCCAGTGCCAAATACATTTGCCGGCGTTGTGGTTTCCGGCGGAGTCAATAACACTATTGGCGGCAAGCAAAGTGAAGCGGCCAACAAGATCGCGTATAACGGTGGGCCGGGAGTCTCACTCACTAATGGCAGCGGCATCGTTATTCGCGGCAATTCCATCTTCTCGAATAACGGTTTGGGAATCGATCTTGGTACAACCGGCGTCACGCCGAATGACAACATCGACGCCGATGTTGGTCCGAATACTCTGCAAAACTTCCCGGTTGTGACGACAGTGATGTCGACTAACAACAGCACCACCATTCAGGGAACTCTGAACTCACTGCCGAACACAACGTTTGATCTTGATTTCTATTCGAATGCGGCGGTAGATGCTTCAGGAAACGGAGAGGGCGCGCAGTTCTTCGGCACAGCCCAGGTCACTACCAATGTCAACGGCAACGCTACGATCAATGTGATGTTCCCGGTCGCTTTAGCGACGGGCCGGGTGATCACCGCAACCGCGACTGATCCAAATGGAAACACCTCAGAGTTTTCCGCTGCGGACCCGACCGCGGCGAACGGCAGCCTGCAATTCACAGTCAGCTCGCTTCAGCTAATCGAAGACGTCGGAACCGTGACACTGACAGTTCAGCGCACCGGTGGCAGCGTAGGTAATCTGAGTGTTGATTATTCGACGACGGATGGTACCGCCGTCGCGGGGCAGGATTACACCGCCGCTTCAGGTACGTTGAATTTCACTGCCGGTGAGACAAGCAAAACTATTCAACTCACGATCCTCGACGACGCAACGACGGAACCGGCCGAAAACTTCACCATCGATTTGCGCAACAATTCGAGTCCTGAGAGCGTTGGCGCCCCCAGTACCGTTTTCGTCACGCTGCTGGATCACTCCACGACACCCCAAATCGGGATCTCCAGTGTCTCGGTCGTGGAGGGCAATGCCGGCACGACGACAGACCTGGTATTTACGATCGGTCTTTCGGCGGCAACGGGTCGTGCCGTCAGCGGCAACTTTACGACCAATAACCAAAGCGCGTTCGGCGGTGCGAGTTGTGCTACTCCTGGCGCTGACTACGAAAGCCGCACCGGCACGTTCTCGTTCACGCCCGGTGCCACAACCGTGATGGTCCCGATCAAGATTTGCGGTGACAACAACGCCGAAGCAGACGAAACGTTCCGCGTGTTTCTGACGAATCCTTCCGGCGCCTTCTTCGTATCGAATCAGGCCCTTGGCGCGATCGTTAATGACGACGCACTCGAGTTGGTGCTCGAAGAGTCTGGCCCAGTTGCAGGTCAGGCGGCGGCGCTGGATTCGATTCTGGCAGTGAGAGATCCCTTCCCGGTCGCAGGTCTTCCAGACTGGGCTACGAGCGGAACCGATCGGAACACGCGCATAGTGCTGTTCGCACGGGGCCTGCAGTTGAATCCGGGCGAATCGTCAGCGGCCGTGATCGTGCGGTTCACCGGGAGTCAGCTCTTGGAAATATCGGCACAAGACGTACGCCCGGTTGCGAATTCTGATTTGACTCAAGTGACAGTAAGGCTGCCGGACACTCTGACGCCAGGTACCTGGACCGTCTTCGTTCGCGCACACACGCGAACGAGCAATACAGGCACGATTCGAATCGCGCCGTAGTTGCGCGCCATTGCTTCATTGCGACGCCGCGGGAGTCGCCAAACTTTTGATGATTTTGTCGCGGAGGGCGCGGGCGTCGTTTTTGACAGTGGTTTCGTTCAGAGTTAACAAGCGACGGTCGCGCATGACGATGCGGCCGTTGATGATGACGGTTTGGACGTCCGCAGCCTTGGTGGCGTAGACGAGGTCGGAGTAGATGTTGTAGAGCGGGATTTGATTGAGCGTGTCGCGATCGATGATCAGGAGATCGGCGCGCTTCCCGGCCTCGAGTGACCCGATCTCTTTTTCGAGATGCAACGCATGCGCGCCGCCGATGGTCGCAAGCTCAAACGCCTGTTGCGCCGACACGACTTTGGGGTCGCCGCTAAACACTTTGTGCAACTTCGCGACCGTATCCATCTCTTCCCACATGTTCAAATCGTTGTTTGACGCCGCACCGTCTGTCCCCAACCCTATCAACACGCCTTCAGTCATCATCTTCGGCACCGGCGCCACGCCCGACGCCAGCTTCATATTCGACTGCGGATTGTGAACGACCCCAACGCCGCGCTTCTTCAAGATGGAAATATCCGTACCCTGCGGCCACACGACGTGCGCCGCAATCACGCGATCATTCAAGAACCCGATGCGCTCGAGATAAGCGACCGGACTCGCGCCTTTGTCTTTGATACTGTCGTCGAGCTCGCGCTTCGTTTCCGAAATGTGCGTGACGATCGGTGCACCCGTGCGATCGGAAAACGCACGCACAGCTTTCAAATGAGCTTCCGAAACGGTGTACGGCGCATGCGGCGCAATCGCCGGCACGATCAACTCGTGGCCTTTCCAATGACTCACAAACTTCTCAACGTACGCCATGCCCTCAGCGTTCGTCTTGTTGTCGGCTACGGGAAAGTCGATGATCGTCTCACCAAGCACGCCGCGCACACCAGCCTTTGCAGTCTCGTCGGCGATGGCATCTTCGAAGTAGTACATATCGCAGTAGGTCGTCGTTCCGCCGCGAATCATCTCGGCAAGCCCGAGCCGCGCGCCGACGCGCACAAACTGCTCCGTCACGTTCCTGGCTTCCGCCGGAAAGATGTACTTCGTCAGCCACTCCTGCAGATCGAGGTCGTCAGCCAGCCCGCGAAACAGCACCATCGGCACATGCGTGTGGCCGTTGATCAACCCCGGCGTGATCACCTTCCCAAAGCCCTGAATCTTCTTCCGCGCCGTGAACC
>DATANW010000545.1:0-14428 GCA_036266055.1 Pyrinomonadaceae bacterium | reverse complement strand
CGTGTGTGAAGAACTCGGAATCGGGTTCGTGCCGTTTAGTCCGCTCGGCAGAGGGTTTCTGACCGGGAAGATCGACGAGAATACGACGTTCGACAGTTCCGACTTTCGCAACATCGTTCCGCGCTTCACACCCGAGGCCCGCAAAGCGAACCAGGTGCTGGTGGATCTGATACGCGCGATCGCCGAGCGCAAGAACGCGACGCCGGCGCAGATCGCGCTCGCGTGGCTGCTTGCGCAAAAGCCGTGGATCGTGCCGATTCCGGGCACCACGAAGTTGCATCGACTCGAAGAGAACCTCGCCGCGGTTGACGTCAAACTCACGGCCGACGATCTGCGCGAGATCGACGACGCGACTTCAAGCATCACGGTCCAGGGTGCGCGTTATCCGGAAGCGATGGAGCGCCGCACCGGTCGGTGATCCTTGTTAGTAGGAACACGGATTAAAAAAATGTCTGGAAAGTGAGTAGACCACATGACGTTATGGGATCTGTTGGTGTTGTTGTTGATTGCGGGGATTTGTGGGTCGCTGGGTCAGGCGATTGCCGGTTTTTCGCGGGGCGGCTGCCTGGTGTCGATCGCCCTCGGTTTCGTCGGCGCCGTGCTCGGCATGTGGCTGGCCCGAGCGATGGGCCTGCCCGAACTTTTCGCGATTCGCATCGGCGACACCAACTTCCCGATCGTCTGGTCGATCATCGGCTCCGCACTATTCGTCGCCGTCATAGCATTGTTGACCAGACGGCGGCTTTGAGCGGTTAACGGATCGGCAGCCGCACCTGAAAGCACGTGTCACCCGGCTTCGATTCGAAACGAACATTGCCGCGGTGTTTGCGAACGATGCGGGCGACCGTGTCCAAACCAAGTCCGGTCCCCTCACCGACCGCTTTCGTCGTGAAGAACGGCTCGAAGATACGCGATCGTGCCGCTGCCGGTATTCCCGCACCGTTATCACGAATCTCAACCAGGATATCCGTCGGCTCGCGCCTGGTACGCACCTTCAACTTGCCGCCATTACTCATCGCATCGACGGCGTTGACGATCAAGTTGGTCCAGACCTGATTGAGTTCGCTGCCGTAGGCTTTGATCAGCGGCAGCGATTCATCGTACTCGCGCGTCAACGTGATGTCTTTCTTTCTGAGCTTGTACTTGAGGATCAGGAGCGTGTTGTCGAGACCTTTATGGACGTCGAGGTCCTGAAGACTCGCCTGGTCCATGTAGCTGTATTCTTTTATTGCTCCTACCAGTTCGGAAATGCGCGTCGTGCTCGTCCTGATTTCATTGGCCAGTTTCGCCGCTGCGAGTTGGCAGTTCACACGCGCCAATACGTCGGCGAGCGATGTAGGCGGCGTCTGCCCGAGCAGTTGATCGAGCGCGTCGGAATCGATTCCCGCCTCGACCAGGTTGGCCGAAAGATTCCATGGTTCCGGAATGCCGTGTCCTTCGAGCCAGTTCGAGACTTCATCTTCCTTGTCACTCTGATCCAACGAGTTCAAGTGGCCGGCGGTATCCGTACGCTCGATCGCCAGGCGCTCAAATGCATCGATCGACGCTGCCTGCTGGTCCGTCAGATCGTGCGAGCAAAGTCTCATGTCCGCCGCACGCAGCTGCTTGAGAGTTTCGATTAGATCATTGGCTGCGCGCACCGCACCCGCTGCCGGATTGTTTAGCTCGTGAGCAAGTCCGGCTGACAGCTTGCCGAGCGCCATGAGTTTGTCCTGCTGCTGATCGACCGTGGTTGCTTCGCGAACGCGATCGCTCATGATGCTGACGAGCCGTTGGACCAACACCGGCGCCCGCTGCATCAACTCGGGAAACAGGCGCACCGGAAACCGCAGTAACCGAACGTCTGTGACCGCGCGCCCCGTCACCGTAAACTCCGTCATCCGCGAAAACGGCAGCATCCCGCTTACTTCAGTCGACCGATCGCCTGCGCGCACGATGTAAACAGTGTCGTGATCGGTCTCGTCCCAGTAAGCGTGTGCTTCGCCTTCGAGGAACACGATCATGTTTTCGGCCTTGTCGCCTTTGCGAAAGACGACGTCTCCGGCCGCATAACGAAAGTCTTCCGTATTGCCCGCGAACCACTGCAACTGCTCATCCGGCAGATCGGCAAACACTTGAACGCGTCGAAGTGCCTCGACTTTATCCGGCGGCGAAGAAGTCGTCGGCGACATTGTTTCGATGCCGCCCGACACTGTCTCCGGCACACCAGCGCCTTCTGTTCCCGTTTCTTCCATCTGGTTACACGACCTTGCTCAAATACTGATGCACGAAAGAAATTGCCACCGAGCCTTCGCCCACTCCCGACGCCACCCGCTTCACCGATCCGTGCCGCACATCGCCGACGACAAAGATGCCGGGAACGTTCGTTTCCAACAGCCCCGGCTCGCGATCGAGCTTCCACCCGCTGGGCCGTTTGCCGTCGCGCGTGAGTTGGGGTCCGGAATAAATAAAGCCGAGCTCGTCCCGTTCCACGATGTTCGCAAGCCAGTCCGTGTTCGGCGCGGCGCCGATCATGATGAATAAGGAGTTGGCCGGGACTCTGTTGGTTTCGTCGGTGACTGTGCAGTGGATCGAAATCTCTTCGAGGTGATCGTCACCATGTGCTTCCACCACGCTCGTGTTGAATTCGATCTGAATGTTTGGCGTCGCTTTCAATTGATTGATCAGGTATTGCGACATTGAAGCGGCCAGGGACGAACCACGCACCAGCATCACGACGCGCCGCGCGTACCGCGAGAAGTGCATCGCTGCCTGCCCGGCACTGTTCGCGCCGCCAACCACGTAAACATCCTCGCCCCTGGTCGACATCGCTTCCGTCATCGCCGCGCCGTAGTAAATGCCCGCGCCGGCTAGACGTTCAACTCCGGGCGCGTCCAGCTTGCGCCACTGCACACCAGTCGCCACTAGCAACGCATGACAACTGACCTCCGCGCCATTGGCGAGTTGTAAAAGCCGGTATGGTCCATCAACGCGTACGGCCGTAGCCTCCGCCGAAATGATCTCCACGCCGAACCGACGCGCCTGGACCACCGCGCGCCGGGCGAGATCCGCGCCCGTTAGACCACTGGGAAAACCAAGATAGTTCTCGATACGACTCGACATGCCCGCCTGACCGCCGGGAGCTTCGCGTTCGATCATGACTGTTCGCAAACCTTCGCTAGCGCCATAAACGGCGGCGGCCAGTCCTGCCGGACCACCACCGACGATCGCGAGATCGTAGAACGCTTCCGTCGCGCGAGTTTTGAGTCCGATGTGCTCGACGAGGTCGGCGAGCGCGGGTTGTCGCAAACGTGTGCCGTTCGGAAGGATCACCATCGGCAGACTGCGCGTCTCTTCCTCGTCCAGCAAGTGCACCAACGCGGCGACGTCAGAGTCCGAAGCGGCGGTCTCAATATCGAGCCATTGATACGGAACGTGATTGCGCGCCAAAAAGTCTTTGATGTTGTGCGAAGCCGGCGACCAGCGATTACCCAATACGCGGATGCCTTCAAACACGGGAGGAAACGCCGCCTCCCAATCTTCAAGCAATTCGTCGAGCGCGGGATAGAGATTTTCTTCGGGCGGGTCCCACGGTTTCAGCAGGTAGTGATTGATGCCGGCGTCATTGATAGCGGCTATCGCGGCGTCGGTGTCCGCGTAGGCGGTCAGCAACACTCGTTTTGCATCCGGAAACAGCGTGATCGCCTGCGCCAGAAACTCAACGCCGGACATTCCCGGCATTCGTTGATCGATCAGAAACAACGCAATCGAGTTGTTTCTGATCTTCAACTCGCGAACGATTTCGAGCGCCTCCTGACCCGATCCCGCGCGTAGTACGCGATAGTCTCCCGCATACTTCCGTCGCAGATCGCGTTCGACGGCGCGCAATACCTCGCGATCGTCGTCCACCGTTAGCAAGACTGGTTTCGCCATAACGTATGTTTCTTTGTAGTAGAAACATCATTCTGCCACGTAATGCCTGCCTGCCGCATCACGGCATGGTGGATCTGCGATCTACCACGATCGTGGTATCAGCGCATGGTTAAGCTGCCCATCTCGGCAGCGGTAAGACTCGGGCGACAGCAAGCCGCCCGGGTCCCGCGATGAGGATCACGAGGAGAATGGCGATCGCGAGAAGGTGATATTCGAAACCCTCTCCTCCCTGGTTCCCCGTCCAGTTCATAAAGAAACCAACTTTGCCGTGCACCATTGCGACTGCCCCCAGCATGATCACGATCAGTGACGCTGCTGAGAACCGCGACAGGAACCCGACGATCAATCCCAAACCACCGAAGAACTCGCCGATCGTAACCAGATAACCCAAGGGTCCCATCATCTGGACCACCGCTGACAGTCCCGGGCCGCCAAACGCGCCGAACAGTTTCTGTGCGCCGTGCATCATGAAAACAATTCCGACAATCACGCGCGCGATTAGCAGCGCCACGTCAATCGCCGATGATCTGCGATCATGTATTTCAGCTACCATTTCTCCTCCTTGCAAACCAAACCTCACCAGCGATCAAGAGCCAATCACGCCCATTCTGCCCAGACGATAATCCTCAATCGCTTCGTAAATTTCCTGGCGCGTGTTCATCACGAATGGACCATAACGCGCAACTGGTTCATTTAAAGGCAAACCCGCGATGAGCAACACGTCGAGCGTAGCTCTCGCGTCTGACGAATTCTCGATACGCACCTCATCACCGTCCTGCGCAAACATGATCATCTGCCCGTCTGTTCCCCGCTCGCGCTCTTCGCCAAACTTCCCTTCACCGTCGACGACGTACGCGAAAGTGCTGTACGCGCCGGGCACCGTCTGCGAGATCGAGCCGCCCGGTTTGATCCGGTAATGAAGATAGAGAATGGGCGTGCGAGTTTCGATGACGGCCTGCTGGCCCAACGCTTCACCCGCGATCACTGTCACTTCCACGAGTCCGTCGGCTGACGTCGCTTTCGGAATCTGCGCGCTCGGAATCTCCTGGTAGCGGGGCTTCATCATCTTGTCACGCTTCGGCAGGTTCACCCAGAGTTGAAACGCATGCATGCGTCCGCCTGCACGATGAAACTCAGCGGTCGGCATTTCAGAATGAACAACTCCGGCGCCCGCGGTCATCCACTGCACATCGCCCGGCCGCAAGCGTCCGGCGTGACCACGGGAATCCTTGTGCTCCAGATCTCCCGACAACACGTAGGTTACCGTCTCGAAACCGCGATGCGGATGATCGGGCGCGCCTTGTGCCTCACCCGGGCCGAGGTCCATCGGTCCCATCTCGTCAAGCAACAGGAATGGATCGAACTCTGAAAACCCAGGCGTGGGAAATGGACGGCGCACCAAAAAGCCCGCGCCTTCTAAAGTCTCGATGCTGTTTATAACTCCGGCGACCGTGCGTCCGGCGCCGGTTGTCGTCTGTGATCTCACTGCTTTGTTTACTGCTGACATTACTTCCTCCGTTTGCATAACCGCGCGCTACTTTACGCGCTTCGTTCCGCTTTGTTTGTGCGCATCCGCTCCGCTGCTTCGTAACCGATCTGTTTCAACAATCGGATCAACGTTTCGCGGTCCTTTTTGGTCAGCGAGGCAGATGCTAGTCGCTCCATGTCCGCCGCATGATCGGCGTAGAGAGCAATGATTAGTTTCTTGCCTTGCCTCGTTAAATGGACGATCTTCGCCCGGCGGTCAGTGTTGTGGGCGCGTCGCTGGACCAGCCCTTTATCTTCCAGACGGTCGACGGCGCTGGTGATCGAGCCACTGGTCAGCAAGACCTTCTTGCCGATTTCATTCACCGGCAGCGGCCCTTTGTGCAAGAGCGCCTCCAGCACGGCGAAATCGCTGCCGCACATCTCCAACTGCGAGACGCTATTTTCCGCATATGCTTCGACCGCTCGCGCCGCTTTCCACAGCACGAGAAAGACGTGAACGCCGCTGCCGCCCGTTAACGATTCCAGTTTCTCCATGCTCTCGCCCTTCGCTTCGTATTTTTACCTTGATGTCAAGATACTTTACGTCGAGCGAACGTGTCAAGGCGCGGACGCCAGCCGTAGTTTTTTTCCCGGTTGAATTTTGGTTGCCAGCGTTCGCGGAGTGGGGGAGAATTGCGCCCATGAAATACCAAAAATTACTCCCACTATCGCTGATCACTCTCGCGCTTGTTGTCGTCTTTGCCTCGTCGACTCACGCGCAACAACTTACGAACGAATGGCCGCAGTTTCGCGGGCCCAACGGCTCGGGTGTCGCCGAAGGCGGGGCCCTGCCTGCTGAGTTCAGTCCCAAAAAGAACCTGGTCTGGAAAACGGCGGTTCCCTTCGCCCGATCGTCTCCAGTCGTTACCGCCGACCGCATCTTTCTGACCGCCAGCGAAGCCGACAAACTGATCACACTCGCTCTCGATCGCAAAACCGGCAAGGTCCTGTGGCGCAGCGAGGTCGCGCGCGCACGGCAAATGCCGATCTATAAGGCCAACGACGCTGCCTCCCCGAGCCCCGTAAGTGACGGCAAGAACGTCTTTGCGTTTTTTGGCGAGCTCGGATTGATCTCTTATGGACCAGACGGTAAGGAGCGATGGCGGGTGCCGTTAGGACCATTCAACAGTTTCTACGGCATGGGCGGATCGCCGGTGCTGGCGGGCAATACTGTGGTGATGGTCTGCGATCACCGCGACGGGTCGTTTATCGTCGGGGTAGATTCGCGCAACGGAAAAGTGCTGTGGAAAACCAACCGTTCCAATTTCGAAGGGTATTCGACGCCGGCTATCTACAAACCCGCCAATGGACCAGCGCAAGTGATCGTCCTTGGTTCAAACTCGGTAGACGCATATTCACTCGATAAAGGCGAGCGGCTGTGGTGGGTATCGAAGGTCGGCGCGTATCCCAAGGGCGTGCCCGTACTTGGCACAGACGTCGTCTACGTGCTGGGAGAAGGCGGTGACCAGCCCTTCTTTCCGCCGTTCGAAGAGAGTTTGAAGCAGTACGACAAAGACAAGGACCAGAAGATCCATGTGGACGAGATGAAGTCCACGCCTGATTACGCGGAACATTTTGGTTGGTTGGATGCGAATCGAGACGGTTACATCGACCGCGCCGAATACGAATTCGTTCGCAATTCAACTGCTGTCGGTCATGGATTGACCGCCGTTCGCTTGTCAGGTCAGGGCGACGTCACGACTTCGCACGTCGTTTGGCGGCTGCAAAAGGGTTACCCGAACATACCTGCGCCGCTCATTTATCGCGGCGTCATGTACCTGATGAAAGAAGGCGGGATTGTTTCCACGCTCGATCCGGCCAGTGGACAGGTCCTGAAACAGGGCCGCACACCGGACGCGCTGGAGGAATACTACGCATCTCCGGTGGCGGCGGACGGCAAAGTCTACGTCGTGAGTGCGAGCGGCAAAGTGACGGTGCTCAAAGCTGACGCGCAATGGGAGATTCTGGCGACCAACGACCTCGGTGAAGAGGTTTGGGCCACGCCCGCGATCGCCGGTAATAATCTCTTCATCCGCACCCGGAGTGCGTTGTATTCGTTCGGCGCCCCGGCAAAGTAAAGACATAGTCCAGGCAAGTCGGACTCAGTGTGTGATCTTTTCGTCGATTGGGCCACAGATGGTTGTGTGGACCAATTACGACGAGGGATCGGACGATGAGTCGAGTACAGCAAAGCAGAAATGATCGCAGGCGGCAGGTTGATAGATTTCAACTCTACAAACCTTTCGTCTTTTACACTGGCGTGCTTTTGGTCTTGCAGGTGGCGGTGCTGCGCAGTGAGGCGCCGTCGCTTGCCTTCGCCGGCGTACTGTTTGCAGCCGGGCTTCTTTCGTGGGGTCTCGTCGAGTACGTAGTCCATCGCTGGGTTTTGCACCGCATACCCCGCGCCCGGGGCTTCAATTTACCCGGAAACCTCACCCATCTCAGACATCACGACGATCCGCAATCGTTACAGCGGTTGAACGTGCAACTCGGCGAGAGTCTGCCGATATGCGTGGTCTATTTTCTTGCGGCCTGGGTCATATCGGGTAACTGGCACGCGGCGACATACCTGTTCACCGGATTAATGGCCGGTTATTTCTTTTACGAGTATCTCGACTTTCAGGCGCATCACGGCACCGCACGAAACCGCCTGATTCGCTATTTGCGCAAGTATCACAATCAACATCACCACTACGACGCGACCGTTCGTTACGGAGTCACGTCTCCGCTGTTTGACTATCTTTTCGGAACCTTTGACCTGCCGAAGAAAGCACGCCGGACCGAGCAACCGCTCTGGAGTGGCCGACGAACCACGGGAACCAAATCCGCAGCGTAAGACAAACTGGTCCAAAACGGAGGCGCCGTAATGAGAATTGCAATCATCAGCACCTACACACACCCAACACGCCTCGCGCGAAAAGAGCGCGGCGTCATGCAATCGTCAGTTCCGGAACTCATCGCTTCACTCTGTCCGAACCACGCGGAAGTGGAGGTCTACAACGAGAAAGAGGCTGACGTCCCGCTCGACCGCGATTGGGACCTCGTCTTCTTCTCGTATCTACATTCCTACTACGAACACACGAAAGTCCTTTCGACACTGCTGCGTCGTCGCGGTGTGAAGACAGTCGCCGGCGGCCGGCACGCCGTGCACTTCGCCGACGACTGTGAAAAATATTTCGACGCCGTTGTCACGGGCGAACCCGAATCAAACGTGCCCGCGCTGATCAGCGACTTCGAACGCGGCAACTTGCAACGACGATACAGCTTCGCGTCTAACGGACCTGCCGAGATCAGACCATACCGTTATGATCTGGTGGACTTCCGGACCAATAAGATCAGACTTCCCGGCATCGAGGCTTCGCGAGGCTGTCCATTCACGTGCAACTTCTGCGTGCTGACCGGACACGAACGCTATCGCTATCGTCCGGTGTCGCACGTCGTCGACGAGATCAAGTTCAAGATGCGTTGGAACAAGAACTACTTCGGCCTGTTCGACAACTCGTTTTCGTTTCTGGACAACAATCTCGGCGGCGATCCGCGTTACCTCCGCGAACTGTGCCAGGCGCTTATTCCATTAAAGAAGACGTGGGGCTGCGCGTTGACGTTCAACGTGCTGAAGGACGAGGAGACTGTGAAGCTGATGGCCCGGGCCGGATGTCGTTACGTCTACACCGGACTCGAGTCGCTCAACCCTGATTCAATCAAGGCGATGAACAAGGGGCAGAACAAGATCGGCGACGTCGACAAAACGATTCGCCGTTGCTTCGAGAACGGAATCATGCTGTCGTTCGGACTGCTGGTCGGCTCTGACGGCGATACCAACGAATATCTCGAGAAGCTGCCGGAGTACCTGTCAGACCTTCATTACTTCAACATCACTTTCCTCGGCATCGTTTGTCCCTACCCGGAGACTCCGTTCTTCCGGCAGTTGGCAAAAGAGGGACGCATACTTCCGAACACGGTCAGTCGCGATTATGACGGTTACACGCTCTGTCATCGTCCGCTGGGATTGGAGCCAACGGAGGTTGTCGAGCACTTCAAGCGACTGTGCAGTCAGCTTGGCAGTCTTACGAACGTGGCGCGGCATTATCATTCGAAGCTCTGGACGAGCGCGGCCCCTAATTACAAGAAGGTTATCCTCGCTTCCGGTCCGGAGATCCTTAGCGTGAGAAATCCAATCAGCAATCCAGAGCGCAAGTACATTGCCGGAATGGATCCGATCGAAGAATGGGACCGGAAGATGATGCAGGAATTGTCGCTGCCGTTACAGTTTAATGTTTGTGATCCGTGTTCCCGGACGAGCGCCGGGAACACGGATTCAAACCGAATTATCAGTTACTCCAAACTCTTACCCAATCAACTTGCAACTGTTGCGGGAACACCGTAGTGCCGTCGGGATTGCCGACGAAGTTTCCGCCAACCGCGACGTTGAGGATGATGAAGAACGGTGCTTGAAACTCGGAGGTGCTGTTGATGCCACCCGAGATGTTCGCCTCCGCATACTGAATCCGATCGACGTACCATTTGATGGAAGTCGCGGTGCGTGAGATCGCGAACGTATGGAACCCGGCAGTCAGCGAAGACGACGAATTGTAGATCCCGCCGAACGACACGTGCTGTCCATTCGCGTCGGCCCAATGAATCGTGCCGAAGTTTCGGGCCGGGTTCTGTCCCTGGATCTCCATAATGTCGATCTCGCCGCACGACGGCCAGCCGACCGTGCTGATGCTGTTGCCGAGCATCCAGAAGGCCGGCCAGATTCCCTGCCCTTCAGGCGCGTTGATGCGCGCTTCGACCCAGGTGTTGATGCCGAACGATTGTTTGCCCTGCGTCTTCATACGAGCGGACGTGTAGGCGTTGCCGCCGAAATTCTCGCGTCGCGCTTCGATCGTCAGTAACCCGCCGCCGACGCGGGCATTCTCGGTCCTGCTGGTGTAGTTCTGAAGCTCATTGTTGCCCCAGCCACCGCCGCCGAGATCGAATCCCCAGTTTGCCGAACTGATCGACGTTCCATTGAATTCATCGGACCAAATCAGATTGGGAAAACCCGGAGGTGATCCGGCCGGCGGCTGTGTACCCACCGCGCCCCACGTAAACTGTTCCCACGTATTCGCCACCGTGCGATCGCTTACGAGCGGTGCAAATGAAGCGCGCGCGAGATCAGCCGAAACGAAACGGTTGGTCGCTCTGCCGCGCAGAGTGAAAGCGCCACCGGGAATGTCCGACCACGTAAACTGCTCCCACGTTCCGATAGATGGCCGATCGGCAACCAGCGGCGCCCACGTTCCGCGGTTCTGATCTGCCGAAACAAAGAGTCCGGTGCCGACGGATCTGAAGGCGATAAAACCGCCTCCCGCGTCAACCACTTGAAATTGCTCCCACGCACTCGTGGTCGAACGATCGGCAACGAGCGGCGCCCACGTTCCCCGGTTCTGGTCTGCCGACACAAAAAGACCCGTCGCAGACGCGCGAATCCAGATTGTCTGGCCCACAGGCGCGGCGGCCTGCGCGGTAAGCGTCCATAACACTACTGTCAAGAATAGAAGCGAAACTTTTGCCGCGCGTAAGACACGGCCGCTGCTGTTGTTTGGGTTCACCATCGGTGTTTCCTCCTCATTTGGTGCTGCGTGAATGTGTAGGGGATTCGGAGTTCAGGCGGACGTGCCTGAGCGTCACGTGAGAACCAGCTTGGGAGGGCCTGAAATCTGGTTGCGAATAATATCACTCCAAAAGGAGGGAGTAGAACACCGAAGCTGTCCGTAGAGCGGGCTGCTTCGGTGTTCTGCGTGAGGTGTGGGGTGACGCTGTCGCGTTAGTGTTTCGCCTACTTGTTATGTCGAAACGCAGCGGAACGTTTCTACCAAATTCATTCGGGGTGTTTTAGGCTTGCAAAACAGCTTGTTGCTCTGACATGTTTACGGCCGAAAATCCATACTCATTGAAGCAGCCGCGCTGTTTTCCAAGTCCGATGGAATCACACATCGAAAAAAAGCCTGTTAGAAAGACCGGGCGACTAAGGCGTCAGGAGGCGTACTTATGAAGATCTTTCTTTCTTATTCGTTCAGGTACGGATATGACCTTACCAAGGCAGTCGAGAGACTGATCTCGAGTCAAGTAGGGATGCCGCCGATATACGGAAGAACGTTGGCCGGTCAGCCTGTCAACGTAGCAGTTGAAGACAAAATCATTCAGAGCGACGCGCTCATTTCGCTGGTTCTGAAGAATCCTAACCAACAGCCGGGCGAGGCGCCGTGGAGTCAGTCGGTGAACCAGGAGTATAACTTCGCCATAAATCGCCAAATGCGCTCGATTGCCGTCGTGGAAGACGGCCTGGCATTTCAGGGTATGAACCCTAAGGAATACATCCCGTACAACCCGGCCAATCCGATGGAAACCATTCTCCGGATTTCCGAGACAATCGCAGAATGGCGCCGCGTCCTGGGTCAGGAGATGAGAGCACAGATTTTTCCCAAAAATCTTGCCGAGAAGCTCGACAACAACGCTGGTTTGAAGTGCAGCCACCGCTACTGGGACAAGGACATCTCAACCCCGTGGAAAGAGGTTCAGCATATTTCCGAAGACGAGGGCACGTTTATTTATCTGCGCGGTGTGAATCCGCTTTATAAAATCGAGCTTCGCGTGATGGACCAGCAACAGAACGTAATGTGGCAGATGAAGGCCAGATATCCCTGGCCGATTCTCCAACTCAAGGAGGCAAAGAATGGCTAAGAAGCAATCTTCAAGAAAATCGTCAAAGAAGACTGCGGCGACAAAGAAGACAGCCAGGGCTGTTGTTGCGAAAAAGTCGTTAGCCAAATCGCCTGCAAAGAGTGCGACAACCGCGAGTGCCTCCCGCAAGTCTTCGCCTCCGACTCTAGCCGGCCAGATCGACCTGCGACAAAGTTCCGAGTACGTGCGCCAGAACTGGTGGAATTGGTCTGTTTGGATTGAAGCACCGGCGAATGTGCTGAGTAAGATCGAATACGTGAATTACAAGCTCCATTCAACTTTTGCGGATCCGGTTCGACACCAAACAAACAGCCAACAGAAGTTTCTGCTGAAGTCGGCTGGATGGGGAGAATTCACAATCAACGCCGAGATTAAGCCGAAGGACGGCAACGCTTTCACAAAGCGACACTGGCTGACACTGGAGTATCCGCAGTCGGCACCCGCGATTAAGAGCGCTTCAACTTCAATAAAGAAAGCGAAGCCACGTTCGAGTGTTTTTGTGTCAGCAGGGTTGAGCGATCTCAGAATGAGTAATGCGTTAGCGCAGGCTTTGAGAAAAAGCGGTGTCGAGGTGTCAAAGGCGGATGAGCTTTCGCCCGACTTACCCTGGGACGTAGCAATCAGCGAAATAATCAAGAACGCCGATCTGATGGTGGTCCTGATTTCAGGGAGGCCGACCAGTTCGACGATGGCTGAGATCCATTCAGCAAAAGCTCGAAAGTCACCATTGCCAATTCTTCCGATTTTGATCGGGCCGGAGACGACGGTCCCGGACGAACTCGAAGGCTCTCAACCAATCCACTTGAAAGAGGCGAATGATGAAAACGCCGCAGACGTCGCCATGCAAATTATAGACAGAATCAAAAAGCTGCCTCCGAAGCCGTAAAAAATCCGCGGAAAGATTAAAATATCGTCTGAGGTACTGGCCAGACGACGATGGATGATCTTCTCGCAGCTCGGTCGCAGATGGCGATGTCACTCGCCTTTCACATCATCTTTGCGGCCATCGGAATCGCGATGCCGCTCTTAATGATCATCGCGGAGTGGAAGTGGCTGCGCAGCAAAGACGAAATTTATCTGACGATCGCGCAACGCTGGGCCAAAGGCACGGCAATACTGTTCGCCGTCGGCGCGGTCTCGGGAACGGTGCTTTCGTTTGAGCTGGGATTGCTGTGGCCGGGGTTCATGGGTTATGCCGGATCGATTATCGGCATGCCGTTTTCACTCGAAGGATTTGCGTTCTTCACCGAGGCCATCTTCCTGGGCATTTATCTTTACGGCCGGAAGCGCATTCCTCCTCGCGCGCACCTGTTTGCCGGCGTGATGGTAGCGGTCAGCGGCGCACTCTCCGGCATCTTCGTCGTCATCGCCAATGCGTGGATGAACGCTCCGGCAGGTTTTCGTTTAGTCGACGGTAAACCGGTCGATATCGATCCGATCGCGGCGATGTTGAATCCGGCCTCACTGCCGCAAACCATTCACATGACGCTCGCCGCTTACGCTGCGACGGGATTTGTCGTCGCCGGCATTCACGCCTACATGCTTCGGCGCGATCCGGAGAATCGTTTTCACAAAGCGGCACTAGCGATCGCGTTGGCCGTCGGCGGCGTTAGCGCGATCCTGCAACCGTTGAGCGGAGATTTTCTCGCCAAGCGAGTAGCTGTTACGCAACCCGTAAAGCTCGCGGCGTTCGAAGGACAGTTTGAAACGGAAACGAGCGCGCCGTTGCGGATCGGCGGTGTTCCTGACGAAAACGCACGCGTCACACGCTACGCGATCGAGGTTCCGTACGCGCTGAGCATCCTGGCCCACGGCGATCCGAATGCCGTCGTTAAAGGCTTGAATGATTTTCCGGCCGATACACATCCGCCGGTGGCGATCGTGCACATCGCTTTTCAGATCATGGTCGCGTGCGGTGTTGCCATGATGCTCGTCGCGCTGTGGGGTAGTTGGCGTTGTTTCCGTGGACGACGCCGGAACCAAAACTGGCTTGACTCGAAATGGTTCCTGCGGGTGCTTGTAGCCGCCGCGCCCCTCGGCTTCATCGCGATTGAAACAGGTTGGACTGTGACAGAAGTCGGCCGCCAACCGTGGATCATTTACGGCGTGATGCGCACCAGCGAAGCAGTAACGCCGATGCCCGGTCTCATCGTCCCGTTCATCACGTTCACCGTGCTCTACATTTTCCTCGCGCTCGTCACAGTTTTTCTATTGCTGCGACAGGTAGCGGCAAGCCCGCGCGATCCGGAACCACGAGCTA
>DATANW010000544.1:0-15140 GCA_036266055.1 Pyrinomonadaceae bacterium | reverse complement strand
CGTTCACCTGTGCTGCTTCTTTGTAATCGCCCGTGCGAACGTAAATATGCGAAGGCATGTGGACCAGGTGGCCCGCCTTCGGCGCGATCTTGCCGAGACGATCGGCGCTCGGCAGCGCGCGTTCCGCGTTGTTGGAAGCTTCCACGGCGTGAATGTAATAGTGATTAGCGCCGGTGTGGTTCGGATTACGACGCAGCACGCCCTCGAGCACGGCAACAATCTCGAGCGTTTCCGGCGCCGGCTTGCCATCATGCGACCAGAGCTTCCACGGTCGCAGGTTCATCATGCTTTCAGCGTAGAGCGTCGCGGCGTCGAGATCGTCCGGATAACGCTTCGCGAGTTCGCCCATCGCGTTCTTGTAAGCTTCGCCGAGCTTGGTCTGATCAGCGTTCACGTCAGACGAGTAGCGTTTCGATAGCGCATCGATGTAAGCACGCTCGGGCTCCGACGCTTTCGGCGCCAATTCGATCGCTTTTTGTAAGTTCGTGTAGGCCTGGACTAAGGCCGGGCCTTCAGCCTGCACGTTGTAGTTCGAACCGAGTGCGAGCGATGTGCCCCAGTAGGCCATCGCGAGTTGCGGATCGAGTTTAGCCGCCTGCTGAAAAGAGCGAATGGCTTCCTCGTGGTTGAAACCGTACAGGTATGCGAGTCCCTGGTTAAAAAACTTTTGCGCCTCGGCGTTGCTGGTCGAAACCGGATGATTGATGTCGCCTAGTCCCGGAGTTAACACGACGGGCGCGGGCTCCTTCGCAGGCGCATGCCCGTGCTGGGAAAAAGCGGTAACTGGTAAGAGCAGCAAAATCGCGAGAAACAGGTGTTTCATTCTTGTTCTCCTTGCCGGCAACTACGCCGGCTTTGACTGTAAACAGCCCCCTCAAAACCTAACGCGAAAAAACGCGCCTGAACGGTCCATTTTTGGCTGGTGGTTTCAGGCCGTCTTTACTCAGCACTGCCGTACTTCATGTGCGCTACCTTAGCCTTGCCCTTGCCGTAAACAGTAACGACAAACAGATCGTCAAACCTTTTCTCGTCAATCACGGCGGAAACATCGCCGCCGAGCATCTTGATCACGTCGGGTATCGAGTTGCTGTGGCCGACGACGAGCACACTCTCGCCGCTCCGTTCCAAAATCTTGTTTGTCACTTCGGCGGTCGATTGTTCCGAGATCATGCGCGGATTCGACGGGTTCAAACTCAAGCTGATCGACGTCACGGCGACGTTCGCCTGTTTCGCCACTGGCTCGGCAGTTTGCTTCGTGCGCAGGTACTGCGACGTGATGATCGCTTTGATGTTTGCGTTACTGAGCATGCGGGCGAGCTCCTGCGCGCGCAGCGTGCCCTTTTCAGTCAGCGGCGGATCCTGGCGTGGTTCGTCAGCGCGCTCGGCGTGTCGGACGAGGTAAACAGTGATCGGTTTGAACTCTTCCTGGGGAGCAACCAGAAACATGGATGCTAAGACGAATAGGGCGGCGATGAATTTCACGCAGTTCCTCCTGAATTTTTCTTCGTGGTTAGTCGAATTCGATCCGGCGCGCTGATTGGTCCGCGCCGACTCTTCCCGACTCGATCTCGGCCCGATAGTAGTTCTCGCCTTTGATTGGACCACCGGCGATCCGGCGCAGCATCGCGATCTGTCCGACATGCGTCAGCGCATCGGCGATTGGACCTTGAAACAGTTTCTCGACCGGCGACTCGAGCGGTTGGTCGGACGCGAGATACGAATCGAACGCTTCCAGCGCCGCGAAGAAACGAGCAGTCTCATCTTCCCACGTCAACGGCGTTGAGTTGTGCCACGTCTGTTTTCCAACAGCGATGGAGAGGGCCCAATCGAGCAGGTCGCCAATGTGGGACAGGATTTCACCGGGCGTGCGCGCGTCGCCGGCGACACGGAAGTCTTTGAAATCAGGCGGCGCGTTGCTGACTGCTTTGCCGCCGCGATAAGCGAGCGTCGCGACGGTGTGTCTCAGGAGTTCGCGTTTGTCATTTGGAGTAGTCATTGGGGGCTGCTTTGTCTTTTGCGCCTTTTTGTGGCTCACAACTCTTTACGCATCGGAACGAACTGGATTTTTACACCATCAGCGAGGTCGAGATCAAAATCTCCGGTAGGCGAATAACCATTGGCTTCGTAGAACTTGATGCCGGGAAGCGTCGCCATCAACTCGAGGGCGGCGAAGCCGTGCGCCTTCGCTTCGCTCTCGCACAGAGATAGCATCACCCGCGCAACGCCTTTGCGCGCGTGATCCGGATGCACAAAGAAGGAACGAATACGCGCGGGTTCGTTGGCAGGGTCGAGCATCCCGGCGTCATGGATTGGAAAATGATCGCCGCCGTAGAGCTTCTTGCGCCTGCTCCAACCGCCGCATCCAATCAGAGTACCGTCCTGTTCGGCGACGTAATAAGTGCCATCGTCGATTAGATCGGTGTCGACGCCAAATATCGATGCGAGTGCCGCCTCGATCTGCGCATCGTCATAATGTTCACGGCTCAATCCGCGCGCGGACTCCGCAATCAAACGCGCGATCGCCTCGCGATCCGCGAGTGTAGCTTTGCGGACTTCATAGTTCATGATTTGCGCATCTGCTTCAATTTCTCCGTCAGCAGTTCCTGCTCCCGCAGATTTTTCGTCATTGCGATCGCGCGCTCGATTTCCTCACGAGCCTCAGGGAAGTTGCCCATTTTCATCAGCAGTTCTCCGCGAACGCTGTGGAGCAAATGATAACCGGTCAGCGCAGGATCTCCGGCGGGCGTGGTTATGTCATCGAGTGCATCCAGCCCCGCCGCCGGGCCGTGCGCCATGCTTACTGCGACTGCTCGATTCAGTGCCACGACGCCTGATGGCGCGGTTTGCATCAGGGCGTCGTAGAGAAGAACGATCCGTTCCCAGTCAGTCTCTTCGGCTGTGCGAGCTCGCATGTGACATGCAGTAATCGCTGCCTGCAAAGCATAATATCCAGCGCCGCCACCTAGTTGTTGCGCATGTTCGAGCGCCGACATTCCTCGCTGAATCTGTTCGTCGTCCCACAAAGAGCGATCCTGGTCCGGCAGCAAGACCGCCTCACCATTCCTTCCACGGCGAGCCGCGGTGCGCGACGCATTGAACTCCATCAGGCCCAGAAGCGCGTGAACTTCAGACTCGTCCGGAAGAAACTGCGCCAGCATGCGTCCGAGCCGCAACGCCTCGTCGCAGAGTGCAGCGCGCATCCACTCATCTCCTGCGGTCGCGGTATGCCCCTCATTGAAGATCAGGTAGACGACGGAAAGCACCGATTGCACCCTGCGGCGCAACTCGTCTCCGCGCGGCGTCTCAAAGGGTACATGAGCCTCCGAGAGAGTCTTCTTCGCGCGAAAGATTCGCTGTCCGATCGTTTTCTCGGGTACAAGAAACGCCCGCGCGATCTCCGCCGTCGTGAGGCCGCCAACCAAACGCAGCGTGAGCGCGATGCGTCGTTCTACCGCCAGGATAGGATGACAGGCAGTAAAGATCAGACGCAGCACGTCGTCGTCGATCACCTGATCCAGTGCCTGGTCCATAGCGTCTCCGAGCCGCTGCTGTTGCACTTCAAGCTCCCGAGCAATCTCTTCGTGCTTTTGTACAAGCATCAACCCGCGGCGCAGACTATCGATAGCGCGCCGCTTTGCCGCCGTCATCAGCCAGGCTGCGGGATTGTCCGGGATACCTTCTTCGGGCCAGCGCTCGAGCGCGGCGACCAGCGCGTCCTGGGCAAGTTCCTCGGCAATGCCGATATCACGGGTGACGCGGGCTATCGCAGCGATGAGCCGCGTAGACTCAATCTTCCACACCGCCTCAATCGTCTGATGGACATCGCTCATGCTCGCGCTGATCTTAAGTCGTCGTCAGGCAAACACGCTAATGATGTGAACGATCCGGCGACGCCGGACGATCGTCCGAGCCGTCTGACCACCGTTGCGTTGGAATGACGAACTGCGTGAGATGTTGCGCGGCGTCGGCAATCGCGATAACTGGAGAATCCGACAGATTCGCTCCCCACATCGCGGGATCGACGTCGGAAAAGAAAAACATGAGGTGCGGCGGCCAATGAGGAACGCTGTCGCCGCCGTATCCTTCCTTCCCCATCATGTAGCACATGGCGCCCGGCTCCATCGGCGGCAATTCTTTCTTCGCGACAGCGGCGAGGACGATTTTCTCCATCTCGGCCTTCGTGCGTCCTGCCAAAATCAACTCTGTGATTCTGGTGAATCGGAGAAGGTAGGATCGTGCGGCTGCGGCATTGACACACATGGGCACCCGTACCTTCGGGTTCCAGAACTCAGCGTCCGTTGTCGAAGTCCACGAACGCCCAACGATACACACGAAACCGTTTTTGCCTTTGACCGTTGTTTCAAAACCGTGACGTCCAAGGACCAGCACCTCGGCATCGCGTGAGATGGACGCCGGCGCGGCAGTTCGCGCCAGGGCTATCTCCGCACCGCGATCCGCCATGAGGTATTGGTCGACGGGCGCCATGTTTGGATATGGTGTCGCAGCATCCTGTGGCATTGCCCTGTGTGCCGAAGCGAGCACGACAAATAGTGCGATCGTTACGAAACGCATGGTGTTACTCCTTATGGTGTTGGGGTTGACTCTTTATTCGGCTGGGAATTCGAGGAACGCGCGCACTTCGACAGAGACGCGACAGGCGGCAACCGCTTTGCGTCCCCACGCTAATGCTTCGTCGAGGTTGGCGGCTTCGAGTATCCAGAAGCCACCCACGTGCTCCTTGGCTTCGAGATATGGACCGTCGGTGATGACCACGGCGCCGCCACTCTCTTTGCGCAGCGACTTCGCCTTGCCGGACGGTTCGAGACCGCCGGCAAATTTTCTGACACCGGCAGCTTCCATCTCTTCGTTGAGCAGGTGGATATCGCGCATCATCGCTTCGTCTTCGAGGGACGGGTCGTAGTCGTCAGGGTGTTGAATTGCAACTAGATACTCTGGCATGTCTTTATCCTTTAGTGGACTGGTTGTTCAGCGTTGTCAGTCTTCTACGGCGGGAGCCGGCACGAAGAAAATCTCTCGCACTTCAACCGGGGTCCCGCATACTTCAGCGCCCTTGCGAGCCCACGCTAGCGCCTCCTCCAGATTCGCGGTTTCAAGTATCGATAAACCGCCCACCTGTTCCTTGGCCTCCAGGTACGGTCCGTCGGTCAGGAGCAGCTCGCCGTTCGGCTGCGGTCGCAGTGACACTGTCTTGCCCAGGCCGCAGGCGAATTTCCTGACGCCGGCAGCGATCATTTCGCGATTGAGCGCGTGAATCTTTTCCACCATGGCTTCGTCCTGTACGGACGGGTCGAAGTTCTCGGGCAGATAACCCGAAACGAGATATTGTGGCATGTCGTCTCCTAAAATGGTTTTGAGCCGGGCTTCGTGCCCCGCCTTCACTATAACGACGAACGGCGAGACCGGAATTCTACAGCTGTCCCGAAAATTTTTTGTTTGGATATTTGAGTGGCGGGCGTTGAACGTTGACTGACATTACTTCAAGGTGACAACTGCATCAGACCAGGTTGCCAATGGCTCTTTAGGCTTGCGGTTGTAAACGGCAGCGACTTCGTTGTACGTCTTGAGCAGAAGACGCTGGTCGCACATCACTTCGATCAGTTTCTTTCGACCGTACGTCTCTTCGATCAATGTAACCATTCGCCACCCGACGGTGTACCACGGTCCCTGCACGCCGAAGAACGCGAAACCTTCTTTCTGCATCTCGTCGCCCGCGATCTTCCCTTGGAGCACGCGCTCCAGAAAGTTCTCGACCTTCTTCAGGTCGGAGTTGAAGTTTTTCATGTCGCGGTCCCAACGCGCGCGTTCTTCCGGCTGACTGACATCGTGCGGATGAACGGTTGGTCCACCCGCCGCCGCGAGCATCGCAAAGCCTTCGCCAAACGCGCTAATCCAGCGCAATGCGGTCTGCTGCGGCTCGGACAGCTTGGCGATCTCCGTCTCGGCGGCCGTACAACTCGTGCCGTACCCGATGTGATGAAGCTCGTGCGCCAGCGTGTTTTCAAACTTCTTCTGCGTCACAGCCGGATCGAGGTAAAGAAAGATCGCAGGATCACTCTTCACCTCAAACACGAAACTATTCTCGCGCGGTTTGATTACCGGGTAGATCTTCGCGCGAATGCGCGCGCCGGCGGGCAGATAAGCCAACGCCAACTGGCCCGAGCGGGTTACGTCCGCGCGTTTCCACTTCGCGAGCGTCTCTTCGAGCGCCGGGGCGCGTTGGCTGAGATCGTCAGCCAGCACAAACTTCTGAAACTCCGCGTCCTCGAACGGCCGCTGCATCGAGAGCTCACGCTTCTTCAAACGCGTGTAACCCTCGCTGGAAAAGATGCGAGTCCAGTCGGCCTGAGTGATCGGCTCGTTGGCTTTTTTCTTCGCCAGCACCGCGAGCACGGCTTCCGCTTCGTCCGTCACGAGACGCACGTCCAGCGCTTGCGCGCGCGATTCGGCTGCGAACGCAAACACAACCACGCCTAAACAAATAAGTCCTCGAAGCATCATGGCGTCGATTACGGATGCGTGCGGTTGTAATCGGCGATGAAGTCTCTCGTGATATCGAGTGTCGGCGCGTGGTAGAGCACGGGCACGCGGTTGATGTCGAACAGGAGCGAGATGCCTTTCGCCTGTGAATACGTTTGCAAGGCACTAGCGATGTCTTTCTGCAACGGTTCGAGGGCCGCGACCGAGTCTCGCTGGTAACTCGCCTGCGCATCTTCCGCCTTGCGCTTGATCGACAGTTCAAGCTTCTCTGCTTCTTCGACCTGTTGCGCCGTGGTTCGCTGGTCCTGGATGGTTCGCTTCTTGTCGATGTCAGCCCGCAATGCGTTCAGGCGGTCGCGCATGCCTTTCAGCTCGTCGCTGATCGGCTTAAACTTCGCTTCCAGCACCTTCATCGCAGTCATGACACGCGCGATGCCGGCTTTTTCATCGCTGAACGCGTTTGAGTCAATGATGGCGATGTTCGCTGGAGCAGCGGCGGGCCTGTTTGCGGGTGTCGCGGGGGTCGCTGCCGGCCTCGTCTGCGTGTAAGCCAGGATGGCAAAGGCCGCAAACACCATCGCGGCAACACTGATACGAAATACTCTCATCTGTTCTGCTCCTCTTGTGTTCTGGTGGACTCGCCGGGGATTCGCTAACAGATAACACAGATGAAACCGCGAATCTAGCGGTCCAACTTTTCGGACGACTTTTCCACAGTTTTGTTGCGCCCTGTCGCGCCCTTGTGTTAGCGTGCTGCTACTTCTTTCCGCCCCCGTAGGAAACCCTGTTTTGGAGAACCCGATAAGATGCAAATACGAAAGAGACTAGCAGTCCTCGGCGCGGTAGTTCTCTTTATGATGGCGCTCGCCATCGTGCCGCGAATCATCGAGGCCAAATGGGCCGACTCGGCGGCCGCGGCACCCACTGCAACCAACAGCGCCCCGGCGCCCGTGCAGGGTCAGGGCCGCAAGCAGGAGATCACCAGCGGCATCTCGATTCGCAACGACACCTCGAAGCCTGTTCGGGAAATGAAGCAGAAGCCGTACGACGGCGGCCCTGAACGCGAGGCCAACGCTAACCCCAGGATCGCCCACTTCCATCGAGACGCGCCGGACCGCGTGGTCCAAACGACCGTCACGGGAAATGAGCTGGCCGCGGCAAACATGCCCGCAGTGGACATGAACTTCGACGGTATCCCGTTCCCCGGCGTCTCGTGCAACTGTGCGCCGCCTGACACGAATGGCGAAGTCGGCGACACGCAGTACGTGCAGATGGTGAACAAGGGATTTCAGGTTTTTGACAAGACCACGGGCGCCTCGCTGCTTGGTCCATCCAACATCGCGACCGTGTGGACCGGCTTCGGCGGCGTTTGTGAATTCAATACCCGCGGCGACCCGGTCGTTCTTTACGATCAACTCGCCGACCGCTGGCTAATCTCGCAGTTTGCCGGCGTTTCCATTCCGACCGATGAGTGCGTCGCGATTTCGACGACCAACGACGCCACGGGCTCGTATCACCGTTACGATTTCAACCTCGGTTCCAACTTCTTCGACTATCCGCATTTGAGCGTGTGGCCCGATGGCTACTACATGAGCATGAACGTGTTCAACTCGTCGGGTACGTCGTTTCTTGGACCACAACCCTTCGCTTTCGATCGCGCGAAGATGCTGGCGGGACTGCCGGCAACTTTCGTGACGCCCGGAATCACGAATGGTCCGCTTGAGGAGACGTATCTGCCTGCGGACATCGACGGGTCTAACCTGCCGCCACCCGGCGCGCCGGCGGTGTTCGTCGAGTTTCCCAGCGGCGGAAGTTATCGCGTCTTCCACTTCCACTCCGATTTCGCGACGCCCGCGAATTCGACTTTCACCTTGTTCAGCAGTCCGCCGGCGGCAGGGTTCACGCAACTCTGTTCGCTGACGCGATCGTGTGTGCCGCAGTCGGGCACGACCTCGCGTCTCGATGGAATCGCCGATCGACTGATGTTCCGGCTCGCATATCGCAACTTCGGCACGCACGAATCAGTCGTGGGTAACTACACGGTGAGTTCGGGCACCGTTGCCGGCATTCGCTGGTTTGAGTTGCGCGATGTGACTGGCGGACCGGTGACGGTCGCGCAGGAGAGCACCTATCAACCCGATTCGACGTGGCGATGGTTAGGCAGCGCCGCGATGGACCAGGACGGCAATATCGCCATCGGTTACAGCGCATCGAGTGCGACGATGTTCCCGCAGTTGCGTTACGCAGGACGCCTGGCGACCGATCCGCTCAATGTTCTGGGCCAGGGTGAAGCGACGCTGTTTGCAGGAACGGGCAGTCAAACGGGTACCGGCAGCCGCTGGGGAGACTACAGCGCGTTAACGGTCGATCCGGTCGACGATTGCACGTTCTGGTTTACGAGTGAGTATTACGTGACGACGAGTCAGTTCAACTGGCGCACGCGTATTTCGTCGTTCAAGTTCCCGACTTGCGGTGGAGGAACGCCAACGCCGACACCTACTCCAACTCCGACACCAACACCAACGCCGACTCCAACCCCAACTCCGACACCGACGCCGACACCGACGCCGACGCCGACACCTACGCCGGTGCCAAACGCGCCGACGAATCTGAGCGGCACGGCCGTTTCGCCCAGTCAGATCAATCTGACGTGGACGGACAATTCAGGTAATGAGGACGGGTTCCGGATCGAGCGTTGTACGGGTAACAACTGCACGAACTTCGCGCAGATAACGCAGACTGGACCAAACGTTACGAGCTTTTCCGACACCGGCCGGGCTAATAACACGTGGTATCGCTATCGAGTCCGCGCCTTCAACGTGTCAGGCAATTCGGCGTTTTCGAACACGATCAACGTGAAGACTCCGAATCGCTGATATCAACAGACCACGGATTACGCGGATTTAGAAATAAGTCCGCGTAATCCGTGTACCTTAATTAATCGTGAACTTAGTCTCTTCCGCAGTCTCAGACAGCTTCTTTTCGGCCCTGTTGTACGCCTCAACTTTCAAGCGATAACTCCCGCTCTTCAACGGCTTCGCGACTTTAAACGACGTTCCTTCAACTTTCTCGTTGATGTACGGCGTCTCCACCAGGTGGTCGTCGGGACTTAGAGTGAACTTGTAGTAAGCCGCATCCGGATACGCCTCCCATTGCAGTTCCAAACCTTGCCCGCTCACCGTTGACCCCGCCTTGGGATTCACCGTCTTTAGATCTGTCTTGAACAGGTGCGTTGGCTTTACAAAGAGCGTCTTGTCCGCGACGACAGGATACTTTTGGGAGCTGATGCCGGCGATGCCCGTAGTCGCGAAGATAACTGTATCGGTATCGAAGATGCGCACCGTCAACCCTTCGTACTCCTTTGGCTCGACGTTCGCGATCACGAAGTCGCCGTCTTTGTCGGTCTTGGCAGTGTACGTCTTGCCGCCACAACCACTGAGAAACCGGCTGAACGTTTCGCAGAGTTTGACTTCGATATTCTCGACGGGCGCGTTGTTGTAAAGCACCTTGCCTTGCACGTTTCCTGTTCCCGGCGCGGGTTTTACCTTCGCCGTGCCTTCATAAACAGAATCGGCACTTTCACTCGCAGTTGCATTCGTCGGCGGCGCAGCTTTCTTCGAGCAACCGGCGAGAGCAAGCGCAACCGCCAAACAGATCAAGACCACCAACCGTTTCTGGGCCATATGGAATTCACCTTCCTTTTGTTCTCAACGTCCTCCGCCAAAAGCCAACACTAAAATCAAAATCAGCACGAGCAGAGCAGCAACCAGGAGCGCGATCTTCCAAACACTGTATGGCCGGTCGCCGTGAATCTCGCCCGTGCGCCCGTTCACCACGATCTGAAACACCTTGCCGTTGAAGCGATATGCGCCGGCGTAAACCGGCAGCAGCAGATGCTTGAACGTCGTTTTGAAGTACTGCGTGCTCAGGTCGTCGATCTGCTGCTCGTCGCCGCCGATGTCCTCGCGCACGTCGCCTTGGATGACGCCGGCCATTGCCTGTCGTGCCAGTTCAAATCCCTGCTCGAGATCGACCTGATAACGCTGCGCCTTGAAGCCTGCGAGGAACGCGGGGCTGTATGGTTTCAACTCCGGAAGGTCCCACGGCTCCAATGCATGCAACCGCTTCGACGAGAACGAAACCGTTGCCGGAATCAGCACGTCGTCAAACCAGCGCGTCACCGTTCCTGAAGCTGACGACCAGCGTGTGTGACGGACCTGTCGCGTGCGCTGCACCTGGTTTCCCTGCGAATCGCGTTCGTAATAGGTTTCGGTGACGTAGTAGTAGTCACCACGCTGACCCTCGTACCGGGTCGTGGTGTCAGTATCGTAGGTCCAGAACGGAATGTAGATGCCGTGAATCGCTTCCGGTTGGGCGAACTGCTTCAGGCCGTTCGGCGCGAACCATCTTGACGACAACCATTCGCGCAGACCTGAACCTGCTTGCTTTTGCGTGATGCTGAACGGCAGCACGCCTTCGGGCGTCACGATCGGATCGGCCGACTTCGGTTGGGCCACGATCTGCACGCCACAGAACTCGCAACGTCCGGCGACTTCCGGAGGAACGAACAGCGACTTCGCGCCGCAGCTCTGGCACTGCACTTCGAGTGCGTTCGCGGCGAGCTGGCCCATCTGCTCCGGCCGTATGTGTAGATACTGATCGAACGGCCTTTCCTGCACCTCGGCGGTGCTTTGCGCGACGGCTTCTTTGTGCCCGCAGTACGGGCACGTCAGAAACCCATCTTGCGGCTCGAACAGCAGGTCCGCTCCGCAAGCTGAACACGGAAACTGGTCAACCGGCTTCCCCGACGCTGCGTCCACAGTCTTCACTTTACCTCGAGAGTCTGGAATCCCAACGCGCGGCTTTGCCGCCTGATGTGCGGCGAAGGCTTGCCTCGCCGGAAAGGCTTTGCTCCGTTGCGGCTTTGCCGCTCGTTCGGCCTTCGGCCTCGCACTTCGTTTACTCGCTGGCGCGGGTCATGCCGAACAGACGATCGAAGAACGCGGCGGTCGCGTTGTTCACCTTCACGAGGTTCGCATGTCGCATGAAGTGATGCGTGTCGTCAGGTATCACCAACTCTTCAAACGTCACGCCCGCCTTTTCCAGTCGCCGGACCAAATCCGTGGTTTGACTGAAACGCACGTTGCGATCGTCATCGCCATGAATCACGAGCACCGGCGACTTCCACGTCGACATCGATGCCACCGGCGAACTCTGCCACGCGACGTCGAGCGCTTTCTGCACGTCGGGCGGTCGTTCGTAACGGTTCTCGAGCAACGGCGCGGCACGTTCGGCGGTCCAATTGTGCACCCCGTGAATGTCGACTCCGGCGGCGAACAGCTTCGAATCGCGCGCGAGAGCCAGCGCGGTGAGATAACCGCCGTAAGAACCGCCGTAGATCCCGATGCGCTTCGCATCTACCTGCGGCAGCTTCTGCAGGTACTCGCCACCGGCTTTCACGTCGAGGTATTCCGACGCGCCCTGCACGCCGGCGTGCTCTGGTCGATGAAAGTCGTGCCCGTAACCGATCCCGAGCCGGTAATTGACGGACAGCACAACGTACCCGCGACTCGCGAGGTACTGGTTCAGCGCGTAAGCATTCGTGTAGTAGTCGGAGTAGTGCCAGCCGAGCAGCATCTGACGTGGTGGACCACCGTGAACATAGATGATCGCGGGCTTCTTCGCTGCACCACCCGCCGCTTCAAACAACTGCGCGTGAATGTTGAGCCCGTCGGGTGATTTGTAGACCACCTTCTTCGGTATGACGAGTTGATTAGACGGAAAATCCGAAGGAACACGATCGGCAGCGATCGTCACCGGCTTGCCGCCTCCGGCGGGCATCACAGCCGGCAACGGCGGACGTTGCGCCGTCGCCGCGAGATACGCGATGTACTTGCCGTCACCGGTCACGAACGGTGTCCACTCGAGTCCTTTGCCCGGCGTCAGCACCATCGGTTCCGCTTTATCGACAGGCACCTTCACGATGTGACGTCGATCGATGTCGTCGGCGTCAGAACCTGCGTTGCCGGCGAACACCAGGTACGTTCGATCGGCGCTGATCGTGACGTACTCAGCCATGTAGTTGCCCGGCGTCAGCAACAACGGCTCGCCACCTTTTTCCGAGATCGAATAAAGATGCGGCTGGCCGTCCAGGTACGACATAAAAACGATTCGCCCGCCGGCGGCCCAGTGCAGGTTTGTCCCGCCATGCGTCGATGGCGGCGAGCCGCGCAACGTAAACGGACTCTTCCACAATTGACTTCCCTCACCCGTCGCCGCGTCCGCCGTCCAAATGGACCACGCCTGCGGACGTTGTTCGAGGATCGGCTCAGGCGCGCCGCCGTTTCCGGGTCGTCGCACAAACACGATCCGCTTTCCGTCGGGCGACCAGCGCGGACTTGAATCGCGCGCAGTCGACGGCGACAGATAAACGATCGGCGTCGCATCGTTTATGTAGATTCCGATAAATGAATGATCGCCGCGACTGGAAACGAAACCAAGACGCGAACCATCAGGCGACCACTCCGGCGAGCCGCTCTCGCCACGCGCAAAGAACAATCGCTTCGCTGCGCTCGAACCGTCGATTGGCGCGATCCAGATGCCGCGCTCTTTAACGAACGCGACTCGATCGCTCTTCGGCGAGATGACCGGTTCATCACCCTCGCCGATGAGTTTTGGCTCACCACCCGCGAACGGAACGCTCCAGATCTGCACGCGCGTCTGCGTTGCTGAAAGGGTAGGATTCACAGGCGCCGCGCTGTCGAAGTTCGAACCGTGATCGCCGCCGCGCACGTAGACCACGTACTTGCCGTCTTCAGAAACCGCGAGACTCGTCAACTCCTGTCCGTCGTCGACGGTGTAGTTGGTCAGCCGTCGTGCTTTGAACTCTGGTCCTTCAGCCACCCACACGTTTCGCAGTCCACGCTCGTTGAAAGCCCAGGCGATGCGCGAGCCGCTGCCAGCCGCGGTCAGCTCGTTGGGAAACGGATAGCTCTTGATCTGTTCCATCGTGAACGATTGCGCGTACGCGCGCGGGCGCGCCATAATCGGCGCCATCGCCAGGCAGACCAGTACCAGGACAAGCGGGCGGATTTTTACGGGTGTTCGCATGGTGCGCATCCAATCACAGCATCGACTTTGGAATCAAGTCCTAAATTAAACGATGAAAACGATCGCCTTATTCACTGTGCTGCTGCTCGCGGGCGCAGACACGCGTGACACGTTCTGGCAGCAGTTCAAAACGGCCGTGGCCAGCAAGAACGTCGAGACCATCGCGACGCTCTCGCGCTTTCCGATCCAGATGTCGTTCGGCATTCCGAGCATCAAGAGCAAAGCCGACTTGCAGAAGCGATACCGCAAGGTCTTCAACGAGCAAACTGACGCCGCTGCGTGCTTCCGCAAAGCGAAGCCCGAAATCGACCACGATAACTACAAACATTTTACGATTGCCTGCCCCGACGCCGCGGGCAATGAAGTGATCATCTACCACTTCAACCAAACCAAGACCGGTTGGAAGTTCACCGGCATGGACAATCTCAACGAATAGCTCTCGATGCTTCAGGAAGACTTGACCGGCGCGATCTCTGACTCAGCTTCTTCCGGTACTGCGGCGGCGATGATCTGTGGTGTCTCTTCGTGCTTGGCGTACTTGTCGAAGCCGAAGCCGAGAAAGATCGTGGCGATGATGAACGCTGAGGCGAAGAAGTAAGGCGAAGAAACGCCGAGTGTGTCGAAAGACCAGCCGAAGAAGAGTGGAGCGATGATCCTCGCTACGCCGCCATACGTCTGTTGCATGCCCATGTAGAGACCGCGTTCCAGCGGCGAGATTACGCGCGACAACAAAGACGTCACACAGGGAAACGTGAACGCCGTTCCCAGTGGAATCAGCGCGACTGCGACGCCGAGCATCCACAGGTTCCGCGCCAGCGGCATTCCGACGACACCGGATGCCAACAAGACGAGACCGAGCCGCGAGAGTTTTGCTTCACCAAACCAATCGACCATCCGTCCGAGCAAGAGCACGCGCGTGAACACCGAGATCGATCCGATGTACATGAAGAAGTAACCGATGGTCTGCTCAGTCACCTGAAAACGCGCGTTGAGGAAGAGCGCGAGCACCGAGAAACTGCCCTGGAATGCGCCGATCGCGATCGCGTAGGTCCAGATCAAACGCGACGCCGGTTCGCCGGAGTGCGAGATGACGCGCCAGATAACGTCGCGCGATTTTCGCCGGGGTGCGTTGTTAGCCGACTGGTGTTCAGCCCGGTCGCGTGACTCGGTCAGATAACGCGCCGCGAATGCAATATTCAGCAGGCACAGTCCCGCGGCGATAATTCCCGGCGCGGCCTGGCCCATGTGCAATGTCGACGGTCCCGGCATCACGTCGTACTTCCCCAGCGCAATCGCAAACGAACCGAGCACCGGACCGAGCGCGACGCCCAGGTTCGTCGTCGCCGATAACCAGCCAAGCGCACGGGCACGATCCTGCGGCGCGGTCGTGTCCGCGACGTAGGCCTGGATCACGCCGACTGTCCCACCGCCCGCGCCCTGGACGATACGCGAGAGAAACAGCAACAGCAGCGAGTCGGCGAACCCAAAGATCAGATACGCAATCGCCGACGCACTCAGCGCGATGAGCAACG
>DATANW010000543.1:0-12943 GCA_036266055.1 Pyrinomonadaceae bacterium | reverse complement strand
TTACGCGATCAAACCTGGCGCCAACGGTGATCTGACTCTGAAGGACAAACAAACATCGAACGAGTTCATCGCGTGGAGCAAGGACCGCGGTGGTCCATACATGCCGACGCCGATCGTCTACGGCGATCTGCTCTACACGTGCTCGAACAACGGTGTCCTGACCGCTTACAACGCAAAGACCGGCGAGCGCGTTTACCAGGAGCGAGTCGGCGGCACGGGCGGCGCGTTTACGTCGTCTCCCGTTGCTTCGGATGGAAAGATTTATATGTCGAGCGAAGACGGCGACGTTTTCGTAGTGAAGGCCGGACCGAAATACGAGTTCCTGGCAAAGAACCCGGTTGGTGAAACGATCATGGCGACGCCGGCGATTTCCGACGGGTTGCTGATCGTTCGCACCGTCTCCCATGTGTTTGCTTTTGGCGAAGCGCCGGTTTCGAAAACTGCTTCGAAGAAACAATAAATCAGAAGGATAAATGCTGTGAAACTAACACGTCGAATCAGTCTCCCTCTTATCGCTGTCGTGTCGTTGGGAATCGCCGCGACTGCTACCTCGTTCGCGGGTAACTGGCCGCAGTGGCGCGGCCCCGATGGTTCAGGGATCTCCACGGAGAAGAACCTGCCCGCGGAGTGGAGCACAACGAAGAACATCAAGTGGAAAACTCCGATCGAAGGCCGCGGACACTCGTCGCCAATCGTTTGGGGTAACAAAATCTTTTTGACGACTGCGATCGAAGGCGACGTGGTTCCGGGAGCGAAGGCTGCCCGGCACGTGATGGACAACAAGGATTTTGTGCACCCCGACAGTATCGGCGCCAACAAGAAGCACACGTTCAGGGTGATCGCAATCGATCGCGACAACGGCAAAGTCCTCTGGCAATCGACAGCGTGGGAAGGCACACCGTACGACGATCGTCATCGCAAGAGTTCGTATGCCGCTTCGACGCCCGCGACTGACGGCAAGCTGGTCTACGCGTACTTCGGCACCGAAGGTCTTTACGCTTACGACTTCAACGGCAAACTCGCGTGGAAAGCCGACCTCGGAAAACTCGGCACTGTTGGCATGGGTACCGGCACATCACCGATCCTTTTCGACAACTTCGTGATCGTGCAGTGTGACGAAGAGAACGGCGAAGCGTCGTTCATCGTCGGGCTGGACAAGAAGACGGGTAAAGAAGTTTGGCGGACGCCGCGCAAGGTGCAGGTCAGTTGGTCCACACCGCTGCTCGTGAAGACCGCGAAGCGCGCCGAGCTGATCACGAGTGGCACTGAGTTCATCCTGTCGTACGATCCGGCGACCGGCAAAGAGCTGTGGAGGCATAAAGGCGTCGAGAGCAATGCGATCCCGTCGCCCGTGGCGAACAGCGACATGGTCTACGTCGTCGCTGGTTTTCCGGCAAAGATCGCTTTAGGCATCCGTCTCGGCAACAACGGCGATCTGACGGGCACTCCGAACGTGCCGTGGCAATATACGAAGGGCACCGCTTACGTACCGTCGCCGATTCTTTATGGCGACTATCTCTACCTGACGACCGATCGCGGAATTCTGACGTGCATCGATGCGAAGACCGGAGAGGTGAAGTATGAAGGCGGCCGCATTCCGATTCCGGCAACCTTCACCGCGTCGCCGGTCGCTTTCGAGGGCAAGATCCTGATGACGAGCGAGGACGGCGATACGTTCATCATCAAGGCTGGTCCAAAGCACGAAATCATCGGCACCAACTCGGTTGGCGAACCGGTTTACGCGTCGCCGGCGATCGCCGATGGACGCATCTACATTCGCGGAGAGAAGAATATCTATTGCATCGGCAGCTAAGCGGTGATAAATCCGTGAGGCTGTGTTTGCTCTAGTCCTCATCCTTTGTGCTTTAACCGTAGTAGACAACTGGCCGCAGTGGCGTGGTCCACGCGGCCAGGGTGTTTCTGACGAGAAAAACCTGCCGCTCGAATGGAGTCCCACCAAAAACATCAAGTGGAAAACGGCGATTGCCGGACGCGGGCATTCGTCGCCAATTGTTTGGGGTAATCGATTATTCCTCACCACTGCGGTTGAAGGTGCGGTCATACCCGGCGCCGGCGCCGTCAAGCACGTCATCAACGGACAAACCGTGAAGTTTCCTGACACTGGCGGCGCGGAGCGCAGTCACAGCTTGAAGCTGCTCTGCGTCGACGTCGATACCGGGAAGATCGTGTGGGAGCGGACCGTCTATGAAGGACGCATGTACGACGATCGGCAGAAGACCAACTCCTACGCGTCTTCGACACCGGCGACCGATGGCCGGTACGTGTATGCGTACTTCGGATCGGAAGGGCTTTACTGTTACGACTTCGATGGGAACCTCATTTGGACCGTGAAGTTGGGTGGGATCGCGAAGATGGGATATGGCGAAGGGACGTCGCCGATCATCTTTGAGAATCTGGTGATTCTTCAGGTTGATACCGAAATGGGTGACGCTTCGTACATCGCGGCGTTTGATCGAAGCAACGGGAAGCAGGTTTGGAAGACTGCGCGAAAGAACCGCGCGTCGTGGTCCACGCCGGTAGTCGTGCGCGGATCGAAGCGCGTCGAGCTGATCGCGAATGGCGCTGAAAGTGTGACGTCGTACGATCCCGCGACCGGTAAAGAGCTTTGGCAAACTGAAGGATTGGTCAGTCATGCGATTCCTTCGTCGCTGGTGGGAGATGACCTGGTGTTCGTCTACGCCGGGAGTCATGACAAGCACGGGCTTGCCCTTCGAGTCGGCGAGACTTCGGTTTCAGACCGGATCGCGTGGCGACACGACAAAGGTACGGCTTACGTCGCGTCGGGAGTCCTGTATGACGGCAGCATTTATTTGATCACTGACAGCGGCACAATGACGGCGCTCGACGCCAAAACGGGTCACTTGAAATACGAAGGCGGCCGTATACCCAGCCCGTCGACGTTCTTCGCCTCGCCGGTTGCGTTTGAGGGAAAGATATTGATCACGAGCCAGGACGGCGACACGTTCGTCATCAACGCCGGTCCAAAACACGAGATCGTCTTCACGAATTCCGTCGGCGAACCCGTTTACGCCTCGCCTGCGATTTCCGGCGGAAAGATCTTCATCCGCGGCGAGCGTAACCTGTACTGCATCGCGAAGTGAGCAGCTTTTCTCTGCGGCCTCTGCGTATACTCGTCGTCTCGGCGGGTGAAAAGCCATTTAACGCGGAGACGCAGAGGTTACGCAGAGTTCGCGAAGAGATAACCCCAATTTAAGACATCACCGGCGGAAACAATCTTGTCAGCCGAGCGTCTAACGTTAATAATCTGCCCTGCAGAACGTAGGAATCATTTGGAGGGAGTTGCCTTATGTTTGACCAACCGAAGTCTGCGCCCTGGTATAAGCGTTGGAAGTTGCTGCTTGCTGTGCCGGTTGCCTTGGTCGTCCTGGTGGCTTTGTTGTGGGGTTTCAACAAGTGGCGCCGCGCGAGTACCAACGAGGCGCAGTACGACAAGGTCGAACAACATCGCCAGGAGCAGGCTGCGCATCCGCCGGTCGCCCCGGTCGCAGCTGCGACCGCGAGTCCGGTGGCGCAACCAAGCGCTTCCGCCTCGCCTGGCGCAGGCGGCTCGACTCAACCAACAACCACTGCGGCGCGGAATTATTGGACCAACTATCGCGGTCCGCGTCGAGACGGCAAGTACGATCAGCCCATTGCGACTTCATGGCCCGCAAACGGTCTGCCAATGCTCTGGAAACAACCCGTCGGTATCGGCTTCTCTTCGTTCGTCATCGCCGACGGAAGAGCTTTTACGATCGAGCAACGACGTAAGCAGGAAGTGGTTGCCGCTTACGACGTGGCGACGGGACGTGAACTCTGGACACAGGCGTGGGACGCCGAATTCAGTGAGGAAAACGGCGATGGGCCAAGATCAACGCCGACGTGGGACCAGGGCCGTCTCTACGCGCTCGGCGCAACTGGCGAATTCAGATGCCTCGACGCCAATACCGGCGCCGTCATCTGGGGCAAAAACATTCTTTCTGAGAACCAGGCGCCGAACCTGCCGTGGGCCCAGAGCGCTTCGCCGCTCATCGTCGACGACAAAGTCATCGTGCAACCCGGTGGCGGCGGCGGTAAGTCCGTTGTTGCTTACAACAAGATGACTGGCGCGCCCGTGTGGAAGGCACTCGACGATCGTCAGGCTTATGTGTCTCCCATGCTGGTCGATTTGGGTGGCCGTCGACAGATCGTGGCCGTGACCGCCACGCGCGTAGTTGGTCTAACTCCGGAAAACGGATCGCTGTTGTGGAGCTACCTGTGGGACACCGACATGGGTATCAACTGTTCGCAGCCGATCATGGTCGATAAGAATCGCTTCTTCATTTCGTCGGGTTACGACAAAGGCGCAGCGGTCGTCGAGGTAAAACCAAACGGCAATACGTTCACTGCGACGACGGTCTGGCAAAACAAGAACATGAAGAACAGGTTCAACAGCTCGGTTCTTTACAACGGTTACATCTACGGTCTCGACGAAAAGATCCTGGCTTGTGTCGACGTGAATACAGGCGAGCGGAAATGGAAGGAAGGGCGTTTCGGCTTTGGTCAGGTGATACTCGCCAGCGGTCATCTCGTAATTACGAGCGGCGAAACCGGCGAGGTCGTATTGGTTAAAGCGACGCCCGATAAATACACGGAAGTCGCGCGGTTTGCGGCGATCCAGGGAACAACGTGGAACTATCCGGCCATTGCCGACGGACGGTTGCTGGTCCGCAATTCGTCTGAGATGGCCGCGTACGACATCTCGGGCCGCTAGTGTTCCGGCAAGAAGGCGGCTAATACGAACACGAGCGGCGCATTCCAGTTAATGGCAATCTCGTTGCTCGCGTAACTCTCCCATTCGTCGAGATACATCTTCGCCGGTGGAAGATTCGGCAGTTTCCGCATCGCCGGATCCTGGCGCGAACGGTTTGGACCACCGGAGAGCAGTCCCGGCCATGGTTGCAAATTACCATCGGCTTGACTGGGACGATGGTGTGGATGGCGAAACGAATTCTCGCCGAGCTGAGTTACCCACGAAAGCGAGAACGTGTTTCGTCCAAAGAGGTAGTGAAGGTTGTCGAGAGCTGCTTCGACGTAGCGCCTGTCCGGCTTCACCCGGTTGGCAATTAGCAACGGAACCGCGTAGTTCGCAACGACTCCATTCGATCCCCAAACATAATCTTTGCCCGTCAGACTGTTGCGATAACCGGCTGTAGCAGTTCGGGCGACGATCTCCTCGGCAAGCGTCAAAGACGATTCGCGAATCGCACGCGCTGCCTGTTTGTTCGCCGCGCGGTCCAACATATAAGTCCAGAGTGCGAGTAATCCGACGCGTGGCCACGATGGTGGCGCGGCGGCATTCGCGGCTGCGTGTTCGGTGTAATGAGACAGGAAGTAGCGCTCGTATTCGGCAGTCTTTGTAGTGCGCCAGAGTTCGGCGGCGGCCCACAGGATCTCATCGCGTGGATCGCGATCGCCGTATTCGCCCGTCAGCACGCCGGTCGGGTTGCGAAAGGTCACACTCGGGTTCATTTCCAGCCAGTGCCACGCCTTTTCGGCCGCAGTCAAACACTGCTTCGCGTAAGAAGCGTCGAAGGATTTGTAGACGCGGGCCGCAATCGCCATCACGGCTGCGAAATCGGCGGTTGCCGCCGAACTCTTGTACGGCTCTTTACCCGTGCCGATCACGTAACTCACAAGTGCGTCGTCCTCGGGCATGACGAAATCCGCGAAGCGCTCGCTGGTTTGTTTGGGCCAGACGCCGCCGTCGTCATCCTGCATCGTCAGCAGCCAGTCGAGGTTCCAGCGTATTTCGTCGAGCACGTCGGGGATGGAGTTGTGTGATTCGGGAATATCGAGAGTCACGTTTTTGAGCTTGTTGCTGTAGAGCTCGAACGTCCACAAGAGTTCACCCGTAGCGATGCCGGAGTTCACAACGTAGCGGCCGTAATCACCCGCATCGTGCCATCCTTTCGTCGAGACATGCGGTCCGGTTTTGCCGGACGACGAATGGTAAGCACCGTTTGCGTGACAGGATGCGTGGTTGAAACCGGGAAACTCGGGACCGAGATCGACGGCTGTTCCGCAACGCTGTCCGTAGAAAGAGCGCATTGTCAGATAGAACGCGCGACGGTAAACGGAGGCGTCGATCGAAAACGACCAACTCGTTCCAACGCCTGGCACTTCGAGATAGAAGCGGCCCTCAGTTTTGAACTGCGAGAAATCCGCGAGCTGAATTTGATCGCCTGAATCGACGTCGCCGCGCGCTGCGGAAAGTCGACCACGAAAGACGATCGATGAGTCGTCTGCCTTGCGCAACAGAAACTCGGAGACAGTTTGGTTCGTGACTACGAAGGCGAGTTTTCGTGCCTGCGGCAAGTATCCAACTTGATCGACTTTGATGTCAGTGGTTGGAGCGGCTGCGACGCCAACAACGCAGATGATGATGACGAGGATCGCTCGCATTAATTTTTCAGGGCGGGTGCGCGTCGATGCCAATCGGTTGCTTGCTCGTAAGCGTATGTAAACGACAACAGACTCGCCTCACTAAAGTTTGGCCCGGCGATCTGGAGACCAATCGGCAAACCTGCTCGATCAAAACCGCACGGGACGGAGATCGTCGGAACGCCGTACGCATTGAACGGACGAGTGTTTCTCAACCACAGCTCACCCGCCGGATCAGGCGACATGTTCAGCGCCTCTTCGATGGTGATCGGCGGCACTGGCGTCGTCGGTGTCACCACCAGGTCGACTTCTGCGAAGACCTCGTCGATCGAATGCCGCAGTCGATCGAGTTCCTGTCGAGCCTCGACGTAAGCGCGCGGTTCGATCGCCGCCGCCTGCTGCAATCGCTGCTGCATCCAGCGTCCATACTTTTCGGGCGACTCGGCGAAGTGCTTCGCATGTAGCGCGTACACTTCCGGTCCCTGGACCGCAGCCGGTGTCGATGGCAGGTCGATCTCTCGAATATCCGCCGACAGGCCACGTATGACAGCCATCGCGTTATCGAAAGCGCTTTCGATTTCCGGATTCAGATCGTCGAAAAACGGCCGGCGTGCAATTCCGATCCGTGGTTTGGTCGTGGTAGTCAGATCAATCTTGTCGTAATCCGCAATCGCCTGAAGCATCAGCGCTGTATCTTCGACGCTCCGACACAGCGGACCAACGTGGTCCAGCGAAGTCGACAACGGAAACACTCCGCGCAAACTCACGCGCCCATATGTCGGCTTCAGCCCGACAATGCCGCAGAACGCTGCCGGTTCGCGCACCGAACCGCCCGTGTCCGTGCCGATTGCGGCGAAGCACAACCCGGCCGCCACAGCCGCCGCGGAACCACCTGAAGACCCGCCTGCTATTCGCTCGACGTCCCACGGATTTCGCACCGGACCGTAGTACGACGACGCCGACGTCCCACCCCACGCAAACTCCTGCATGTTCTGTTTTCCGATCAGCACCGCGCCCGCACGCTTCAACAACTGCACGACTTCCGCATCATTCGCCGGAACGCGTTCCGCAAACAGCGCACTGCCGCAAGTTGTCCTCGTCCCTGCGGTGTCGATCAGGTCTTTCAAACCGATGGGCACGCCATGCAGTGGTCCACGCCAGCTCCCTCGATGGATCTCAGCTTCGGCTTCGCGCGCCTGGTCCAGCGCGAGGTCGTGCATGACGGTGATAAATGCGTTCAGCGAAGGATTGAGTTGCTCGATGCGAGCCAGGCAGGCGTTGGTGAGATCTACAGGCGAGATCTCTTTCCGGCGCAGCAAGCCGGAGACTCCGGCGATACTGAGTTCGAGCATCGCCGGAGAATAGTTCAGAACAGCGCAAGCCGTAAAGCCTGTGTCCCTACTCGTGCCGTTAAGCGCAGGTGACACAGGCTAACGGCCTAACACCTACTGCGTGGTGCAGGAGGTATCGTCTATCACAAACGAAGTTGCGAGCGACGAATCCTCCGTTCCCAGGAAGTAGATGCGAATCGTCTGGCCTTTAAATGCCGTCACGTCGAACGTCTTCAACGTGTAGCCGGTCGTCTCGTTCAAATTGGAATAGGTGGCAAGCGTGGTCAGCACCGTGTTGCTCGAATTCCGAATTTGCACTTGCAGGCGATCGAATACGGTTGTCGTCGTTGTCTCCGCCGACGTGATCTTGAGCCAGAAACTGAGCGTCACGGTGTTCGCACTCGCCGGCACCGTGATCTGCTGGAAGAGCGAATCGGTATGTGTCACGCCATAGCCGTTAAGCCATGCGTACCACGCTCCGGTTCGCGGTGTTTGTTGCGTCGAGTTGTTGATTACACCGCTGGTCGCGGTCCAGTTAACTGCACCTGATTCGAAACCGCGGTTCAGCAACAGTTCGGTACCTCCGGGCGGCGGCGTCGGAGTTGGCGTTGGAGTTGGCGGTGGTGCGCCGGTCAACAGCGAGAAGAGCAGACGGTTGGGTGAACCTGTTCCCGCACCCGTCACCTTGTTTGGAGTAGAGGCGTTGATGATCGCCGCCGTTACCGTTGCCGGCGAGGCAGTCGGATTAGTTTCCAGGAACAAGGCGGCAACGCCCGTGACGTGTGGCGTGGCCATCGAAGTGCCGGAGATGGTGTTGGTGGCGGTGTCGCTAGTTCGCCAGGCTGAGGTAATGCTGCTGCCCGGAGCGAAGATGTCGACGCAGGTGCCGAAGTTTGAAAACGACGAGCGCGCGTCGCTCGTCGTGGTCGAGCCGACGGTGATCGCGTTCGGAACGCGAGCTGGAGAGACGTTGCAGGCATCCTGGTTTTCATTTCCGGCTGCGACTGCATACGTCACACCGTCGTTGATCGAGTTGTTGAGCGCGGTATCCAGCGCGGTTGAAGCGCCGCCGCCGAGACTCATGTTGGCAACCGCGGGCTGCCCGGCTAAGTGATCGGACGTGACGAAATCAATACCCGCAATGACGCCGGAATTTGTTCCGTTGCCGGTGGAGTCGAGCACGCGCACGGCGACGAGCGTTACATTCTTCGCCACACCGTAAGTTGAACCGCCGACAGTGCCCGAGACGTGCGTGCCATGACCGTTGCCATCATTGGTGCCGAGGCCGTCGTTGATCGCGGTGAAGCCGGAGATGACGCGTCCGGCGAACTGCGTGTGCGTCGCACGAATGCCGGTGTCGATGATGTAGGCTTTCACGCCCGTGCCGGTTGGCGTGTAGTTATAGTTGCCATCGAGCGGAAGATCGCGTTGATCGATTCGGTCGAGTCCCCAGGTGGCGCCGGTCTGAGTCGTACCCAGGCTGACGACGCCATCTTCCTCAACGAATGCGACCCGCGGATCGTTCGCGAGGCGGAGGGCTTGTTGTTCCGGCATGCGCACGGAGAAGCCTTTGAGCGCGAGCTGGTAGGTGTGCGCACCGTTGCGATCGCCACCGAAATCGCGTGAGAGGCGAATGGCTTCGCCTTCGACGTCGGCGACGTCGTCTTTAAGAACTACGATGTATTGATTAGGGATTCGTTTCTCCGCGTTGAGGCGGCGAAACCTGGATGAATTGCTGTTGGCGTTCTGCCCGTGGACCGCGGTGAACACCACCGCCGCCACGGCTAAGGCCGTGAGAACAAACAGCGCAAGTGTCTTCTTCATATAACCTCCAGTGAAAAAGGAACAGTGGGTTAGCTTGGGAGGCCTTTTGCGATTGTCGGGAGTAAGTTCCTGGGAACAGAAAACTAAATGGGAGGTGAAACTCTTGCGGGAGGTTCTGGTCTACTGGATTGGCAGATGATACGGGCGACAATCGATAAAAGCAAGGAACAATCGATTCAAATCCATCTTTGGGGAACAGTGCTTTTGTTCAAGCGTTTACTTCACCACATGCATAAACTCGGGACTGTGATTCGATGCGTGATTCTGATCTGTCTTTCGAGTGCCGGGGTGTTGGTGTTGGGGCAGACGAAAGAAGACCGCGGAAAGTCGCCGCTGTGCACACGAGAGAATGCGGTTGAGATGATCAGGCAGCAGGTCGGGGTCACCAAGAGCTTCGACGACTCGTTCCGCCGCATAACTATCCTCATTCGGGCGGCGGACCTTTTGTGGCCTTACGAACAGAAAAGGGCGCGCGCGGTTTTTACCGAAGCGTTTGCACTAGCTACCCAAAAGCAAAAAGAGAACGACGAGAAGGCGGCGAGCGAGCCGAAGGCACGCCAGTCACTGATCCTTAGGCTGGCAGTTTCCGACGATCGCTACGTGGTGATCAGCGCGGTGGCAAGGCGCGATCCGGCCTGGGCCAGGGAGTTAACTCTCGAAATGCTGAGAAGGGAGACTAACGACCCCGACGCTTCACCCGAGAGAGACCTGGTCGATCAGCGAATAGCGGCAATTCGATTACTGCACACAGCAACGGAAATGATCGCCACGGACTTAAACGCAGCGCTCGATTTTGCCAGGGTCAGCTTGAAATACCCGGCGACTGACTCACTTACTCATTTTCTTTACCGCTTCGCCACAGTCGATCAGCAGCGAGCAGATCAGTTGTACGCCCAGGCACTCGCCGCTTATGGCGACAAACCGTTTCGAGAGTTTCTTTACCTGCAAGCATATCCGTTTGCCTGGCGCGAGACGCTGAACACGCCCGTAGTGCCGAACTATGCGGTGCCTTTGAACTTCGTGATGAATCCGTCTTTGCAACGAGTGTTCATGAAAGTCCTGCTTCGGCGAGCGCAGCAGGCAACTGAAAATCCACTCGATGCGCGTGACATCTATCGCAGCGCAACCGTCGACCTGTTGCCTGGCACAGCGCATCTTTTGCGGGGTTTGATAACCCTGGAACCACAGGTCAGACTCTATCTTCCTGACCTTTTGCCGTCGCTGATCGAGGCCCGAGAAAAAATTCTCGTCTCGCTGTCAGTTGAAACACAGAAGCTGTTTCAGCAGCTCGGACGAGAGGTTTCCACGACTCCGCTCCAAACATTCGACGAACAGATCGAGTCGGCTCTGAAGCAGCCGGATTCGGACGAACGCGATCAGTTGATCGTCACAGCCGTATTCGGATCGGAAAAGGAAAGCCTGGCGAACGTCGTTCAGGCGATCGACAAGCTTGCGAATTCCGATCTGCGCGCGGAGGTATTTGAGTGGCTCTACTTCCATCGCGCAGTCGCCGCTATCGAAAACAAGCAGTTCGACGAAGCCGAGACGTTGATCGCGAGAGTCGAAGGACACGAGCAACGTGCGTTTCTGCATACCGCGATCGCAAGGATGCTACTGACCGTGACCAGGAGCGATACGCAAACACGGCCTCAACAACATCTCGAGGACGCTATTACCGAAGCAAAGAAGTCCGGTGTCAGCATCTCCGCGGCGCGTGTGCTACTAACGACCTCCGTTCTCTACACGAAGATCGACCTCAACCGTTCGATCGCCATTTTGTCGGACGCAATCAACTCGATTAACCGCCTCGAAAACCCGGATTTCACTGCCGATCAGGCCCTGGAAAAAACTCCCGAGCGAAAGGGCGGCGGAGGACAGTATCAAGGAGAGTACGAGTTCCGCTTTTACCTGCCGGGACTCGATCCGGAGACTGCCTTTCGGGAAATGGCAAAGATCGACTTTGACACCGCTCTGTCTCAAACCACCGCCCTAACCGACAAGTTTCAACGCGCAATGACGGCGCTGTCTGTCGCGGAAACATGTCTCACCCAACCGCAACGACCGCCTTCCCGACGATCACGAACTTCACCAGTTGAATCCGGATTCTCGCCTGCCGGCAAAAATTAACTCACACAACCGGCGAAACGTTTCTGGCGCTCGCGACCATACAGATTAGGAAGTGACCTGTAGAAACCACCATCGACCGTAGCACCGGATCTTTTCCACGAGGTGAAGCCATGAACTCGCTAATCAACGTGTTTACGAAGTTCTTTCATTCCACCGTTCCCAACGAGAACTACCGATTTGCAGTTACGTTTTTCTTCATAGTGCTGGTCGCGTTTGGCATTTTGTTGGCGATCCCCAACAAGAAGCTCTTGCGCCAACGAGCAAACCTTGTGCTGGCGATGGTCATTATCGCGTTGTTCTTGATACTGATGGCGATCGCAGTCAACGAACGATGGCAAGTGATAGTTGGACTGCTGCCGACGTTGATGGTCGGTTATCAGTTGTTTTATCTGTGGATGTACCATCCCACGGAGAACTCCGGCAGTAACGTCGCCGCCGCAGTTTTGCCGGGCCAAACGCGCGAAACCGCCGAACAGTCAAAGAATTGGGCGCAAAATGCGATCGATAACAATTTCAACCTGCGAACGCTGTTTACGCGATATGGGTTGCCGGCAGTGCTGTTAGGCGTCACCGGGATCGTGATCGCGAACGTGATGGTTGATCCTCACGGTTACTTCTCGGGCTACGTAAACTACGATCCGAAAAACGCCGAAATAATCCTGCGCGGCGTCAGGTTGGGCGCCGTCGGCGCGTATGTTTATGTTCTTTTGCACTTGGGCTCGCGCACGTTTCGCCACGACGTAACGGGAACAGTCGCGATGTGGTGCTGGGTCACGCTGGTGCTTGGTCCAGTGCTGGCGGGCACTGTCGCCTTGTTGTGGCGCGCAACGGAAGCGTCCGGCTCCAATTGGTGGGGCACTGGCGTGGTCCTTTTCTTCACTGGTTTTGCTCCGCGACGGGTAATCTCGGCCATCGAACAGGCTGCCGGTGAGTTGTTGAAAATCGGCCCCAGGACGGTGGTCCAGCCCCGACTCATACCGCTGACGCAGATTCGCGGTATCGGACCGCAAATCGAGGAGCGTCTGACGGAGGAAGGCATCACTGACGGCAACCTTCTCGCGGGCGCCGAACCGGTTCGGTTGATGCGCAACACACCTTTCGACATGCGTCAGATTCTCAGTTGGATCGATGAAGCGATACTGATGGTGACGTTGCCGAGGAGCTGGCAGGCGTTGGAGGAAGAGGGAATCACGGGAGCGATCGATCTCGCCTCGTAC
>DATANW010000542.1:0-15008 GCA_036266055.1 Pyrinomonadaceae bacterium | reverse complement strand
CGGGCGTGACGAGAACGGCTTCCGCGATTTCGGGATTCGACACCGAAAAACGTCCAACCGGGCGATCGAAATTGATCACGCGCGACTGCCCCACCAGAACGTTTACGGCAACGGCCTCTTTGTTCTGGCTGAACGACGCCTTGTAGGAGGTTTCCTGGGCGTGGGAGATGGAATAACTAAAGATAGTAATCAATGACGCCAGCAACAAACTCACCCGGCGCGACATTGGGGAACGGCTCTGCATGATCTTATGCTCCTTTGTTTCTAGCGATCGTCGGTTGCGATCAACTTCAAGAGTTACCCGGCGCTCGTCGCGCCGGGTACGGATTTTTGGACTGACACTGACTTATGGAAACTCGACGTTGCGCTTCTTCGCGCCTTCGATCATTTCGACTTGCGTGCGCGGTGTCGGTTGAGGAGCTGGGGCGGTTACTGCTGGTTTCGAAACTGAAGAACGGCGAGCGGGCTTAGCGTCGGACTTGGGCTGTTCACTCTTGAGTGAACCGGGTTCCGGAACCGGCAACGCCTGGTCGCCATTTAACAGGTTCCGCTTGTTGACGCCCTTGGTCTGCTCGTCGCCCTGGTCGATCTGGCTGCGCATTACGAGCTGGAGTTTGCCCTCGCTCGAGGCGAGTGCCAGTTTTTCAGCCTGCTCGGGAGTGACCTGGAGCGTGACGGCCTTGACGCTGGTCGCTTCACGCTCGTCCTTGGGTTTGTCGATGTTCTGACCGCTCGCCAACACCTTGATGTTCTGCAACACGATCTTCGAAATCGGGTCCTGTCTGGCAATGCCTTCAGGATCGATCGTCACCACGACGTCGACGAGCGTACCCGGCTGGATGAATCCGGAGATGCCGGCCGCGTCGTCGACCTTCACGGTCATGGCGCGATAGCCTTCAGGAATGATTGCGGCAAGACCCGCCGCCGTTCCTTCCGCTGCCAGTCGTAATTCCGTGATCGGCTCGCGCGCGGCGATGTTCACCACCGCGACACGGCCCGCCAGCTTTTCAGGGGAGTCGAAGGCGCCGTCCGGTGTGGACTCCTTCGGGAATTGGACCACCATGATCTGCTCGGCAACGATCTTGCTGCCGATCGGGATGGCCACCTTCGCCACGGCTACATTATTTAGATTCTTCGTGTAGGCTTGGGCGCTTGATAGGTATTTGCTGACTGACACGGCAGCGAGCACCCCGAATATCAGCGCCCCTACCAAAACTATGAAGAAACGTTTGTTTCGCATGGAATCAACTCTCCGTTCTCGCTAGGCCCAGGCCTAGATGGTTGCCGCTGTTAAGCGTGAAAGATCGCGGTTGCGATAATGGCGCCGATAGTGATCGCCGCACCGTATGGAATGGTGAGGCGACGATCAGCGGGGACACTGAATTTGGGCATTTGCCATCCCGGCAGTAAGCCGACCAGGATCTGCAACACCCGATGCATCGTCGAACCGAAGGCTCCGTTGCGCAGCACGGTCACGAGCGCGAGTAGACCACCCGTCAGCACCACCACCAGGAAAGTCGGCAGCACCAACTGCGCCCCGATGATCGATCCGACCGCGGCGAAAAGTTTCACGTCGCCCGCGCCCATCGCTCCGAAGACGTGCAAGATGAACATCAGAATGAAAGCCAACACGCAGCCACCAATGCTGTTTAGACCACCATGCAATCCGCCGATGGCGAAGTTGATCGTCAGTCCGCTAATCAGAGTGGCAAGTACGAATGGATTAGGAATGCGGCGATACCGCACGTCGTGGTAGATGATCAGAACGGCGAGCGGAATTAAGACTAATTGAAAAACTGTTGCGCTTGGGCTAAGCATTTCGGCCAATTTGCTTTGCGGGAGTTCAGCGTAAAGGTAGCGGCGCACCTGTGTAGTCGAGCTTCACATGGCGCGCCACCCGATGGCAGTCAGGAGACCAAAGTTCAATTGATGAATCGTTAATGCTTCGATCTTCGCCCCGACATACTTGAAGGCTTGAGCCTCCAGCCGGCAGCAGAACTTACGTGTCGCTGCCGGCGTGTTTAATCCAGGTTACGGAGTGGTGCTGCCGGAATTGATCGTGCCCGCGAGACTGTTGATCTTGGTGCCGATGCTGCTGCCGAGCAGCTGGAAAGCGGCGACGCATGCCAACGCGACGAGCGCTGCGGCAACGGCGTATTCCGAAAGTTCAAGACCGGTTTCATCACGCAAAAATCTCTTAATCATTTTGTTGCTCCTTTTGGTGTTCGATTAGGCTTATTGCTGCGAGTGAGCCGACAAGGGAATGCGGCCTCGAGAATCGTCACCGGCGCATGTGGCACGCACGGTAGAGAGCGGGACTGACTTGGCCGTGCGGCGGCCAAAGCCATTGATTCCACTCAACACTGCACTAGACAACGTCAACAGCAGCAGCAATACGTCGTTGTTCCTGATGCCCGCGGTCTTGATGCTGACGAGAATCGCCAGCGCCAGGAACGGGAAAAGGATTACTAGCATTACTACTGATGTCAGGTTTCTCGTGGTGTTCGATTTCATAAGGTTTGTCTGCTCGCCAGTTGATGCGAGGCAATGTTGCTTCGCGACGAGCATGACAATTACAACCGGTGTGCCATCGGACTACTGCTGAATTTATGAGGTTTTTTGAGTTGCTTGTAGCCTGTGGTTGACAACCTCAGGTGGTCCATGAACTCGCGAAACCGATCAAATCCCCGTTTTGCTGGATAACTGTGTTGTAGCCTGGAGTTGACAACGAGGAGTGGAAATTAGAAACACGGATAACGTGGATACTAAGCGCGGTACTGCATGCCGGGTTCGGTGTCTTCCTGGAGGAAGTCGCCGATGTCGATCGCCAGTCGTTTGAGTTTCTTATAGAGAGTTTGGCGGGAACCGAGTCCGAGCGCTTCGCTGGCCTTCGCGACGTTGCAATCGTGCCGCTTGAGAGTTTCGGTAATCAGGCGACGCTCGTAGTTGTCCAATAGATCTTCAAGTTTTTCCGCGGGCGGCAAGTTGCCGCTGTTGCCCTGGGGGAAGATCCTCGCACTGAGGTTCTGCGGTCGGATATAACCGTCGTCCTCTGCGTAAAGGACCAGGCGTTCCATTTCCGCCGCCAGCTCGCGCACGTTACCCGGCCACGAGTAAGTTTCGAGAATCTGGATCGCGTCGGCAGTGATTCCAGAAATTGCGCGCTCGTTCTTTCGCGCGTAGTAACTGACGAAGTGCGAGATCAAAGCGGAGATGTCTTCCGGCCGTTCGCGCAAAGGCGGAACCTGGATCGTGAGCGTAGCGATGCGGTAGTACAGGTCTTCGCGGAAGAGCTTCTCGCTTACGAGTTGTTCGAGATCTTTATGGGTGGCGGCAATCACGCGCACGTTAACTTTGCGCGGAGCACGTTCACCGAGGGTATGAATCTCGCCTTCCTGAAGAAACCTGAGCAACTTCGGCTGAAGCGAGAGCGGCAGATCGCCGATCTCGTCGAGGAACAACGTGCCGTTCTCCGCCGAACGGATGAGACCTGCCTGGTCTGACATCGCGCCGGTAAACGTTCCGCGACGATGACCAAACAGCATGCTCTCGATCAATTCCGCAGGCACCGCCGAGCAGTTGAAAGGAATGAACTCGCTTTCCGAGCGACGGCTGAGTCGATGAATGGCCCGCGCAACCAGTTCCTTGCCGGTGCCGGACTCGCCAGTAACGAGGATCGTCGAGTTCGAATCCTTGATGCGCTCGATGTTTCGTGCGACTTCGCACATCGAGCGACTGCTGAAGACCATTCCCGGCAGTGAACTCGACGGCGGCAGCGTCGCGACGGGCCTGGTGGTGTTCTCGACCGCCGTGCCCGGCGACTTGTGCGCGTGGGCCAGGTGGGCCACGTCGCTCAACGCATTCAGTTCTTTCGCCTGATTTGCCGTTAGTGGCCTGACGCAACGACCGTACAGGGCAGCGCCTTCCCGGGTATTCGACGGCAAAGCCAGCAACAGACAGATCGACTGGTCGCCTTCCTTTGCAGGCTGCGGCCGTCCCTGACTGGCGAAGATCTCCGTCACCACGCGTTCGGCGGTCGCGATTTCCTCTTCCTGCAAACCCTCAGCCCAGCGTAGGCTCGGCTTATGCGCGTCGGCGCCGTCAGTCGAAGTGGCCCAGATCGACAAACCGTAGGTCGGCGCAGTGGCCTCGACCATCAGGCTCATCTTGATCATGACCTCGTAAAGCAGATCGGGACCACCGTTTGCGGCTTCGCACACGGCGCGAACTATGGAGCTTATCGGTAGCCGGTAAGACTTTGAATCGGATGTTGGAACGTCCGGCGCCAGGACCGAAGAGTCAGACATCGACATCCCTTCCTTGTTACTGGTGAACTCTGGGTCTGTTTCTATGAGGCAATTTGCAAAACGAGCGGGGCAAATCCGTGTGGCGTTTTGGTATGTCGCCGCACGGCTACGAGTCTAGTGGGGCGCACTTCGGCGTGTCAACAACTTTAAATTTGCCGGGATTTTCGTTCGCCATGCGTTCGCCAACTTCGATGGTTTAAGCGCTCTTAGTTCAAGTAAATGTTGAACTTACGCAGTTAAAGCATTGAAGAGGAATATCTTGGAAATATCTTTACACCCTTAAGCACGGGTGCTACATTCCGCCGTATTGCTGCTAAGTCGTTGAGCAGCAAGAAATTGACAAGCCCACAAACTACATTTAGTTGGGGCAGTGACGCCCAACTGACCAGCTATATTGTGGACAAACTCTCAAGTTGAGTTAAGCAGCCTCTTAACTCTGAGCATGACAATTCGGCTCCAGCAACTTGGCCCGACGAATTGCGGAGACTTGAACAATGAAGAGACGGTTGTCCCTGGCAGTGAAGAACCGGCTGGGTCATGAATCGAAAGTAACCGTACGAAGGAAGTTGGCGTCCCGGCGAGTGGGTTTGCAACGCAGGCAGTTACGGCGAGTCAAGACTTTATAGACACGGATTTAGGACGATTCGAGCACTTTGTGCGTCCTTTGGGGCCCCTAAACCCTGGTACGTATTTAGGCGAATGGATCGACAAACGAACTGGGAGGTTTTATGAGCAAGGTCGCAAATACTTACTGGGTTGACGAGCGCATCAGGGCGCAGCGTGTGGCGCCGCGCTCGGGTGGTTCTCTGGCTTCTGTGCAACAGATCTCGATCGACATCATCGGCACCCGCACCGAGGTGCGGCGCCGTGGAGGGTTGGTTCCCTCCTGGGTAGTTTTCGGCATGATTTTATTGGCTACTCTTGCGGTTTGCGTCACCGTGAACATGCGGACGCACGCGAAATTCCAGGTGGCCGCACAGCAATTCTCCGCAATGCAAACTGATGTGGAAGCACTTCGCAATCTGAATCGGTCGTTGAAGACCGAAGTCCAACGCCTTCATAACGATCCACGGACGATTGAGTCAGCCGCACGCGCGAGTATGAACATGGTCCGCAGCAATGAATACGTTGTTCCTATCGATTAAGGGGCGAGTTGATGAGTGCCACAAGATTGGATTGTGAAAAACAAAGGAGATTAAGTTCCATGCCTGCCGAAACCTGCCTGTAGTTATTCCCTGCTCGACATCCACGCAAACGGGTACCCTCCGTGTGGCGCGGCTGTGACTGCCATCGCAGCCGCGCTCTTCTCTTTTAAAAAGCTGATAAATACCAAAGGCCGCGATCGCCAACGTGTAAATTTGCACGCGGATCATCAAGGCAATGTTCTGTGTGAACCAGGGTGATAAATACAGCGCGAGAAGAAAGCACTTATAAACAAAAGGCAGTGAATCCGCGCGGTATCCGCGGCTGTAAAACTCGGCCGTGAGGAGAAGACCAGCCAAAACGAGGATCGTGCTGTCGTAAATCCCCATGTAGATCGTCAGCACAGGCGTCCACGTGATGGTCAAAGCCCAGAGGAGTCGACTCTGCGATTGTTCCTTCAGGCGCCACCATTTGGCGACCAGGAGCGGAATTACCAGCAGCGCGATCACCGCAATGACGGCCCAACGCACATTCGTGTGGTGAGGCAATAGGAGTCGCATGAAGGCGTTGACGTCGACGTACTTCCAGCCGCGCAGACCTCCTTCGGTGTTTGCGGTTGCATTGGTAAAGAAAAGCAGCCGGTTAAGGAAGTTGAAGCAACCCTGTACGCCCACCACTAGCAGAGAAATCAAACCGAGAATGAGGCTCCCCACCGCGAGACCGACGATAGTCAACCATCGTCCGCTGACCAGAAGCATTGGCACGATCAGCAAAAGCAGCGTCGGTTTGTAAGCACATAGCGCAAGCACGACGCCGCTCCAGAACCGGCTGCGGTTTTCCAGGGCGATTGCAACGGCGAGGCAAAAGAAGCCGAAAGCGGAAGTTTGTCCGCCGGCCAAACATTCGACCAGAAATGGCCAGAAAGAAAGCGCAACCAAAACGGCTGTCAACCGGATCTCTCGCGGCAGAGGCAGGGTCCGCCAGAGTATCGAGAATCCTGCGATAAACAGACCGACGGAGATCAGTAACCATATGAAATACGCCAACGCATACGGCAAACGTGAGAGGAGGATGAACGGAAGGACAAAGAATGGCGCGTTTGCATAAAACAGCTGCTCGTCGGCTGGCGCGTCGGGGAAGTTCTCTTTGTAGACGCGGCGGTGCAGCTCAGCGTCGTAAATACTTGCCGCGCCGTAGTTGTGATAGATCTGCCCAGCGACATAGAAGGCGCCGAAGTCCGCGCCCAGAAATGGCCCAAATACGGTCTTGCCACGCTTTGCGGTAGCAAACGAAACGGTGAGAACAATCGTAAAAATCGCGAGTACGACGATAGCAATCGTGCGGATATAACGCTCATTCAAACGCCGTTCGATAAAACGCCTCACGCAAACTCCTCCTCGCTCGACTTCGAGAACTTTGCACCCTCTGTCGAAAATTACTAATATCACGACGGCAACTGATTTCAGACAACTTTGAGAGGTAGAATGCCCGAAACAAAGGAAAGCTCTTCACCCGTTGAGGTTGAAAAGGAGCGGTGGGAAAAGGAAACGCTCGACCCAACACTCGCGAAGCGTCCCGAACGAAAAAAGAGCTTCCAAACAGTTTCACTAAAAGAAGTCGATCGGCTTTACACGCCGCTCGACGTCGAGGACGTCGACTTTTCGCGCGACATCTCGTTTCCCGGTGAGTTTCCTTACACGCGCGGCATTCACCCGACCGGCTATCGCGGCAAACTCTGGACCATGCGCCAGTTCGCGGGGTTCAGCACGCCGGAAGAAACGAACGCCCGCTTCAAATATCTCCTCGCACAAGGCCAAACAGGTCTCTCCGTCGCTTACGACCTGCCGACATTGATGGGCTACGACGCCGACTCGCCACTCTCGGAAGGTGAAGTCGGAAAGTGCGGCGTTGCCGTGTCGTCGCTGGCTGACATGGAAGTGCTGTTTGACGGGATTCCGCTCGAGCACGTGACGGTGTCGCAGACGATCAACGCGCCCGCGTCGGTGTTGCTGGCGATGTACCTGGTTGTCGCCGAAAAGCAGGGCGCGGACTGGTCCAAGATCTCCGGTACGCTGCAGAACGACATTCTCAAGGAGTACATCGCACAGAAAGAGTGGATCTACCCGATCAAGCCGGCGATGAAGCTCGTGGTCGACACGTTTGAGTTTTGCACCGAGCACGTGCCGCGTTACAACCCGATCTCCGTGAGCGGTTATCACATTCGCGAAGCCGGCGCGACGGCCGCACAGGAATTGGCGTTCACGTTGCGCGACGGTATCGAGTACGTCGCCTGGGGCGTCGATGCGGGCCTCGAGGTCGACCGCTTTGTCCCGCGTATCTCGTTCTTCTTCAACGCCCACAACGATTTCTTTGAAGAGATCGCGAAGTATCGAGCCGCGCGGCGAATTTGGGCCCGCGAGATGAAGGAGCGGTTTGGCAGTTCCAACGAGCGCACGTTGCAGCTTCGTTTCCACACGCAAACCGCAGGCGTTTCATTGACGGTCCAACAACCGCTGAACAACATTGTTCGCGTCGCGATTCAAGCGCTCGCGGGGGTCCTCGGCGGGACGCAGAGTCTGCACACCGACGCATACGACGAAGCACTGGCGCTGCCAACCGATCGCGCCGCGTTGATTGCACTGCGGACGCAGCAGATCATCGCCGAAGAGACCGGCGTCGTGAACACGATCGATCCGCTGGGTGGTTCGTATTACCTTGAAGCGCTGACGCAGAAGATGGAAGATGAGGCGCTCGATTACTTCCGCAAGATCGACGCGATGGGCGGCATGGTCGCAGCCATCGAAAGAGGTTTCCCGCAGCGCGAGATTCAAGACTCCGCCTACCAGTATCAAAAAGCCGTCGAACGCGGCGAACAGGTAATTGTCGGCGTCAATAAATATGCCATGACGGACGAGCCTTCCGAGGTGCCGATTCTGGTGATCGACGAGTCTGTTCGAACGCACCAGCTCGAGCGACTCGAAGCCACACGTGCGAAGCGTGATGCGGGCGCCGTCGCAAAAGCACTCGACAACCTGAAGCTGGCGGCGCAAAGACACGAAAACACGATGCCGGCCACGATCGAAGCCGTGCGCGTGTACGCGACGCTCGGCGAAATCTGTTCCGCGCTTCGCGACGTTTACGGAATCTACGAAGAGCCGGCGTTCTGATTATGTCCAACCGAAAAATTCGTGTTCTGGTAGCAAAGCCTGGCCTGGATGGTCATGACCGCGGCGCGAAAGTGATCGCGCGAGCGTTGCGCGACGCGGGGATGGAAGTGATCTACACGGGCCTCCGACAGACGCCGGAAATGATTGCCGCGGCCGCGCTCCAGGAAGACGTCGACGCTGTCGGCGTGTCGATCCTGAGCGGCGCACACAATACGCTTTGTCCACGCATCGTTCAGTTGCTGCGCGATCAGGGCATGAACGAGTGTCTTGTGCTCGTCGGTGGGATCGTGCCACAGGAAGACCTGCCCAAGTTGAAGCAACAGGGTGTGGCTGAAGTTTTCCTGCCGGGAACCAACACTGAAGATATCGTTAAGTTTTTGCGAGCCAACGTGAAGCCGCGCGAGTAAAAACTTCACGCCCGCGGTTTTAAGAATTTCGCAATTCCCTGCTGGCAATCATCCGTCATTCGCGCGATCACATTCACATCAGCACCGGTTTCGAGGGCTTCGAGAAACGCGAGTCCGTCGACTTGATACAGCAGGCTCTTCGTCAGCGCGACAGCAGTGCCGCTGACTTCAGTGAACCGCTTCAGATAACCGCTTACATCGGCGTCGAACGTTTCATCACTGAAAACCTGATTGACCAGTCCGATCTCTTTAGCGTAACCCGCCGAGATCTCCTCGCCGCGCGTGATCAACTCGAAAGCGCGCTTTTCAGAAACGTTGCGACGGAGAATCGCTAACACCATTGCCGGTACAAATCCGATCTTCACTTCCGGATAGCCGAAGCGAGCCGTTTCTGAGGCGAGCACCAGATCGCAAGCGGTCGCCAAACCGCAACCTCCGGCGAGTGCTCGGCCCGTTACGGCAGCAATAACCGGAACACGAATTCGACGGATTTGAAGAAATAGATCGAGGAGTGATCGCGCGTCGTCAGCGTTGTCACTGACTGAGGCTTGCGCAATCTTCTGAAGCGCCGCCAGATCCGCGCCGGAACAGAAATCCTTACCGGCGCCGGAGATCACGATCGCCCTCACATTCTCGTCCGCGGCGGCCTGTGCGAGACCACGCTTGATCTCGGCGATCAGCTCGTCGTTCAGCGCGTTTCTCTTCTCCGGCCGATTGAGTGTGATGCCGGCGACACTGTTTTCAACTGCGTAAAGAATCATGGGACTAAGTCGTCAGGTATCTCGATCTCCATTCGCAGCAGCGCGGTCGAAAACGTTTTCCCCTGCGCGTCAGTCATCAACGACAACGTACCGCCACCGCCAAGACTTTCATGCAGCAGAAAATTCAACGCACCCAGGTTCGGCAGTTCAAACCTTTCGACGTCACCATGGCAAACGCCCTTGAAATGTTGTTTGACGCGTTCCGCCGTTACCTCGCGGACCAGCACCGGATAGATATCTTCGCTGAACGCAATCAACCCGATATTCGCAGTGTCGCCCTTATCGCCTGAACGCGCATGGGCCAGTTTTACAAGTTGTATTTTCACGCGTCGAGCACCTCGACCGATGGTGTTATCTCTTCCTTGGGAATCAGCGCGGGCCAGTAGGCGACGATCTCTTCCACCTTCGGCCGTCCGCCTGCAAACCCGGTGACCGCGGGTGGCCCAGTCAGAATCAAAGGCGCGATCTCCTTCGTGAATCGCTCGATGGCGCTCCGATCCTGCCCGCGCACGCCAACTCTCAATTGCACTTCAGGCGCATCACTAGATGGTCGCCCTGCCAGCGGACCATGCGTCGCATTCGCGCCGACAAACTCCGTCAAAACCTGATCGAACTTGAGGCCCAATCGATCGAGACGCGCGCGTAGTACGCGGTCCGCCGCCTGCGCTTTGTCGTACGCATCGGGCCAGGAGTAAACGAGCGTGCCCACGGCTTTGAACCCGGCTGAATAACTGATCGAGACCTTCAAAAACTCTGTCGCCGGCCGGCCTTCGATCCCAAACACTCGCACCCGATCGCGGCCCTCGTATTCGAGCTGCACGGTCGTGAAATCCGCCACGCAATCCGGCGTAATGTACTCGCGCGGATCGCCCATTTCGTAAACGAGTTGTTCCTTGATTCCGGGAATGACGACCCAGCCGCCCGTGCGCTCGTGCTTGGTGACGACGAACGTGCCGTCAGGCGACGCTTCGACGATCGGAAAACCAACATCGGCCAGATTCGGAATGCTGCGCCACTCAAACTGACAGTTGCCGCCCGACGCCTGCGCGCCGCACTCGATGATGTGCCCGGCGATCGTGCCCGCCGCGAGCAGGTTCCAATCGTCCGCCGGCCAGCCAAACTCGTGAATCATTGGTGCGAGCGTGAGGCCGGTATCGGTCGCCCGTCCGGTGATGACAATCTGCGCTCCGGTCTTCAGCGCTTCCACCATGGGCCACGCGCCCAAATACGCGTTTGCACTTTGAATCCGATCGCGGACGATCGAGAGCGGCTCGCCGTTGTCCATGTTGCGCAACTCGATGCCGCGGGAGAGCAGTTCGTCGAGTCGCGGCATGATGTCGTCGCCGGTGACGATCCCGATGCGGACCTTGCCGCCCAAACCGAGCTCGCGCGCGACGTCGACCACCGCGCCGGCACAGCCGCGCACGTTTACGCCGCCGGCGTTTGCCGTCACCTTGATGCCGCGTTCGACGCACGCCGAGAGAATGCGCCGCATCAACGGAACGAAATCGCGCGCGTATCCCGCGTTCGGGTCGCGCGCTTTTTGTTTCTGCATGATCGACATCGTGACTTCCGCCAGGTAGTCGAGCATGAGGTAATCGATTGGCCCACCTTCAACCTGACGCACGGGAGCGTCAGGAAGGTCTCCCCAAAAGCCTTGTCCTGCTGCGATTCGTATTTTTTCTTTCATCGGTTGGTGGTGATTAAACAATCACCACCGCCGAAGAAGCAAATGGTCCTCTTTCTCCGCGACTGCTACCGAGGCCTCGGACTCGGCGTCGGGCTCGGAGTTGGACTGGCCGACGGACTCGGCATTGGACTCGGATTCGGACTCGGATTCGGACTCGGGTTCGGCTCGGGGCTCGGACTCGGGTTCGGCTCGGGGCTCGGGTTCGGTTCCGGAGTCGGCGACGCAGTCGGACTTGGCGACGGTGTTTGTGCCGGCATTGGCTCCGTCGGTGGTGTTGTCGGCTGAGCCGGTGACGTTGCCGGCACGGGCGCGGTCGCTGGCGCAGCTACTTGGGTTCCGGTTGCCGGTGGAGTTTTTTGTCCTCGTCGGCCGCGGGCCGTCGTTGCCGGAGTAAACGAGCATTTCATCATCGCGCCTGGCGCTGCCGTCATGACCAGACGATTTCCGCTCTTACGCGCACGCATCGAAACTATCTGCGGCGGCGTGGTTCCGGTCGCTTCACCAACTTGCAGCGCAACGGCTGTGTAACCGCCGCTCTTCGACGTGACGATCCGGCCGGTCTTTCCGTCAGCGGTCGTGAACTGGTTTCCCGTAATCGTAAGCGTGGTGTCGCCGGTCAGACCCGCGGCGTCACAGTTGAAAGTACCGGTGTAAGTTCCGGAAAGGTCGGGCGCTGCTGGTTGCGCGGCAGGCGCAGCCGGCGTGGGTTGTTGCGGATCCTGCGCAGCGAAATCACCCGCAGTCAACGCGAACAGTAAAGCTATCAAAAGCAGCAGTGAACCTGAAACTCTCGTGCTCATGAACTTTTCCTCCCATGTTCGTTCGCCGCAATCTGTGCAGATCGCGCCGGAAAATCAATTTCAGGGGGTTTTAATCACAAGCAGGTGGGAACAATTAACTTTGTACCACTCACAAATCCAAATCACAACCCTGAAGGATCGGGTGTGGCTAACAAACGGTTTGTGGCAGTACAAACTGACCGACGTGAGGTCCGGTGTTGTTCTGACTCGTGCGCAGCGAAAGCTCCAGGGCCAGACGACTGTCTTCAGGCGCGATCACAGCATCGACAAACCCGCGCGCCGCTGCATATTTCGCGTCGAGCTCCATGTCGTACGTCTCGCGCACCTTGTCCATCTCGGCATTCAACGCCACGTCGGGCGACTGGCCATTCTTCTTCAACTTCTCGAGTTGACTGCCAAACACCGCCTGCACCGCCGAGTCACCTTCCATCACGCCCATTCTTCCGGTGGGCCAACTGAAGATGAAATCGGGATCGAAACCCTGTCCCGCCATCGCGTAGTAACCGGCGCCTGACGCGTGGTTCACAGTCAAAACGATCTTCGGCACAACTGCCGTCGCCATCGCTTCGACAAATCGCGCGCCCGCGCGAATGATTCCGGAGTGTTCAGCCTCTGGTCCAACCATGAACCCGGAAACATCCTGCACAAACAACAGCGGTGTTTGATGTCGATTGCACGTCTCGATGAAATACGCGACCTTTTCCGCCGACTCTGTGTAAATGATCCCGCCGAATCGCGGCGGCTTGCCGCCGGGCGCGCGCACCATCCCACGATGGTTCGCAATGACGCCGACCTGAATCCCGCGAATGCGAGCATGACCCGTGATCATTTCCTTCGCGTAGTCCGCCTGAAACTCGTCCAGATGTCCGTCGTCAAGCAAACACTCGAGCAATTTGCGAACGTCGTAAGGCTGCCGGTGATCTTCGGGAATGATGTCGTACAACTCTTCGATCGGACGCAACGGTTCACCGCCCGCTTCATTTGCGGCAGACGAATCGGAGGCCGGCAGTTCCGAAACAAACTCGCGGATCTTTGCGATGCAGGTCTGATCGTCGGCGACTCGATAATGCGCGACTCCGGAAAGCTCGTTGTGCGTGCGAGCGCCACCGAGTGTTTCGTTGTCGATCGTTTGACCGGTCGCCCCCTTCACGAGGTTCGCGCCGCCGAGTCCCATGAACGACGTGTTTTCAACCATGATGATGATGTCCGACAACGCGGGCAGGTAAGCGCCACCGGCAATGCATGGTCCCATCACCGCCGAGATCTGCGGCACTTTCAGATAACGCCTCATGATCGAGTTGTAGTAGAAGATGCGCGCCGCGCCGTATTGACCGGGAAACACGCCACCCTGATACGGAAGATTCACACCAGCCGAGTCGACCAGATAGATGATCGGCACGCGCGATCGCATCGCGATCTCCTGCGCGCGCAGTATCTTTTTGATCGTCTCCGGCCACCACGATCCGGCCTTGACCGTAGCGTCGTTAGCAACGACGACGACTTCCCTGCCCTCGACGCGACCAACGACAGTCACCACACCAGCGCCCGGCGCACCGCCTTCGTACTGATCGTAGGCAACGAGTAGCCCGATCTCCTGGTGGTAAGAATCCTGATCAAGCAGGAGCGCGATTCGTTCCCGTGCGGTGAGCTTCCCTTGCTGATGCTGGCGTTCGATCTTGTCAGGCCCGCCGCCGAGACGGAGTCGCGACTCGAGCTGCTTGAGTTCGTCAGTGAGCTGGCGCAGGCGTTTGGTTGATTCGACGTGTGCAATCTTCATGATTTACGGGACGGTTTGATGGTTTGGGGTCGTGGTGGTTGCCAGATCGTGCTGAGCAGCTTGTTAACATTCGCGTTTGCGGGTATGCCCTCGATGATCACGACGCGCGAACCGCGCATCTCCAACACGCCGCGACCTCGCGAGTCTCTCCATTCCTGTCGCCGATCACCGTTGCTCGAAACGTTGGCTGGTGTAGACGCAGCATCGGGAAAGCGCTTCATCGTGCGCTGCCAGTAAGCTTCGAAGAACTCCGTTGCATCGGCCGTTGTGTCCCATGCAGTGAGCTGCGCGAGAAACACATCCGTCTTCTGTGGTCCTTCATAGATCGCAAAGCGATCGCCACCCCATCCGGCGGCCGCCCGTTTCGACTCCGTTACGTCGTTCAGGTACTCGTCGAGCGCGAGGTAATATCCCCACTCGCCGTTCACGTCATTATCGATGCGTTTCCAACCTGGACCAAGTGCAGGAATAAAATTCGGCAACATGAGTTTGACGGGAGCTTCGGATGCGAAATACTTGTCCGGGTGGAGAATCTGCTCCGTCGATTGCGGGAGTTTTGCGAAAGCGTTCGACACCATGGACCAACCGCCGCGCTTGTAGACGTGCGCCGCCCATAACGAACCTTCCTGATACGGAAACAGCAACGACTCACGCAGCGCGCGCGGCGCTTGTTTGAACTGTTCCGCCGAAAGCTCCTGTGAGCTGCGGATGAACGCGAGGGCGATCATCGGATGCTTCTCCAGATACTGCGTCATCGCCAGTGTCGCATCGCCTTCGATCAACGCGTGTGCCGCGAGCTCAGCGTCGGAATCGCCCTTCTGCCACTTTTCAAAACGCTTGAGATTGAAGTGCTGGTCCTGAAGCGCATGAGTAAGTTCGTGCGCCATGACGGGCTTCTGGCCGTCAATCTCGATCCAATCCGCCAGGTAAAACTGCTGGGCTTTGGGATCGTAGTA
>DATANW010000541.1:0-6751 GCA_036266055.1 Pyrinomonadaceae bacterium | reverse complement strand
CCAAGCACGCCGCCGACCAGCGCTAACAACAAACTCTCGATCAGCAGTTGACGCACGATGCGCCAGCGACTCGCACCCAGCGCCGCACGCAACGCGAACTCCTTCTGTCGTGCCGTCGCGCGCGCCAGCATGAGGTTCGCGACGTTTACGCAAGCCACCAGCAACACGCAGCCGACAACGCCGAGCAGGATCAACAGCGCCTCGCGATAACCACCCGAAAGATTGTCGCGGAGATTCGTGAGTTTGACTCCAAGACCTTCGTTTGTGACCGGGTTCTGTTGTTCGATGCGGGCGGCGATGTTGTTCATCTCCGCCTGTGCTTGCGCGAGCGGGACGCCATCTTTCAAACGAGCTAGTCCATCGAGGCCGTGGTCCGTGCGCGTGAACAACTGCGGGGTCAGCGCGAGCGGCACCCACAATTCCGAGACTTCCGGAAACCTGAAACCGCGGGGCATCACGCCGACGATCGTTCGTGGGCGATTACTGAGAACGATCTTCTGGCCCAGGACGTTAGGGTCGCCGCCGAAATTCTTCTGCCAGAGTTCGTAGCCAAGAATCACGACTGCATCCTGATCGGGACGATCTTCGTCGGCAGAAAACGTGCGGCCGAGTATGGGCGATACGCGAAGGAGTTCGAGTAGACCCTGAGTGATGCGTGTGCCGCGAATTTCGACGGGTTCACCGGAGCCGCTCAACGCGAACCGGCTGGTTCCAAAATGAACCCCAACGTCTTCGAAGACTGTGTTTTGTTCGCGCCAGTCGAGAAAGTTCGGATAGGAAACGGGCATGGAATCGACGTTACGAATGAACGCCGTCTCCTCGATTACCACCAGTCGATCCGCTTGAGGGTAGGGGAGCGGGCGGAGCAGAATTCCGTTGGCAAAACTGAAGATGGCGGTGTTTGCGCCGATGCCGAGGGCCAGGGTTAGAACGACGACGATTGTGAACGCGTAGTTCTTCAGCAGCACCCGCGTGCTGTAGGAAACATCGCGCAACGTGTTCTCGAGCGGACCGACGCCGCGCGCGTCGCGACATTCTTCTTTCGATTTGTCGACTGCGCCAAAGGCCCGCAACGCCGCGTTACGGGCGTCTTCGGGTCGCATTCCGTCTTTGATGTTCTGCTCGATGTCGCGTTCGAGATGAAACTGCAACTCTTCGTCGAGCTCGTTGTCGAGTTCTTGTTTGTGAGTCAACGCGCGCCAGCGGCGCAAAAAATTGCTCAGGCCCACGGGGTCAAAACCTCACGCATCTTTCAAGATCAAAGCGACTGCCCCGGAAAAGCGTTCCCACTCTTTGCGCTGTGTCTCGAGTTGCTTGCGGCCGCTGGCAGTCAGGCCATAGAACTTGGCCTTGCGATTGTTATCGGACTGTCGCCAGAGAGCGGAGATCAGGCCGCGTGCTTCGAGGCGGTGGAGTGCGGGATAGAGCGCGCCGGGTGTAACGCTGAGCACTTCACCGGAGACGAGTTGGATACGTTGCATGATGTCCCAGCCGTTAAGACTTCCGGAACTGAGCAGTCGCAGGATCAGGAGTTCGAGCGTTCCCTGTTTGAACAGGTCGGCCGCTTGCTTGGTCATTCGTTTCCTCTCGGCTGTCGATAGGACGGGGCAGTCTAACGTCGCGACCTATCGGCCGTCAATAGGAGAGTTGTTGAATGTTTGTTGCACAGATTGTTGGATTTGATCTATGAGTGCTCGCATGATCAAACTAACCGCCCTGGCGCTCGCGATCGCGGCGCTCACGTCGAGCCAATTCCCCCAGGACGCGTATCTGACTCGGATAAGTTGTGAAACAGCCGAATCGATCGCGTTCGAGATGTCAGTGACGAAGAAGGCTTATGCTGCCGATGAAGATATCGAAGTCAACTACGTGGTGCGCAACAAGAGTAGAAGGACGGTTTACCTCGTGACGAAGCCTTCCGAGGAGGTGCACATTCCGGATACGTGGATCGCCGTACTGCCGGTGCCGATCGACGACAGCGACCCGCATTATCCGTATCTCAACAAGCTGCACAAGATCTCACCGGGAAAAACCTTCAACGGAAAACGAACGATTAGAGCGAAAACGCTGGCAGACCACCCGAAGTACGGCTTCGACGTGGTGGAGATACAGGCTGGCTTCGCCTATCTGTTCGATATTACAGACCTGGAAGACTGCAATAAGGACAACAGTCATTCTTATGTCTGCAAGATGGAAGTCGCCCGGCGGGCGCAAGTCCTCAACCTTGGTACTCTCGTGGTTAAGAGGAACGTCGAGTGAAGGATCAAAGAAGCGCGGTGAGAGGTCGGAAGTTCCGAACCAACTCACCGCGCTTCTGTTGTTTTCAACGAGAGGTGATCAGTGATGAGCGTGCTCTGATGAGTTGCCCTTCGTCGGGCTGGCCGGTGCGCCACCACCGGGGGTGTCGACTTCGATGACCGTGCGCATCCACGGGTGAATGCAGCATTGAAACTTGCTGATACCGACAGGCATGTCCGAACTTCCCGCCGTCGGACCTTCTTCAGTCGCGCCCGGGGGAATGAAAACGATTGACGGGAAATTCAGGCATTCGGGCGCCGGTACCGGGTTGCCGGAAATGCCATTGAGTTCGTCAACAAACCCGCCGCCAAACTCTGCGACCTTGGTAAAGGTGTGGACCTCACCGCCGCGATTTTCAATCTCCGTTGGCCGTCCAACGTTCAGGTGCGACTGGCTCGGTTGATTGCGCCACTGGTGTGCGTCCTGAGTGGCCGCGAGTTCTGCGATGAATTCATCAAAAGTTGTCTTACCGTTTCCGACGCATGCGCCATCGCCCAGCACTGCATTAAAACTGACGGGTTCGCAATCGTCGTACATGCGGAATTTCTTGTCACCTTGAACAGCGCCGGCGCCGGCAGTGAGACTCAACAGAGCAACAGCCGCAAACGCCGCCCACACTATGGTGCGGTAGCTAAATCTTCTTTTCACGCGATCAAACCTCCTTGACTGCGCCGACTCGCTCTCGTCGTGGGAGGCGAGCGGAAAGTAGCTGGAACGTGAGATAGCGCGCAAGGGTATACACCGCGTGAGTGAGGTTGTCAATTAACAATAGTGTGTCACTGCGCGATCGGTTTTCTCATCGCCCGGCGGCGTTCGCGTTCTGCGCGAGCGGCAATCTGAACGCGGCCATCTCTTCGGCATTGCGCACGAGCAGCACATCGCCTACGAGCACCGGATGGTTCCACGTTTTTCCCTGAATGGCAGGGACCTTTGCAAGCTCTGTAAACTGATCGCTCCGCGCCTGAACAAGCGCTAACTCGCCTTCTTCCGATAACACGAGCAAAAGATCCTGATCGGGCAAGAGTACGAGCTGTCCGTTGCCGTAGCGACCGCCTTTCCACTTGCGCTCGCCGTTACTCAGATCGACGCAAGAGAGAATGCGACCGTCGAACCCGAATGCGTAACCTTTATGGACCACGAAGTCGTTGAAGTAAGGCTTCAGACCGTTCGAGGTCCAACGCTCCGCCACGGACCACGCGTCGCCGTTATTCGTGAGCGAGAGACGGCGAATGCCTGCTTCCTGACTCGTGACGACGACGTTACCGTCCGCCGTCAAAGCCGGTTGCACGATGCTGTTCGCGGCCCAGTCGTGTTGCCACAACCGTTTGCCGTCGGCAGGCGAGACACTTGTCAAATGCCCGTCGCTGGTGAGTAACACTTGCGCGACTCCGTTGATGGTAACGAGATGTGGGGAACTGTAGCTGCCTCCGTTCTTTGGTCCAACCCAGCGTTGATTGCCGCTGGCAGTTTCGTAAGCCACGAGTTGCCCGGCGGCGGCGACGATCACGATGTCGCCCATCACGAGCGGCGAACTGGAGAACCCCCAGAACGGAGTTTTGGTGTTCGTTTCCGTCGCGACGTTGCGCGACCAAACGACTGCGCCGTTGCGAGCGTCGAGCACGTTTAGAATACCCGTGGCGCCGAATGTGTAGACGCGTCCATTGCTGAGTGTCGGCGTGCTGCGTGGACCGGCGCCGGCGTTCGATTCGAAGAAGCGTGCCGGGTCGCTGTGCGTCCACACTGGTTGGCCGGTCGATTCCCGGTAGCACGCGACTACTTCGTTATCACCTCGTTGCTCCTGCGTGTACACGAGATCGCCGTTGACGGCGAACGACGACCAGCCTGGTCCAACAGGACGTTTCCACATTTGTACCGGTGGCGATGCTGACCAGTCAGTGTTGATCTTTACGCCGCGAACTACGCCGTCGCGTTTGGGTCCGCGAAAACCGGGCCAGTCAATGCGTGCGTCAGCTGCGGGAGTTGCCGTCTTTACCGCTGCGGCTGGCGACGGTGTTGGTTGCGCGGTAGTTGGAGTTGCCGCGGCAGCCGGCGCGGGAGCATCTGTAGTCGCTGTCGTTGGTTGTATTGCTTGCGTTGCTTCCTGGGCCAGAAGTCGCTCTTCAGCGCTTGGCGACCACCGCCAACCGAACGTCGCATTGTGATCGCCGTTGATGCCGTCTTGTCGGAGCAGCAACCACGCGAAGCAAGCGACGAGGATCGTTGCGATCATCGTTGCGTGCCGTAGTCGATTCGGGAGTCGACGCGTTGCCACGGCCCACGTCACGAAAGCCAGACTTAAAACCGGAACCGCGTAGGCGAGCAACCACTGAAGCCACATTGACTCGTGTTTGAGCAACCAGGTTACGGGGATCGCCGCTGCGATCAGCGCCAGCGCGCCGAGACGTTCCCGCCAACGTGCGCGACTGAAGAATGCCCACCAGGCGACGATGACAAGGAAGAAGATGAGGGAGCCGATGACGGCGTAGCCAAAGCCTTGTATTCCGGGAAAGAGTTCTTTGACGCCGAACCGGAATACCCATTGCAGCACGACGGCGACGACGCCCGGCCACACTCTGAGCAGCTGCTGGGGATCCTGCTCCCCGGTCTGGGTGGAAGTCATGCGGGACTATACTGTCCCGCATCGTAATTTGTTTCGTTGTTGTTTCGGACCCGTTTAGAACACAGATAGAAGCCCAAATCACAAATCGCGGGCGGTGAAGGTGTCGCCCTGGCGCATGTCGCCGGTGTCGTAACCGCGCTTGAACCAGCGCAGACGCTGTTCGGAGGATCCGTGCGTGAACGAGTCGGGGACGACGTAGCCCGTCGTCTGCCGCTGGATCTTGTCATCGCCGATCGCGCTCGCTGCTGTTAACGCTTCTTCGATGTCACCCGGTTCGAGCACTCCCTGATCTTTGACGTAACGCGCAAACACGCCGGCAAAGAAATCAGCCTGCAACTCCAGTCGTACCGACAACTGATTCGCTTCAGCCTCACTCATCCTCTGCCGCGCCGCATCCACGCGATCGGAGATGCCGAGCAGGTTCTGCACGTGATGGCCCACCTCATGCGCGATCACATACGCCTGCGCAAAATCTCCCGGGGCGTTGAACCGGCGCCTCAACTCTTCATAGAAAGACAGATCGATGTAGACCTTCTCATCACCGGGACAGTAAAACGGTCCTACCGCCGCGCCTGCACGTCCGCACGCAGACTGCACCTGGTCCGTAAACAACACCAACGTCGGCTCTCGATACTGACGTCCGTTCTGCTGAAACACGTTGGTCCAAACATCTTCCGACTTCGCGAGCACTACCGACACAAACTGCTTCAACTCTTCTTCTTCAGGGTTAGCCGGACGCGAGCTCTGCACTTGCGACGATGGTTCGGTTGGCAATTGCTCGAGCAGCCGGCGTGGATCGGCGCCAAAGATTAACGCGATGATTAATAACAGCACTGTGCCGAGGCCGCCACCGACAGCAATCTTGCCCCCGGACATTCCCCGTCGATCTTCAATGTTCGAACTCTGCCGCTCACCTCGCCAACGCATAGCGCTACCCTCCGCGTAAATGTTTTAAGCGGAGATTTCCAATGCTGTGTGTCGTTCGAACGATAACTTAGTTATTTTTTAGTCACGCTGGCGGGAGCGTCAGTCGCTTGCAGCGGGAGGCGCAGCAACTGGCCCTTATAGACCACGTAAACTTTTTTCTGCGCCGCATCCACCCATATCGATTTGCTGTCAAATAAGAGCTGCGGCACCGTCGTGATCGGTTTGAAGGAAAAATCTTTGACACTGTAGCGACCAATCTGCGTTTGGTTCTTCTTATCGTCAGAGATCGCGGCCCAGAATTCGTCGGGCCGCTCGGTCGCTTGCAGGAAGCGCTGAGACCGCATTAGCGGCGTAAAGTCTCCAGTGACCAGCCGCGCGATCCCGGTTGCCGGATCGAGCAGATAATACTCCGCTTTGTCTGGTCCTTTCGCTTTTGCGCCGGTCGGTATGTATTCCCCTTTGGCGCGTTTGACCAGGACCTTTCCCAGAGGTGGAATGAAAGCAACAGGGAACAATTGATCCGCCGGCGGGAGGTTGACGCGAAACTCGCGGCCCGTTAGCAGGTTGAGACGAACGATATAACCCGGTTCGGCTTCCTCGCCTTCCTTCGTGGCGACGACCCATTTGCCGTCACGAGTAACGGTCGGACTCGAGTACACTCCGTTTTCAGTACCGATCGCGACGGGTTTGCTGCCTGCGAATTGCCTGAACAGGTTCGCGTAGTTCTGCACGAAGATAATCGAATCGGGGCCGATTACTTGGATCTCGTCGGCATTGGTTTCCCAATCCACATCGTTCTCGTCACCGCTGATGAATCTGAGCCCGTCGACCGCCAGGTAGGAATCGGGTTGCGATGTGACCGGACCGATTTTGTCGTTGGCGAAAACGCGCCACGAGACACGTGCG
>DATANW010000540.1:0-7778 GCA_036266055.1 Pyrinomonadaceae bacterium | reverse complement strand
ATGACTCTCAATCACTGTAGATCGAGTTATCAAAGCGCTGCCAGGCCAGGGACTCGGTAGTGCTGTCGACGCGGATAGGACATCTTCATTCATCGAACCAGTTCTCAAAGCAGCTTTGATCAATGCTGCGGCGGCGGCTGGAAGACGACTAATGTTCCTCGTCTCCGAAAGGCAATAAATTCCAACGGCAAGCTTGGCCAGTCCCCAATCAGCCCTTGCTGCCAAGTGCTCGACGACGCGTCCCACAAACGTCTCATCAATCTGGCCGCAGATGAGTCGAAGAACCTCGCGCCAATCATCGTCACCGCAGTGCTCATCGAAGAGGTCAATCAGGCCATCGATCTCCAGCGTCTTGGCGACGTTGAACTGATGAACGAACTCGGCAGCGCAGAAATACTCGAGAAACGTGCGATGCACAAAGGCGTAGCTATCAGCGCCGACAAAGCAGAGGATGAAGTTGCGCAGCCGTAGATGCTCGACAACTGCCCGAGCCGCGGCGCGGGCTTGGGCGAAATGGAGTTCGTTCTGCAGGTAGTCCTCGATCAAGGCGGTGAGCGTCGCGCCGTCAATCAAGTTGCCTTTTAGCCCACCGGGACCCGCCTGCATGTGTGCGGCGATATGGCGCAGGATGTCGGTCTTCTCTCGCAGGCCGATCTCGGTGCTCATCCCTGGGAAATCCACCAACGCGCGTTCCGTGTCCCACTGGTGCAACAGCACGCGCGAAGCCTGGGCATATAAGTCGGCGCGATCCCGTGGCAGTTCCTGATTTCGGTTCAGAATGGCCATCATGGTCAACAGGAGCGGGTTGCCGGCCAGCATGGCGATAGACTTGGACTCGCGGATGGCCTTCTGCAAACGATCCCGCTTCGGCGTCGCCTGCTCCGAGTCGTCGAAGGTCACCTGGTGCCAGCGATCCACAAAGTCGGTGATTTGAGTGGAGTCCAAGTCTTGCAGCATGAAGTGTCGGAAGTCGGCGTCGCGCAGTCGCTGCGGTTGGTAGCCAACGACGCGCGAGGTAACCAGTACGGGCGTGTGGGCGAACTGGCTGCTGAACCTTGCGATGTCATTGATGACTTCATCGCGTATCTTTACGTCGAAGACCTCATCGAGTCCGTCCAGCAGCAACACGACCCGTCCGTATTGTTCGAGCAGCCTACCGATTAGACCGCGTGGCCATCCGTGCCAAACCGGAGCTTCTTCCAGATAGCGAATGAAATCCTTACGGCCCCCGCACTGCCAGCGACCGTATGGGCCCAGTTCGATCACCAGTGGAATTGCCTGCGTCTTCCGCACGTCGCGTCGGCAATACCCGCCCAACGTAGGGCCAGGTAGCGGATCAAGGACGATTTACCGGAACCCGGATCGCCCATGATGACTAACTTTGGCGCAACCGCCGCTTGCGATGCACGAAACCCTTCGTCCACAACATCCATTACAGCGCGGAGAGGCTGATGGAAGTACTCCTGCCGTAACTCGTCCGCCTGCAGCTCGGCTTCCTCGAGTTCCTTGGCTGTGATTTCTCCAGCGTCCAGCAACCGCTTCTGGTGTTCTTTGGGGATCTCCAACAGACGTGGGTTGTACTGATGGCATTCTCGCACTGACTGCGGGACGAATACACTCCACAGGCGGACAGCGTTGTAGAACGCCCCGGTCGTGTCGAGCATCTCGAAGTTAAGCTTCTCGAACCGTTTGAGCACGGCTGCCCGGTAGCCTTCTGTATCAAACTCGGCGGGTGTTGGGGCCGCGATCGCGGTTCCAGTGGGAGTAGCGTAAGCCGTCCGTTCCGCCGCCCACGGTCGCGTCGGATCAGTCAGCCATCGGTTTAGGTCGTGCCCAAAGACCTCGGCAAAACCGGTTGAACTCGGGTACTCCGCATAGAAGACTGGATTGTTTAGATGTTGGATCCGCCTGCGGAAGGCGAGGACTCTTTGCCATTGCTCGAGCGCCTTGATTGCTTCCGCCGGATCTGCCGGCAGTCCGTCGAGTTTGTCCACTTTGCGGAAGAACCATTTGATCTCGGGGAAGCCTGAGGCCGCGTTGCTCTCCATCGCCCAGTTGAACTCTTCTTCCGTTCCCGATTCCGCCTTGCCGGTTGGTAACCCGAATCGCTGGCCCATGATGCCAATGACCAACGCCAACGACTCCCGATACTTCTCGAGCGTTTGTTGAGTGATCAACTCCTGCGGCCGGCGGACGCCGATGGTCGCGTAGTTCTCCCAGTCCACAACCTCGAACCTTACACCCCAAATATGGGCCGTATGACGATTGTATTCATCGAAGAATCTACGCACGAACTGCCGTTCCGCCCCTACGTCACCAGGCGAGGCAAGGAACACATGATATTGACTAAGTGAGTTTGGCGTGAGTCTCATCGCAGGAGAGTCCTCCTATACGTGAACGCGATCGCGGCTTTGCCTCGATGTCAATTACTCTCGATTCTTCAGCTGATACGCTACCTGCCTCGGTTCAAACGTGCGTGTAAAGCATCGTCGTCTGAACTAGTTGGTATTTGAAATCTCATTAGTGAGAATGAGATTGTGCTGAAGTTTCTATTAATCGAGAGTTTGAAAATGCCAAGCCGCGTTTTCAATCTCGCGACTGATGCTATTGGTCGGGGCGAGAGGATTCGAACCTCCGACCTCTCGGTCCCAAACCGAGCGCACTACCAGGCTGTGCTACGCCCCGAAAGACGGGTCATTCTAAGAGTCGGTCGGGGACTGGTCAAGCAGCCCAGTATTCTGGGCGATCATCGCGAGCGTGGATTAAGAAAATCGCGGAGCTTCATTAGGGCGCGGGCGCGGTGGCTGATCTGGTTTTTTACTGCGTCGGATAGCTCTGCGAATGTTTCGTCGTAGCCGTCGGGAACGAACAGCGGATCGTAGCCGAACCCGGATGTACCGCGTGGCGCGAATGTGATCCTTCCTTCGCAAATTCCTTCCGAGACGTTCAGTACTTCACCATCGACAGACGCGATCGCGATCGCGCAGACAAATCGCGCCCGCCGGTTGTCACTTCCTGTTTTAGTGAGTTCAGAAAGAAGTAGGTTGCGACGGTCGGCGTCGGTCGCGTGCTCGCCGGCATATCGAGCGGAGAGAACGCCGGGAGCGCCGCCGAGTGCTTCGACTTCCAACCCTGAATCGTCGGCGAGGGCAGTAATCCCAGTCTCGCGAGCGTAAAACTGAGCTTTCAAGATCGCGTTGGCGCCGTACGTGTCCGCATTTTCTTCAGCAACCGCGACATTCGGAAAATCATTGAGTGAACACAACTCGAGCGCGACGTCTCCGAGGGCCACGTCCCCGAGGATCAATTTGATCTCGTGAATCTTTCCGGGATTGCGAGTGCCGAGTAGGAGGGAGCTCGTGGAATTCAGCATGACTCAGCGCGCAACCACGTTTGAACTCTCGGCCTTCAACATCGAAACGAATGTGCTGAACTGCCCAAACGCCGAACGCGTCGTTCGTTCAATCCCACCGCTTCCCAATCTGGTTTCCGTCGACGACAAACTGTAATCGCGCAAACGGTTTTGCAGGCGCGCTGCCTCTTCCGTCGAGAGTTGTCGACCCTGAAGCGTCATCAGCGTCGAAATGAAATTACGGAGACGCACCTCATCGTTCGCATACGTCACAATCGCGGCTGAACTTTCCTGAGACGCCTGTTTGATCTTGTTGTCTGCGTTCAGCGCTTCGCTCCGCCGCAGCGCTGCCAGACACGGCTCCATGTTCTCGGTCCTGCCCATCAGCACATACCCATCCGTGAACACCGCGGAGAACTCGAGCTCGGGATCGAGCGGCGCTTGAAGTCCCTGCACGATTTGACCGTTGTCGCCTCTGAAGACCTCCTGGGCCAACGATCGTCTCAGCCGCGGTTCGTCCGTCACTCGCGCGACCAGCACCGATCCTTCCGCCGCCGCCGACGGTCGTAACGTCAACAACGGCGGCGCGAGCGTTGCTAAAGCTTCTTTCGGATCGCTGATCCCATACGACGTCAGACTCGACTTTAGCAGCGTCCCGAACAACACGGCCGGCAACGCATCCAGCTTGAACGCGACCGCCGAATCAAGCGACTTCCACGCGACGGCAGGCTCTTTACTGCGATAGATCGTCAACGACTCAAACCCCTCGGGCACAAGCTTCCAGAAATTCTCGTCGCGCTGCGTCATCTCAAACGCGGCTTGCAAGCGCGAAACGATGTCCGGTTCCAGCGAAAACAGATAGCGGTCTTCGATGCCGCCGCCGGTCGACACCGCGGTCCACGCCACCCCGCGCAGGATCTTCCCCGCGCTTACTGCCAGCAGTTGTTCCAACTGACGATTACCTGGACCAACCCTCATCACCAACGGCGCCGCCCACGAAAACAACTTCGCCGAGTTCGCCGCCGAGACGTACCCAAACCCAAGTGTCTTATCCGAAACCAGACTCGATCGCACTCTTACCATCTCGGGATCGGAAAGCAGGTTCGGCCGCGTCCCGCGCTTGGTTTCCAGACAGGTTCGCACGGCGTTTTCGGTGTTGCCCACGACGACCAGCGTGCCCTCAACAGCGCCTATGATCTTCCGGTCACTACCGCCAACTGAACACTCGATGTATTCAGCGTCACCACTTCGCTCGCTGCAATTCGAAACACCGTAAGCGAAGCTCGCGAGTTGTTTTACAGCGGAGACGACGGCCGGTTTCGTACGCCATGCTGAAGTATGCGTCTCGGCAATCAGCGCGAATTCGGGTTTGACCCGCAGCGTTTCGTCCTGCTCCGCGGCGTTGAGATTGACGACGACCAGCGCAAATTGGGTGCGCGCGAAGAGCACTGCGTCGATTGGTCCAATCCCCGCCCGTGCTGCCATCATCGCCAGCTTGTTGTCCGAGCTAGTGTTGCTGTGAGTGATAGGAGCCACTGCTTTCCAGACGTCGGTTTGTTGAATCGCTCTCACTAAATCCGACGCGTTGTTCAGCTCGACGTAGAGCAGGGAATCGGCAGGCGCGTACTTCGCGAGGTCCACCGGCGAAGGGCGATTGAACCACAGCCACCCGGCTGCAAACACGATCAGAAGCAAGACCAGGACGAGGGAGGTGCGCAGAAACTTCATTCGCTGCGCATCCTAGCTTGCTGGCGAGTGACTCGCAAGGCGAGCGTTTGCGCGAGTCCGATGGAAACTCGGGCAAATACTAATCACTGGCAACGGCGAGAACACCTGTGTTACTTTGACTCGGCACTCCTATGACCTATCGCGATTTATCTGCCCAGGCGCTAGCAGAACACGACTACGACAGCTTTCTAACCGAGTTAGAGAAGTCATTAACCGACGGTCGCAGAGATCCGAACGACGTAGTCACCGAGACTCTGACCCAGATATTTCTCGGAACGTCGTCCATCAACCGCGAGACTCTGTCGACGCCCGCGCGCGCCGCGGTTCACAGTTTCGATCCGCGCAACATCACCACCGAGCCCGAGTACTACACCGACATCAACTCAAAACTCTACAGCCAGCGAAAGCCGTTCATCTGGCTGTGGCAGATGTTCGACCGTTCGCCGTTGGGGCTAAACGCCCTCTTCGCACATCGCTTCCGGCGGATGCTCGCGCCGCTGGTATTCAAAAGCGTCGGCGCAAATTTCAAGTGCTGGCAGTATGTCGAATGGTCATTTGGCTATAACCTCTCTATCGGCGACAACGTCGTCATCCACCGCCACGTGCTCCTTGACGATCGCGGCGGTATCGCCATCGGCAACGACGTATCGATTTCAGACTACGCCAACATCTACTCCCACAGTCACGACATCTACGATATTCACCAGGTCTACACGCCTGCGACTCGTCTCGGCAACGGCGTTCGCGTCACCTACCACGCCACGGTTCTGGCCGGCATGCAGGTCGAGGATAACGCAATGATCGGCGCGCACTCCGTCGTCACCCGACACGTTCCGGCGCACCACATCGTCGCCGGTATTCCAGCCAAGACAGTGAAGGTGAAAGACGACCCGAGCATGGTCGCGAGCGTTCTCGAAAAACTGGAATCCTGAGCAACTCCTTCCAGAAACACCCGCCCAAAATGGACCATTCTCGCAGCTTAACTCCACGCACAGAACGAGTTAAACAGAGAAAAATAGCGGTTGACATTGTTTGGCCCATTAATGTACTCTCACTCAGGTTGACGGGGGATTGTGCCGTCGACCCAGGTGCCCGCCTGGTTTTCTAATCAGCGGTCAATCCCGCGAAATCACTGGAGCACGATAAAGGCACACTTCGCGCGAGCGGAGGTCGCAAAGCCTACGGAAGTTGGACCGACCCAACTTGGCTGGGTTTCCGAAATGAGCTTCATTCCTGCCGCAGACTTCTCCAACTCGTCGTTACTGACACCCGCCAGCACGCTACCACTGCGACTCGGTGTCCCGACCACTAACCCCCATCAAAAAGGGACTGCAACCTTGAACCCAACCACGACCACCTCCGTCACGCCCAGAGTAGTCAAGCAACAACTGCCGCGCGCGCGAAAAGCCCGTGCCCGGCTTCGTCTCCAGAACAAATTGCGCGTTGCGGTCACGAGGATCAACTGACATGTTCAAAAGAAGCGCCGGCAAAAAGAATCTCGTTGGCCTGGACATCGGCTCCAGCTCCGTCAAGGCAGTCGAGCTCGGCAAAAAGGGAGCGAATCTTCAGCTGCTCAACCTGGGATTCGAAAACCTCCAGACCGACACGATCGTCGACGGTCAGATCATGGAGCTCAACAACGTCTCCAACGTGATCTCGCACATCTTCAGCGAACACCAGATTCGCACCAACCGCGTCGCCGCCGGCGTCAGCGGCCATTCGGTGATCGTCAAGAACATCGTGCTGCCGCAGATGAGCACTGAGGAACTGCAGGAGTCATTCAGTTGGCACGCCGAAGAGCACATTCCGTTTGACATCGCGGACGTCAATCTCGATTACGAACTGACCGGCAAATCGGCAGAGACGTTGCACGTGCTGATGGCTGCGTGCAAGAGCGACAAGATTGCCAACGTCAAACAGGCCATTCAGCTTGCCGGCAAGCAGCCGGTGATCATCGACGTGGACGCATTCGCGCTGCAGAACTGTTACGAGATCAACTACCAGCCGAAAGCAGGCGAGGTCGTTGCGCTGCTCAATATCGGCGCCGCGACGATGAATATCAACATCCTGAACGGATCGCGTTCAGTGTTCGCGCGCGACGCTTCAGTCGGCGGCAGCCAGTACACGAGTCTGTTGCAAAAGGAACTCGGATTGAGTTTCGAGCAGGCTGAAGGCGTGAAGCGAGGAATGCCGTTGCCGGAAGGAGTCGAAGCGAGACCAATCCAGCCGATCATTGAAGCGGTTTCCGAAACGCTGGCGCTCGAGATGAAGAAGACTGTCGACTTTTACCGGGCGACGGTTCAGGACGGCGAAGGCAGCATTCAGAAGATTCTGCTTGCCGGCGGCGGCTCCAAGCTGCCGGGTCTGGCTGACTTTTTAGCAACCCGTTTCGAGATCACCGTGGAAGTGTTCGATCCTTTCCGTCAGATCGAAGTCGACGAGCGAAAGTTTGATCCGGACTACATGCGAGAGATAGTGCCAGAGATGGCGGTGGCTGTTGGTCTGGCGCTGAGAGGAGTGGAAGCATGATCAAGATAAATCTGCTCGAGTCAGTTACGGATCGGCCACAGGGCGTCGCGGCGGTTGAGGATAAAGTCTCCAGCCCGCGTGCCCAGACGCTGCTGCTCGCGTTGACCGTGTTTGGTTTGTTGAGTCTCGGCATCGGTTACGAGTACGTGAGCACGAACCGAGCATACTC
>DATANW010000539.1:0-5282 GCA_036266055.1 Pyrinomonadaceae bacterium | reverse complement strand
TGTCACGTGATGGCGCATGAGTCGTTCGAGAACGAAGACATCGCGGCATTGATGAACGACCTTTACGTGAACATCAAAGTCGATCGCGAGGAGCGTCCCGACCTTGATCAGATCTACATGAACGCCGTGCAGATGATGACGCACCATGGCGGTTGGCCCATGACCGTGTTCCTCACTTCCGACGGCGTCCCTTTTTACGGCGGAACTTACTTCCCGCCGCAGGATCGCTACAACATGCCCGGCTTTCCGCGGGTGCTGATCGGCGTCGCCGAAGCGTACAAAGAGCGCCCGCAGGACATTGCCGAAACTGGTACGTCGCTGCTCAAGGAACTGCGGCGCATGAGTGAAAGCGCAGGTTCTGACTTACCGATCGAAAAGGAGTTGCTCGACGCGGCTTACGCCGCAACGTCCCGGAACTACGATTCGACAAATGGCGGCTTTGGCGGCGCGCCGAAGTTCCCGCCGGCGATGACTATGGAGTTTCTGTTGCGCACTTACGTGCGCACCGGAAACCAGGATGCGCTGCAGATGGTTACGCACACCTGCCGGAAGATGGCTGAAGGCGGCATCTACGATCAACTCGGCGGCGGCTTCCACCGCTACTCGACGGACGCCCGGTGGCTCGTGCCTCACTTTGAAAAGATGCTCTACGACAATGCCCTGCTCTCACGTCTGTACCTGCATCTCTTTCAGGTTACGCAGTCTGAGTTGTCGCGAGCGACGGCCGAGGGCGTGCTCGACTACGTCGTGCGCGAAATGACCGATCCGCTTGGCGGTTTTTATTCAACCCAGGATGCCGACTCGGAAGGTCACGAAGGAAAGTTTTTCGTGTGGGACGTCGACGAGATCCGTTCCGCGCTCGGCGACACCGCCGCAACGCTCTTCTGCGACTATTACAACGTTACTGAAAAAGGAAACTTCGAAGGCAAGAACATTCTCAACGTGACGCGCACGCTTGAAGACGTCGCAGTGGCAAACCGAGTGTCGGTTGAGGAGCTTCAGGCATCGCTCGCAAAAAGTACACGGATTCTGTTTGAAATCCGTGAGAAGCGATTCAAACCCGATCGCGATGAAAAGATCATCACCGCCTGGAACGGTTTGATGATGGCGAGTTTTGCAGAAGCCGGTGTGATCCTGAACCGGCCCGACTACACCGATGTTGCTCGTAGCAATGCCGAGTTCGTCTTGTCGACGTTGTATCGGGATGGCTTTCTACTGCGGACTTACAAAGACGGCGTCGCGAAATTCAATGCTTATCTGGAAGACTATGCGTTCTTCGTCGAAGGTCTTGTCACGTTGTATGAAACGACCGGCGAGTCTCGTTGGTTGAATGAAGCGCTCGCCTTGACGGACCGGATGATCGAGGAGTTTTGGGATGCGGAAAACGGCGGGTTCTTCTTCACGGGCAAGAGTCACGAGAACCTGATCGTGCGTTCGAAAGACTATTTCGACAACGCGACTCCGTCGGGAAACTCCGTCGCGGCCGGCGTTCTACTGCGCCTGGCCGTGCTCACCGGTAAGGACGACTACCGAAACCTTGCCGTCGCGGTCTTTCGCGAAGCCGCCGACTCCGCGCGTCGCTATCCGTCCGGGTTCGGCTACCTACTGTCAGCCGTCGATTTCCAGTTGTCCACTCCGAGAGAGGTCGCAATCGTAGGACACGACCCCGCGCATATCGAACCGCTGCTTCGCGAAGTCTGGCGACGATATCTGCCGAACAAAGTGGTTGCACCTCATTTGCTCGACCTCGCGAAAGCGCCGCCCCAGCTTCCGCTGCTTCAGGATCGTCCGATGCTCGACGGCCAGGCTACGGCTTACGTGTGCGAGCATTACAGTTGCAAACAACCGGTGACTGATCCCAGCGCCTTAGCAGTCCAACTTGACGCCAACCCCAACCAGCATCTATAGTTACACGGTGCCAAACACTGTTTGGCACGGATCAAGTAGCCTTTCAACAAGCCCTGAGCCGCAAACCCTCCGATTTTAGGAAGGATCGATCTTCACCAAATGCCGGAAACTAACTGGAAGAGCACGGCTCTCCTGGCGGGAATCTCAGCGCCGAGCGCTGTCCTGCTCCTGTCCGCCGCCGTCAACGTCGTCAATCTCGCCTTCTTTAGCCAGCACGGCATCAGCTCCTGGCTCATACTCGTACTCCTAACCGTCGCTGCCAGCCGGCTCACCGTGCTCGTGACCAGCGCCGACGGCACTCGCCGCACCCGCGAATCCATCGCCGACGCTTTCGTCTTCGTCGCAGTTATGATTTACGCCGCTCCGCCGGCGAACTCCGCCGGACCCGCAGTGCTTCTCGCTGCGCTCGTCGGTTTCGTTTCCACTTACGGCATCACGACAAATCGACAGGTCCTGCTCAAGATGGGCATGGCGGTTATCTCAACCACGATCGCGGCCTCGTTCTACGGCATCCTCGTCGACTTCTTCGACGGCGAAGGCGCAAGCGTGGTGGACGGCAGCGTGCCGCTCGATACGTTTCTGATCCCGGTGCTGGTGCTGGCGGCACTGCAGTATGCGCTAAGCACGGTCGTGGCGAGTTGGGTCCTGAGCTTCGAAGCAGGCGGCGACCTCGTGTTGATCCCGTCTCAGGAAACGATCGTTTGGACGTTGACGACAAAACTCGGCGGCGCTGCTTCCGCCGTTCTTTTTTACGCGGCGATCATGGGCAAAGGTATCTCGTACGCCGCGGTCGGTCTGTTGCTCTCAGCTCTGATCCACTTCCTTTACCGCTTCAACGAGAGCCGCCTCGAAGATGTGCGGCGCGCGGAAGCGGAGCAACGCCGTCATGTGGAAGAGATGGCTACGATCCACATGAACACGATCGAGTCGCTGGCGATCGCGATCGACGCGAAGGACCAGACCACTCACGGTCACGTTCGTCGCACTCAGATCTACGCGACGCAGATGGGCAAGCTCTTCAACGTTTCGCCCAAGGAACTCCAGGCACTTCACGCCGGTGCGCTGCTTCACGACATCGGCAAACTCGCCGTGCCCGAGTACATCCTCAACAAACCCGGCAAGCTTACCGAAGCCGAGTTCGCGAAGATGAAGATCCATCCAACCGTTGGCGGCGACATTCTCAAACGCGTCAACTTCCCTTACCCGGTCGAGGACATCGTCCGTTATCACCACGAGAAATGGGACGGTAGCGGATATCCAAAAGGCCTGAAAGCCGAAGGTATTCCACTCGTCGCGCGCATCATCTCCGTTGTCGACTTCTACGACGCCACACGCTGCGATCGTCCGTACCGCAAGGGCATGAAACGCGAAGATTCCCTGCACCTGCTGCGCGGGATGGTCGGTTCATCTTTCGATCCGCGGGTTGTGGAAACGTTTATCCAGCACGTCGAAGAGTTTGACCGGATGATCGATTCCGCCGACATCCAGGAGCAGGTGTCTTCAGCGGCCGCCTTGGACACTGAGACAGCGACCAAGCCTGACGCCGGGCTGGCGTCCGACGTGCTCGGCGTGCCCGAAGAAGAATCGACAGGTTTCCGTTCGATCAGCGACGCGCAACGCGAAGTATTTGCGCTGCACGAGATCGCCCAAACGATCGGTTCGTCACTCAATCTCAACGACACCGTCACGCTGGTCGCGAACAAGTTGCGCTCGATCGTTCCGTTCGACACGTGCGTGATATTTCTCGTCGACGATCGTTCCGGAAAAGCTGTGGCGGTCCACGCTGTCGGTGAAGATGACGAACTGTTCTCGCGTCGTCGCGTCAACGTCGGTGAAGGCATCACGGGTTGGGTGATCGCAAACTCCCGCTCGATGTGCAACGCGAACCCGGATCTCGACATGGTCGGTATGCCCGAGGAAATCGTGAAGCGTTTTCGCGCGATCCTAGTCTCGCCTCTGGTGCGTGAAGACGGGGCCTTCGGTGCGATCGCGCTCTACTCGCAGAGCCGGACGTCGTACTCGTCCGAGCACGTGCGGCTGCTGGAGTCAGTCTGTCAACACGCCTCGAGCGCGCTGAACAACGCGCTGACGCATGAGAAGACCCGCGAGAGTGCGCTCGTCGACCCGCTGACCGAACTGCCCAACGCGCGCGGGTTCTACATGATGCTCGAACAGCGCATCGCCGAATGCCAGCGAATGAATCGCGAGGCGCTGTCGGTCATCTGTATGGACATCGACGACTTCAAGATCATCAACGATAAATACGGGCATTCGACCGGCGATCGGCTGCTCGCCAGCGTGGCGGGCGTCATCCGGCGCGAACTGCGACAAATGGACATTCTTACGCGCTACGCGGGCGACGAATTCGTGGCGATCATGCCGATGGCGTCGAGCAAGATGGCGAGCTCCATTTGCGACCGGGTCCGGAATGCGGTTGAGGAGCAGTTGTTCTCCGTTCGGGAAGGGACGCTGATCGGGTTGGGCGTGAGTATCGGGGTCGCGTCTTTTCCGGAGGATGGAGAGACGAGCGAAGAGTTACTGACGGCCTCCGCCCGCAGAATGCAGCACGACAAGCACGGCCGCAAGACTGTCCTCACGGTCGCCGGGGCCGGACTCGCGTCGATCAACATGATCACGTAGACACAAAAGGCACAAAAGTCACAAAAGGCACAAACCAAGAAGGCAGACTGAAACGGGTAAGGCGACCTTTCGAACAGTAAGGCGACCTTTCGAACGGTACGGCAACCTTTTGAACGGTATTTCAGGCGTTTTCCTCATTCAGTAAGTGCTTTTTGTGCCTTTTGTGACTTTTGTGCCTTTTGTGTCTATAATTCGCAATTTCACACCATGACTAAACAATCAGCAGCACCGCCCTCGAGAGCCGGAGCGGAAGAGCAAAGTTCGACCGGCGTGATCGATCCACCCAAAGAAGTCGATAAAAAGAAACTTGCCCGAGAGAGAGACCAGGCCAAAGAACGCCAAAAAGACCGCTTAGGCGGACTCGAACCGAACCAGCTCATCGATCTCTACCGCCAGATGATCCTGATCCGTCGTTTCGAAGAGAAGGCGGCGGAGGTTTACGTCGCCGGCAAGATCGGCGGCTTTTGTCACCTTTACATCGGCCAGGAAGCAGTCGCCGTCGGTTCGATCTCCGCCATTCGTAAGGACGACTACGTTCTCGGCAGTTACCGCGAACACGGTCAGGCATTGGCGAAAGGAATGTCGGCGCGGGCGATCATGGCCGAGCTTTACGGCAAGGTCACGGGATGCTCGAAGGGCAAGGGCGGCTCGATGCACATGTTCGACAAGGAACTGAATTTCCTAGGCGGACACGCGATCGTCGGCGGTCAGATACCGCTGGCCACAGGGCTCGC
>DATANW010000538.1:0-6594 GCA_036266055.1 Pyrinomonadaceae bacterium | reverse complement strand
ACCGCGCGGCACAAACTTTTCGCGCCGGAAAGCAGTAACACCGTTACCTCCGTCTCCCCCTTGTACGTGGATCTTGGCGCGATCGATAAACATCTAAAATTGAAAACGACGCCGAAAAGCGCATTGTGTGCTGCTCAGGCGTCGCGATCTTGCTCGGGATCTTTTCTAAGCAGCCGTTTGCTCCATAGGGTAAACGCTGATGAATTTGCCGGACCGGCCCTTGTCTTCAAACTTCACGACGCCGTCAATTAACGCGAAAAGCGTGTCGTCTTTCCCTCGGCCAACGTTGTTGCCGGGTTTCCACTTGGTGCCGCGCTGGCGGGCAATGATGTTGCCGCCGAGCACGCGCTCGCCGCCGAATTTCTTCAGCCCTAATCGTTGCGACTGCGAGTCGCGCCCGTTGCGAGATGAGCCAACGCCTTTTTTATGTGCCATAAGAACTCCGTTTTGGCCTTTGGTTTTAGGTCTTTGGTCTTTGTCCAAGACCTAAGGCCTAAGACCCAAGACCTCGTTTACCCAATCGAATCGATCTTCAACGTCGTATAACCCTGGCGATGGCCGCGGGTGCGCTTGTACTGTTTGCGCCGCTTCTTCTTGAACACCACGATCTTCTGATCCTTGCCGTGGTCGACGACGGTGGCTGAAATCTTGTTTTCGCCGGTCGTCAACAACGTTTCCAGCTCAATCGAGCTACCGGCTTCGGCTTCCAGTGAAGGCACGCGGATCGTCTGGCCTTCCTTGACCAGATACTGTTTACCGCCTGCTCTAACGATTCCATGTGACATTGTCGTTTACCTCTCAGACGACCTCAATCGCCTTAGCAAAGTCGCTTATTATAGGGAACAAATCCGTGGTTTTCAAACGCGCTGCGCGCCTGCCTTCCCGTTGCGAGCCAGAAAGTACTCCATGAAGTCCGTGCCGATATCGCCGCGACGGAACCTCGGATCGTCCATGATCTTCTGGTGCAACGGAATCGTCGTCTTGATTCCCTCGACGACCATCAATTCGAGCGCTCGTTTCATGCGCGCGATCGCGAGGTCGCGCGTGCGAGCGTGGACAATTACCTTCGCGATCAGCGAATCGTAGAACGGCGAAACGCGGTAGCCGGCGTAGACGAACGTATCGACGCGAACACCGGGCCCACCCGGCAAGTTGAACGCGGTGATCGTTCCGGGCGACGGCGCAAATGTTTCCGGATTCTCGGCGTTGATGCGGCACTCGATGGCGTGTCCGACGATCAGCAGATCGTCCTGGGTGAAACCAAGCGGCTCACCTTCCGCGATGCGCACCTGATGGCGGACGATGTCCGCCAGCGTCACCATCTCCGTCACGGGATGCTCGACCTGGATGCGCGTGTTCATCTCCATGAAGTAGTAGCGACCTTCGGAATCCAGCAGAAACTCGACCGTGCCCGCGCTCGAATAACCGAGCTTCTTGCACGCGTTCACCGCCGCCTCACCCATGGTCTTGCGCAACTCCGGCGTCAAAATGGTCGAAGGCGCTTCTTCCATCAACTTTTGGTGCCGGCGTTGAATCGAACACTCGCGCTCGCCGAGGTGGATGCACTCGCCGTATTCGTCCGCCAGCACCTGAATCTCGATGTGCCGCGGCTGATCGATGTAACGCTCGATGTAGACACTGCCGTCGTTGAACGCCGCGGCTGCTTCAGTCGACGCCGTCTCGAGCGCTTTGCCGAGTTCCGCTTCCGCGCGCACGATGCGCATGCCGCGGCCACCACCGCCGGCCGACGCCTTGACCATCAACGGATAACCGATCTCGCGTGCGAGTTTGCGTCCCTCTTCTTCCGACGAGATCGCGCCTTCACTGCCCGGCACGACCGGCAAGCCGGCTTCCTTCATCACCCGCCGCGCTTCGATCTTGTCGCCCATCAGACGAATGACGTTCGCGCTTGGTCCAATAAACTTGATGTTGCACGCTTCGCAGATCTCGGCGAAGTAGGCCGACTCCGCGAGAAAACCGTAACCCGGATGAATCGCGTCGACGTTGAAGATCTCCGCCGTGCTGATGATGGCGGGGATGTTCAGATAACTCTGCGCGGACGGCGCTGGTCCAATACAGGCGGCCTCGTCGGCGAAACGCACGTGCAGCGAGTCGCGGTCAACGTCGCTATGGACCGCGACCGTCTTGATCCCCATCTCCTTGCACGTCCAAATGATGCGGCAGGCGATCTCGCCTCGATTGGCGATCAGGATCTTCTTGAACTTGCGCGGATTAAAGGCCATTCACAAAAAAGCACAAATGAATGAAATCATTTGTGCTCCAGTATCTTTAATTGGTTTAGCTGCGAATGCCGAAGAGCGGCTGGCCGTACTCAACCGGCTGCCCGTTCTCGACGTAAACCTTCACTACTTCACCGGCCGCCTCAGCTTGAATCTCGTTCATGAGTTTCATCGCTTCGATGATGCAGACGACACTGTCAGGCTCGACGCTGCTGCCGATCTTCACAAACGGATCGGCGGTAGGTGAAGACGAACGATAAAAGGTACCGACGATCGGAGACGAAATGATGTGCAGATCCTCCGTCGTCTCGCTCTTCTTCGCGTCGGCTGGAGCTGCTGCCTCGGGCGCCCGCAACACCGGATCGATAATCGGAACTGGAATCGCAGGTCGATCCGGAACTCCTACATTCGGCTCGTGCGCGTTGGTGCTTTCGCGACGCAGTCGCACGCGAAAGTCCTCGCGTTCGAGTTCCAGCTCCGCCAGACCGTTGTCACGCATCAACGCGATCAATTCGCGCAACTCGTCCAGGTTGACGGAGGCTTTTGCTGCGGGTTGTTCGTCCTTTTCTTTGCGTGCAGCCATCTGTTTTCAACCTGACCACAAACTAGGCCGACTGGTCGGTTTCCTCGGTGGTATCCGTGGTTTCGCTCTTGGCTGCTTTCTTCGAACCCTTCTTCTTCGCAGTTGCGGCTTTCGTCCGCTTCTTCGCGGCTTCGGCTGCTTCGACTTCGCGGGGATTGTCTACCAGCTCGATAATCGCGAGCTCCGCGTCGTCGCCGTCACGATGGCCGAGCTTGAGAATGCGCGTGTAGCCGCCGGGCCGGTCCTTGTAACGCTCTCCCAGCTCGTCGAAGAGACGCTTGAGCGCAGCCACGCCGGCGGAACGCTGCGGTCGCAACTGACCGCGCTTTCCGGTTGCCGGCTTCATCGCGGTGTTGCCCGCGTGAAAGAAACCAGCGGCCTGCCGGCGCAGGTGTAAGGCCTGGACTGCGGCGTCGTCGCCGTCAAAACTACGCGCGCGGCGTGAAAGCGTGATGGCGCGTTCAATGAACGGACGCAGCTCTTTCGCTTTCGGCAACGTCGTCGTGATGCGCTCGTCGCGAGAGTTGATCAGGGAAGTCGCTAGATTGCGCAGCATCGAGTGACGATGCTCGCTGGTGCGACCGAGTTTTCTATGTGCCTTTAAATGTCGCATACTGCCGCCTTACTGTTCGTCGTCCCCTTCAAAATCTGACAGGTCAGCGGTATCGCGGCCGCCCGTGCCCGGTATCGGGTTACCCTGCTCGTCAAACTCCATGCCGAAGTCGAGACCCATGCCGTTGAGGATCTCCTTGATCTCGTTCAGCGACTTCTTGCCGAAGTTTTTGGTCGCCAGCATCTCGCGCTCGGTGCGCTGCACCAGATCGCGAATGGTGCGGATGTCGGCATTCTTCAGACAGTTGTAAGAACGAACCGACAGCTCGAGCTCGTCGACTGAACGGTCAAGTTGATCGTTACGCGGCAACGGCGGACGTTCCATCTTCGCGTAAGCGTAGTCGTCGGTGTCTTCCTCGAAGTTGATGAAGATCGACATGTGGTCCTTGATCAACTTCGCGGCCAGACCGATCGAGTCTTCCGGTTTCACGGAGCCGTCGGTCCAGACTTCGATCGTCAGCTTGTCAAATTCGGTGTTCTGACCAAGACGCGCTGCTTCGACGTTGTAGTTCACCTTTTTGACGGGTGTGTGGACCGAATCGATCGGGATGTAACCGAGGGAGAGGTCTTCGTCGAAGTTGCGGTCGGCGGAGACGTAACCGCGTCCGCGCTTGAGACGCATCTCGACGCGCAGCGATCCGTTGTCGCTGACAGTCGCGATGTGCACCGAAGGATCGAGAATCTCGACGTCGGCGTCTGCCTCGATATCGGCGGCGGTAACTTCACCGGCGCCTTCCTTGTTGATTCTGAGCGTCTTCGGCTCGCTGCTGTGCAGCTTAAAGGGTACCTGTTTGAGGTTCAGAATAACGTCGGTGGCATCTTCCACCACGCCTTTGATGGACGAGAACTCGTGTTCTACGCCTTCAATCTTAACTGCTGTGATAGCCGCGCCTTCGATTGAGGACAGAAGTGCGCGACGCAGTGAATTACCGACGGTCGTGCCAAAGCCGCGCTCGAATGGCTGGGCCGAAAAACGGCCGTAACGTTCCGTCAGGGTCTCCGCATCTGCCGCGAGCCGGCGCGGCATTTGAAATCCCGTCCAAAGATTATTTTGATCCATAGCCATAACGTTTCCAGGTCCTCAGAAAAATGCAAACTGGACGGACCACGACGACGTGCGCGGGTCCGCCAGCGTTAATTACTTGCTATAAAGTTCGACGATGAGCTGCTCGTTGATCATCCGATCGATGTCGTCGCGCACCGGTGTGCTGATGACGCGAGCCGACATATCTCCGTCAGCCGAGATCCACGAGGGACGTCCGCGGCCAGACGCAGTTTGCCAGGCGCCCTCGATGTGAGGGTTCTTTCTGCTCGCCTCTCTCACACTGATGACGTCGCCGGGCTTTACCTGAAATGAGGGAATATCTACTTTGCGGTCATTCACCGCGATATGACCGTGATTCACCAACTGTCTCGCCTGCCGGCGCGAAGTGGAGAAACCGGCGCGATACACCGCGTTATCCAGTCGCCGCTCGAGGAGGAACAGAAGGTTCTCACCGGTGATGCCCTTCATCCGGGCCGCGCGTTCGAAGTAGTTGCGAAACTGTCCTTCGAGGATGAAGTAGATGCGCTTTACCTTCTGCTTCTCGCGCAACTGCTGGCCATAGCCAACGAGCGCTTTACCGCGACGCAGCGAATTGCCGTGCTGTCCGGGCGGTTGCGTGCCGCGTTTTTCAATCGGGCAAGCCGGTTTGTAACAACGATCGCCCTTCAAAAAGAGCTTTGCGCCTTCGCGTCTGCAAAGGCGGCAGACTGCATTTCTATACCTAGCCAACTAATTTGCCTCCAGTCTAAACGTCTAAAGTTAGACGGAAAAGTTTACAGATCGCGTCTGACGACGCTGATCCTTCATCCTTTGGGTTTCACTTCTATTGAACTTTGATCTTGGTACTTGGATCTTTGTAAGAGCACGAACAAAGTACAAAGAACGAAGTACAAAGCTCCATTAAACTCGTCGCCGCTTTGGCGGCCTGCAACCGTTGTGGGGAATCGGCGTCGTGTCACGAATCGTTATGACTCGGATGCCGGCGTTCGCGATTGCTCGAATCGCCGACTCACGGCCACCGCCCGGGCCTTTCACTCTCACTTCGCACTGGTGCATGCCGGCTTCGTGGGCCTTCTTCGCCGCTTCGTAAGCTGCCTGCTGCGCGGCGAACGGAGTACCCTTGCGCGAACCGCGAAAGCCGCGCGCGCCCGCGGAGGATTGCGCGATCAGGTTTCCTTCCAGATCGGTGATCGAGATCATCGTGTTGTTGAACGACGCCGCGATATGGACGATACCGTTAGGAACGTTCTTCTTTTCTTTCTTGCGAAAGACCTTCTTCTTTCCGCCTGCTTTTGCCATAAGTTCTCGTCAATCATCAATTCCGTGTGCCGCGACGCATTACGCGAATACGGAACACGGATAAATCATTACTTCTTGCCCGGCGCCTTCTTCTTGGCGATCGTGGCCCGGCGTGGACCTTTCCGCGTGCGAGCGTTGGTGTGCGTGCGTTGTCCGCGCACCGGCAGCGCACGACGATGCCGCAGACCACGATAGCAACCGATGTCCATTAGTCGCTTGATGTCCATCTGGACGCGCTTGCGCAAGTCGCCTTCGATCTCACCCTGCGTTTCGAGGATGGCGCGAATGCGGCTCAGCTCGTCTTCACTCAGATCGCGAACGCGGGTGTCGACGTTGACCCCGGCCTCCTTCAACACTGAGCTCGAACGCGAGCGGCCAATGCCATAGATGTAAGTGAGGCCAACCTCGGCTCTCTTGTTGGGCGGTAGATCTACTCCAGCTACACGTGCCATCTTTCCCGGTTATCCTTGTCTCTGTTTATGTTTCGGATTCACGCAAATCACCCGGACCACGCCTTTGCGGTGGATGACTTTGCACTTGTCGCACATCTTCTTTACCGACGCACGGACTTTCATCTGTCTGACCCTCTATCCTATTTATAGCGGTATGTAATTCGGCCGCGATTGAGATCGTAAGGAGAAAGCTCCACCAGAACGCGATCGCCAGGAAGAATGCGGATAAAGTGCTTGCGCATTTTCCCTGAAATATGTGCCAGCACCTGATGCTGACTGTCCTCCAATTCAACCCGGAACATGGCGTTAGGCAAAGTCTCCAGGACTTTGGCCATGACTTCTATCGCCTCTTCCTTCGCCATA
>DATANW010000537.1:0-6633 GCA_036266055.1 Pyrinomonadaceae bacterium | reverse complement strand
CTATACGACGCGCGGCGAAAAGTCACAAACGGCGACAAAAAGAAAATTTATTGAACTCTCTCGCCAAGCAAAGTATAGTTACCGGGCTCTATTTCTACGGCTGAATTCTCACGAGAAGTACTGCGCCCGGCTCGCTAATCCAGCCAGTAGTTTTTTCGACTCCAAAAAAGTTAACCCTGCTGCGCAATTATTGTCGTGTTATGAATCAGACCTCACTGATCGCAACTCTGTTGGCACCGCCGTCGCCGAATGGCGCCGAGCTGACCCGTCTGCCTGATTCCGTGCAGTGGCTCGAAGTTCGCGCTGATCTCGTTGGCGAGATCGATCCGGATTGGATACGCAATCACTTCCGCGGCCGGCTCATTTACTCTTTTGGCGAAAACTCAGTAGAGAGACAACAGCGTCTGATCGCAGCGGCCGCAACGTACGATCGCGTCGAACTCGACGCCGATCGCGATGTAACGTCCGAAGTGTTGAGTCAGGTGCCGCAGGAGAAGCGAATCATCGCCTGGAACGGACACGTCACGAACTCGTCGGAGCTGCGCGAGCAATTTGATCGAGTGTCTGCGACGCCCGCGGCTCTATACAGGGTCGTAACGAAGTCTGAACGAATCACCGACGAGTTTCTGCCGTTATGGCTGCTCAAGTCGTTGCGACGCACAGACACAGTCGCGTATTCGCTCGGCACGCTCGGGTTTTGGAATCGTCTGATCGCGCTGCAACTCGGAGCGCCGGCGATCTATGGCGCCGCAACTGCGAACTCTGCTTTTGAACCGAGTGTCGTCAAGCTGATCGACGATTACGGTCTGCCGGAAGTAACACCAGTGCAGGAACTATTCGCAATCATCGGCAATCCGGTGTTTCATTCGCTGTCGCCGCGTTTGCACAACGCGTCGTATCGCGCGATGAAGTATCCGGCGCTGTTCGTGCCGTTGCTCGTCAATTCGTTCGATGAATTCTGGCGCGAGTTTGTGCAGTCCAAGTCGCTCGACGGCATTGGCTTCCCAATCAACGGGATGACCGTCGCCTCGCCCCACAAAGAAGAAGCATTGCAGGCTGCGACCAATGTCAGCGCGATGGCCCGGCAGGCGGAGGCCGCAAATATCCTTGTCAGAAACAACGGTTGGTGGAATGCTGATACGACCGATCCGGACGTCGTCTATGCCGCGAAGCAGCAACGCAGCGTTAAGGTTCGTGAAAAACGCGCGGCGGTCATCGGCTGTGGCGGCGCAGGACGCGCGATCGCCGCGGCGCTGGTCGCATCAGGCGCCGGTGTCACGTTGATCAATCGTGGCGCCGAACGCGGGGAACACGCCGCCGCCCTGCTCGGTTTGGATTACGTTCCGTTGCCCGACTTCGACGCGCATGGTTACGACATCGTCGTGAATGCCACGCCCGTCGGACGCGACACCGACGAGATTCCATTCAAGATCGAACGGTTGAATAATGAAGCCGTCGTGATTGACCTCGTCTACGGTACGCGGACCACACCGTTGATCGGCGGCATGCGCGCGCGTAGTCAGGTCGCCATCGACGGCCGCGACGTCCTGCTGACACAGGTGCGACACCAGTTTCAGATGATGACCGGTAAGGAAATGCCCGACGCCATATCCGTATCCGTCTAACCTAATGATAACTACCGATTCGAAGAACGATACCTACGGGCTGCTCGAGCTGAATGAAAAACAGCAGGAACTGATCAATCGCGTCTGCGTCCTGGCCCGCGAGAATTTCGCTCCCCGCGCTGCCGGGTACGATGTTTCGGCGACGTTTCCGTTCGAGGACTTCGACGATCTTTTTCGCGCGGGACTTCATGCGCCGGTAGTGCCGGAAGACCACGGCGGACTCGGACTTGGTCCATACGCGGGCGACGTCTTCACGCTTTGGATGATGACGAAAGAGATCGCGCGCGTCGATCTTTCGCTGGCGCGTTGCTGGGAGGGACACGTCAACTCGCTCGTGCTGCTCGACGGTATGTCGTCGGAAGAACAGAAGGCTCGTTGGTTTAAAGGCGTCGTCGAGCGCGGTGAAAAGTGGGTCGCGTGGAGTGGTGAACCGCAGGCGCGTAAGCCAGGCGAGGCGGTACGTTTTGGAACGCGCATTGAGAAAGTCGATGGTGGTTACATCATCGAAGGCAACAAGGCGTTTGCGACAAGTGCCGGTGGTGCGCAGTGGGCGATCCTGCTGGTGAATACAGCCGGCCCAGGCGGTGTGCGTCATGCGAATGCCAGTTCACTCGACACGCAGTTGATGATGGCGTGCAATCTTTCTGATCCGTCGATTGAGATCGACACGTCGTGGTGGGACCCGATCGGGATGCGCGCGACCGCGAGTCATCTCGTCCACTTCCGGCGCACGTTCATTCCGGAGTCGGACGTGATGGGATATCCCGGACAGTATCTGAAGGAAGGTTGGCAGACGTGTTTCATTCCGCACTACGCGGCGACTTTCCTCGGCGCTGCTGAAGCGGCGTATGACTACGCGATGGAATACATCACGTCGCAAAACAAGATCGACGATCCGTACGTCCAACATCACATCGGACAGATGTCGGTGAACGTCGAGACGGCGCATCTCTGGCTGCGTCACGTGGCGCGGTTGTGGGAGACGGGCCGATATCTCGAAGCGCAGCTCGCAGGCAGTCGCGCGCGCCATGTGGTTGAACACCTGGCGGAATCGACGGTGAAGGATTCCATCCGCGCGTGCGGCGCTCGTTGTCTGATTCGGCCAAGCACACTCGAGCGCGTTTATCGCGATCTGTCCTTCTACGTTCGGCACGATAACGACGATCACATTCTGGCGACGATTGGTAAGTCAGTCCTCGGACTTACTCACGATCCTTCGTTCTATAAACCGTGAGTTGCAGACCTGGATTCGGCCACGGAAAACACGGATTAAATCGCATGCAATCGACTCCTCATCGGCGACGTTACAAACTCCGAATCTGGTGGCTGGCGCTCGGCTACTTCGCTTTCTACGCACCATACAGTTTTCTGATCAAGATCCTGACAACTAGAATGTGGCCCGGAGTCGATGGGCCAGTCTCAGGGTTTCGCATTCTGCCGGCTGTCGCAGTTGCGACTGCGGTCGTGCTGCTGGCAATCATTACCTTCGCAGGCTGGTGGAGGTATGCGTCACGTCGCGAATTCAAGGGACGCAACTTCGTTGTTCCGCCGGCGCTGGTGCTGCTTTCAGGCTTTGGCACTGCGCTGATCATCGCGACGACCACACTGTCCTTCGCATTCACCGGCGTCTCAATCCTTTTCGCACTGCTGTTGATGCGCGGCGGCGTGTTGATACTCGCGCCCTCTGTCGATCTCATGTTCAGGCGGCGAGTGCGCTGGTTTTCGTGGGTGGCGCTGGGACTGACTTTTCCCGCGCTCGCACTCGCTTTTCTTGACGTCAACAACTATCGCCTTACCACCATCGCGGCCCTGACGATCGGCGCATACCTTAGCGGCTACGTGCTGCGCCTTCCCTGTCTCACGCGTCTCGCGAAACAGGAAGATCACGAGATCACCAAACGTTATTTTGTCGACGAGTCGCTGGTCGCGATCGTTTTACTCGTGGCAATGCCCGCGGTCCTTGCGTTGATCGGTCAGGGCGAGATCATGCTCGAACTTCGGCGAGGCTTCGCCGGGATGTTCGCCACTACTGTGACCGTGCCGGCGATGGTGATCGGCGCCCTGTACGCGGGTCTCTACTGTTTCGGCACTCACATTTATCTGGACTGCCGCGAAAACACGTTCTGTATTCCGTTGAATCGTGCTTCGAGTTTGCTGGCGGGCATTGTCGCGACGTTTGTTTTGGGGTTCTTGTTTGCGCAGGCGTTGCCAAGCGAAGCGCAACTTGGCAGCGCGGGCCTGATCGTGGTGGCGTTACTGTTCCTCTCGCCGTTGCATCACATCGATCGTTACTTGCCGTTTCTCAAGCCGCGCCGCGTCCGCGTGGTACAGCCAGAGCGACTGTTTCTTTTCGTCTGCAGCGGCAACACGTGTCGCTCGCCGATGGCGGCAGCGATCGCCAACGCCGAGATCGCGCAACGACTAGGCATACCTTTCAAGTCGCTCGAGACGGTAAACGTGCGCGCGCTCAGCGCGGGTGTGTCCGCGCGAACAGGTGCGCCGATGACGGCGGAAGCGGAAGAAGTGCTGCAGTCGCTCAACGTTCCTGTCAAACCACACGCCGCGCGCAGTCTCACACCCGAGCTCGCGGAACGCGCCGAGCTGATCTTCTGCATGACGAGCGAACATCGTCAGAAAGTGATCGAAATGCTACCCTCGGTGGCAGGCAAAACATACTGCCTCGATCTCGAGCGCGACGTCGACGATCCCATCGGCAAAGGCATGCCGGCCTACATCGCCTGCGCCCGCCGCATCCAGGCCGCGGTCCAACTGAGATTCAACGAGATCGGTTTGGCTTAATCACAAAAAGCACAAAATGCATCAGAGGCACAAGAGAGATAGAAACAGTTGGCCTATTTAGTTTTCTGTGCCTTTTGTGGCTGTTTTGTGCCTTCTGTGGTTAAACGGTTGTATGAAGTCCGACGTGATCAAAGTGCTCGGGGCAGCATCCTTCGCCGAGTTTCTCGCAATCAGATTTCCCGGCACGGTCGTTTGGTGCAACTTCGATCTCGCTCGAGAAGTGGGCTTCGACGTTCCGCCGGCGAATCGACTCACACCCGAACTCCACGAACAGCTAATCACTTCTCTCTCGCTGCGAGCAGTCGCTCCCGCTGAAATCAACGGCCACCAAACCGTGACGATGTACGCCGACAAGTACGGCGGCGACGGCGTCAGTCCGGCACTCGGCGCGGGCCGCGCGGGGTTTCTTCCCGACGGCAACACTTACGTCAAAGGTATCGGCTTTACCCCGCTATTTCGGCACAACGACAAAGACGACTTCGTTCACTCGCACGGCGGCGTGCATTTCGAAGACTGTCTATCGGAAGCCGTGTTTGGCGAAGTGAACCACAACCTGTTCACGCTCGGTTCGACGCGCATCGTCGCGATCATCGATCAGGGCCTGCACGTGACCGAACCGTCAGGTAGGCAGCGACCCATCGCGCTCGCGACCCGTGTTGGGCCACAACTGCGTCCCGGTCACCTGCTGGCGAGACGCAGGCGAGGCAGCCAATCTCCGCTCGAGATGTTCGTCCGGATGACGAGCGCCACCGATCAACTCGTCGGCAACGGGGTGCCTGACATCAGCGCGACGATGTTGCGCGTTATCGACGATCACGCACAGGCCGCGGCTGAATCGTTTCGCTGGCGCATGATCCACGGGGCGCTGAGTCCGTCGAACATGGACCTGAGCGCTGCAATGCTCGATCTGCCGACGCAGTCGACACAGCCGCGCACGGCGCCGATCTTTACACTCGACTATCTCAATTCCCGGTTCGGCACGGAGCACAAGGACCGTGGTTATTACCTCGCCGAGATGTATCGTCGCGTGCTGACAACCACCGATGCGTCAACTCGCGAGCGGTTCAATGCAAAGTGGGTCAACGTGTCGAACGAGATGGACCAGGCGTACAGGAAACATCTGCAGGTAAAAATGTTGGGCGCCGCCGGTCTCAAACCACAAATCGCCAGGCAGATTTGCACGGATCAATTTGAGTTAGCCCGTACGTTCACGGATCTGCTGCTGGAAATGGCAGCGTTGAAGAACCAGGGATCCGCGTGTGTCGCGCGAAAGGTGGTTGAAGATGTTGCCGTCGTCGATGTGTTCAACCTTTTGCGCTGGTCGCCGCGAGATTATTTCTCCGGGAATCCGCGTTATCTGAAGCGCTTGCGAACAGTTTATAAAGGCAACCGGTTTCACATCGCCGCGAAAAAGAAAAAGATCGAGGCTTTGATCCGTGATTTTGCCAATGTGTACGGTGAGTTGATGACGATTTGTGCGAAGCATCGGGTATCGATCATCGCCCGCGCGGAGTTTGAAAACAGACCGATCGACGCGCTCTACTACTCCACGCTGTATAGCGATCTGAATCGCGCAGTAGCGGAGTACAAAGCCACCGGCGACAGTAAGATCATTCGCGACGCCATCGACACACGCATCGCGCGTTCGTTGCGCAATGTCGACGGCTTGCTCGCCGGGCGAGGACACGGTTTCGCGATTCTCGATCGCGAAGAACTGAAGCGGATGAGCTAATGTGGTCCATCGGCATCTACACCGGCGACTCGCCGTTTCAACTTCGCGGAGCAGCTAATAATCCGGTTTTGAGGAACACGGACGTCACGGATATCGAAGCTGAATTCGTTGCCGATCCTTTTATGCTGCATGCTGACGGCCGCTGGCACATGTTCTTCGAAGTCTGGAATCGCGAAACTCAGCGCGGCGTGATTGCCCTCGCTACAAGCCACGATGGCTTCACCTGGAGCTACCAACAGGTCGTGCTCGAAGAATCGTTCCATCTTTCATATCCGTACGTCTTCGAGTGGCAAGGCGAGTACTACATGATTCCGGAAACGCTCGGCGCGTCAGCCGTTTGTCTCTACAGAGCCGACGAATTTCCAACCCGTTGGTCGAGGCAGCAGAATCTGATGGCGGGGGCGTACGCCGATCCGTCGCTGGTGCGTTACAACGATCTGTGGTGGCTGTTCACCTGTACCGCGCCTTACCAGCACG
>DATANW010000536.1:0-2238 GCA_036266055.1 Pyrinomonadaceae bacterium | reverse complement strand
TTGCCAGTCGCTCAAGTTCGCCGGCACCACCAGCTCGCGCGGAATCTCATTCAACTTGCCCGTGCGATCCGGTAAATAAACGGCCAGACTTCGGTCGTAATAATCTGCCGATGCGGGTCGCGGTTTTTTACGTGGCGGACGCGGGATTTTCTGGTCCGCGAATAGACGGCGTCGAATAGGTGTGGGCAGGTTTAGCTGATCGGCGATGTGCGTCGGCAACTCTTCCGGCTGTGGCAGGTTGAAGAGCGGCGTATCGTGGCCCAACGCATTGAAGGTGTAGCATTCAGGGCCTTCCTCCTCGATGCAGTACGCCGGAGTTTCAGTCACTGAATAGGGCTTCAAGCGCCAGACAAACAATGCAACATTGCCGATATTGAATGTCCCGGTCGTGCGGTGCGAACTTATGCGCCGTACGTCAATGGTGTGCGTGGATTTCGTGAATGGCCCGCTGATTAGTTCGAGCTCCTCACCGCCGCGGAGATCGGCGGAGTCGCCGCGTCTCGAGCGCGGGTGATTCAGATGCTGCGTCCAGCCGAGCAGCTTGTAAAACTCGACCGCACGCGCGGGCCAACCCGCTACGTTGTTTGCCAGCAACTCCAACAACGCGAGCGTGCCTTTGCGACGGCGATAACTGATGACGTTGGCCACCTCGCGACGCGGGACCAGTATTTTGTTCAACGCATGTGTCTGCGCCTGGCGTGGATCGCCCGGTTCACCTGCCTCATGCACCGGTTGATAACCGATGAGAGCGCCGATGTACGGCACGACCCAGTCGTCGCACGTTTCAATAAACCAGTTTTCGTAAAGCCGGCTAATGTCGTCCTCGACGATGTTCACCTGTTCGGAGATGACTTGCAGCAAAGCACGCAGAGACTCACCTTGATCGAGGTCCGTCATGCGATAGACGGCCGGCAACAATTGATAAAGACGATCGGCTTTGTTCATGAGCTAATCTCCGACAGTATGATCGTGTCCGGAATGTTTGGGCTCAGATAGGCAATCTCCGCCGGTTTGATTCGCTCGCTCGCATTGATTGCATCCGGATCGACGATGGCGAGCGAAACGGAGATCCGTTCCTTCCGGGTGATGATGTCGCCCAGCGAAGTCTTACCGGCGAGGTGGCCCACCACCTTTGCCTCGTCAATCCAATCGAACTTGTCAACATCCACGTAAGCAACTCCTTCGACGTTTTGAATCGCACTCATCGCATCGCTTAGTAATGCGTCCTGTCCTAACTCGCGCCGTTCAAAACTAAAGCGATCCAGCAAAGCGGCGCGAATCTTTGGTTCGACTTTTTCAAACAGGTAGTCGGGCAACACGCGAACGCGCGCCTCGATCACCAGTAACAGGAATGTCCTCAAAACGAGCCGAATTGGCTGATGCGGATCGCCAAACTCACGCAGCGCCTTAATCAGGTTGCGGTACAAGTCAGACGTCTTCTCGATGGGAATGTCGTCCGAACCGGCGATCGTGAGATGGACCAAACGGCGCTGGCCATCCGACAGGCGGGCGGCGCTGGCTTTGGCGATGCCGGCGAAGGTCCGCGCAAAGTCTGCGTAGTCAACAGTCGAAACCAACCGATCCAAGGCCATCACTGCGAGCGGCGCGTTTTGTCGCGCCTGATCGCGCGACTCGCGATCCGCTCCACCCGAAGCGGCGATCGGATTGTTCACGCCCTTCACACCTAGTTGCTGGGTCGTCAACAAACTGATCTGACCCGGTTTTACATTTCCGACCTTCCCGATTCCGTTTCGATAAGCAGCCGAGACGTTATCGGGACCAGACGGCAGACGCGCACCATGTTCACCGGTGCCGAAGATCACCGTGGTCTTGTTTTCATCATCGGTTTGCTTGATGTAGCGATAGTCGTGTGGTCCGAGTTCGGCGAGGCTTTCAGCCTCATGCCACAGCACGTCGTTAACACGCACCTGCAAAGTGCTTTCGACACCATCGGGATTCGAAGCAGGCACGAAAGTCAGTGGACTCTGCTTGAGCGTAAACTCCTGGAGTGATTTGCTTGCGTTTCCCGAACCCAGCGTCTCGTTACGCGTTTCGCCGTGGGTCGCGTCGATCACGTTGCCGTAGACGATGAGCGTGTCGCGTTTGTACTTGTAGGCAAGGTCGGTGAACAGGCGGAGGAACGTATGAGTTTTCTCGCCGTTGAGGGCATCGTCGTAACGTTGTTCGACCGCCGCCAGCATGACGAGCTCAGTGGCCGGCACACCTTTGACTTCAACT
>DATANW010000535.1:0-20554 GCA_036266055.1 Pyrinomonadaceae bacterium | reverse complement strand
GTATCGGACAAACGCCACAGTCGCGACAGGCAGGATAAATCACCTGGTGTCACCTTTAGTTCAATTATGAACCGAACCATCGCCCCCATCTTCGGCAAGCGCTTCAGCGGCATGCTTACCGCACTTATCGGCATCTTCCTGTTGACAGTTGGCCCAGTCCAGGCTGAACCGGTGCAAATCAACCGTGTGGTCCAATCGCTCAGGACTGTTCAAGGCACCACCGACATTCAACTAAGTCTAATCACCCAGGATCCCGTTAACGGCGGAGCCAAGACTCCGACGCAGACATCTGGACCAGCGTCCGGGATTGGTTCGAGCGATCCGAAGCTCGATGCGTTGCTATCCGGCTTCCCGATCGTCGGTGCGGATCTCGATCTTGGCGTGGACGATGTCGAAGACGGCGAAGTCGACGGCTCGATTTGTGATTGCGGCGAAATTCTGATCGCCGGCGGCGGTTTTCCCAAATGGCCATTGTTGTTTTTAGCTGCCGTGCCGATCGCGTTCATTCCCGATTGTGACGATTGCGAACAAAACGAACCGACACCTACTCCGACGCCCACACCTCCGTCGACGCCGTCACCAACGCCGACACCGACACCCGAGCCGGCGTCGTTGCTGCTCTTTGGCAGTGGCCTCGTTGCTTTCGGTGCCGGGTTGCGACATCGCTACCGGAAAGCAAAGCTCGCGAATCAAATCGAGGACACGGAGGAGGAACAGTCGTAATTATGAACTCTCGATTCTTCTCCAGTCCCAATTTCAAGTTTGCGGCTTTGTTTTTGGCCGCGTTCGCGTTCTTTGCGTTTGCTTCGGCCAGCGACGTTTCCGCGAAGCCGAAGAAGGCGAAGTATGGGACCATCAAGATTCTGACTAACCCGGGCGGTCTGCTGCTTACGATCGATGGTGTGCCGCGCGGGGAATCGCTTACTGAGTATCGCGCGTTCGATCTGAACCCGGGTATTCACAATGTTTCGGTTACGCTGCCGAACGGAAAACTGTGGACGCGCGAGATCGAAGTACCCGCGGGTCGCATCAAGTGCGTGGTCGTGAACTACCGGCCACTCCCGCCGCTGCCGAAGTCGCCGTGCCCGTACCCGGTGAACGTTTCGGCGCCGCAGACGGTGAACGAAGGCGAGATCATCACGTTTGCCGCGGACGTCACTTACGGCGGCAACGAAGGTTTGAAATACGCGTGGACGGTCAACCCGACCGCCGCGAAGGTGATCAGTGGCGCAGGCACGCCGACGATCACGGTCGACTCGACTGGTCTTGGCGGTCAGCGCGTAATCGCGACGCTGGTCGTGACCGCGGAAGGGTCCACGGATCCGACTTGCCGTCAGAGTGCGCAAAGCGTGGCCGTCGTCACCGCGCCCGAACGAAAAGTGATCGTGGCGCGCGAGTTTGACGAGTGCGACAACTGCACGTTCGACGATCAAAAAGCGCGACTCGATAATCTCGCGGTCGAGCTGCAAAACGATCCGTCGACAAAGGCGTACATCATTGCGTACGGCGGACGCTACAGTCCGATCGCGCAGGTTGAGATGTTGATGAAGCGCTCGCGTGATTACATCGTCGAGCAACGCGGTATCGACGCATCGCGCCTCGTCGTCGTCAATGGCGGGTTCCGCGAAGAAGACAGCGTTGAGCTTTGGATCGTCCCGGCCGGCGCGGCAGCTCCGCGCGCGACGCCGACGATTCAGGCAAGCGAAGTCAAACCTCGCACACGCCGGTAACAAGGATTACATAGACACCACGGGTTACACGCGAATGTTCGTGTAATCCGTGGTTTTGTCTTTTGCCTCATCGTCTTCTACTATGCACTCGTGCCTGCACCAAACATCGACACCATCGTTTCACTCGCTAAGCGGCGCGGTTTTGTGTTCCCTTCTTCCGAAGTTTATGGCGGCCTCGGCAGCGCCTGGGACTATGGTCCGCTAGGCGTCGAACTCTGCAACAACGTCAAACAATCCTGGTGGCGCTGGCTCGTTTATGACCGCGACGACATCGAAGGTATCGACTCGTCGATCATCTTGAATCGCCTCGTCTGGAAGTATTCAGGCCACGAAGCGACGTTTCATGATCCGCTCGTCGACTGCCGCGAATGCAAGACTCGAATGCGCGCCGATAAGCTGGAGGGTTATGCCCCCGAGGGCGGTCGGGCGCTGGCGGCGGGTGAGGCCAATGAGCGTTTGCGTGGGGGCCTCGTCAAGTGTGCTAACTGCGGTTCGACGAACCTTACCGACGAGCGTTACTTCAACATGATGTTTCGCACGACGCTCGGCGCCGCCTCGGCGGAAGACGATCCCACAGCGCTCGCATATCTGCGTCCGGAAACGGCGCAGGGAATCTTTATCAATTTTCTGAACGTGCAGACCACGATGCGTCGCAAGATTCCGTTCGGCATCGCCCAGGTTGGCAAGTCGTTTCGCAACGAGATCACGCCCGGAAACTTCATCCTCCGCACGCGCGAGTTTGAGCAGATGGAGATGGAGTACTTCGTCAGGCCCGATGCGGAGCACTTGAAGATGGTCGAGGAATGGACCGAGCTGTACGTCGAATGGTTCAAAGGACTCGGCATCGATGGCCGCAACCTGAAGCTTCACGAAGTGCCGAAAGAAGAGCTGGCCCATTACTCGAAGCGCACCATCGACATCATGTATCGCTACTTTCCCGAACGGACTGAAGAGGAAAGGCAGTGGGAAGAGTTGATGGGTATCGCCTATCGCACCGACTTCGACTTGCTTTCGCATTCGAGTAAGCCGGTGGACGAGGAAGGGAAGCGCCTCAATCCTGATTCGACGGAAGATCTTTCATACTTTGATGAACCGACAAAGACGCGCTTTTATCCGCACGTCATTGAACCGGCGGCAGGTGTGAACCGCACTGTGCTCGCGGTGTTGATGGACGCGTACTCCGAGAGGACCAACGACAAAGGCGAGACGCGCGTGATTCTGAAACTCGCGCCACAGCTCGCGCCGATCAAAGCCGCAATCCTGCCGTTGGCGAAGAACAAGCCGGAGATTGTCGGCATGGCGAAGGCGATCAAGCGATCGCTGCAACCGACGTTGCGCGCGGTTTACGACGACACTGGCGGCATCGGCAAGCTCTACGCCCGACAGGATGAGATCGGAACGCCGCTGTGCGTCACCGTCGATCACCAGTCGCTCGAAGACGAAGCCGTGACCGTGCGCGATCGCGATACGTGGGAGCAGGAACGCGTCAAGGTATCGGAGCTCTCGGAGCATCTGCAACGTCGCTTGCAGGTCTAATCGGTGTTTCTCTTGGACTGAAGTTTTATGCCCGTAGTAAAGAAACGCAATCAGCAGACTGAGTCGCGCCTGTTGCTCGAGTCAAACGATCCCGTCGAGTTGCCGCCCGCGGAGATCGACGATGCAGCGGTGCTGGTCCAGTTCGAACAGTTCAAACCCTACATCCCTCAATTGCTCGAAGAACTCCGCGCGGGAACAATTGCTGAGCCGGTGCCTGTCATGATCGACGGTTCCACCTTTGCAATCCACGGGTCGACGCGAACGTTCTGGGTCAAACTGTGGCACGCCGCCGGAACCGAGATGACGAAGATCGATCGCGCCCAGGTCATAAGTTGCATTCCCTCCACGCGCGGCGTTCAGGTTGTCGTCGACAACCCTGAAGAGTCTTAATCACAGATTGCGAGCCCGCCATGCATGAGTTTCCCGAAAAGGTGATCGCACTCGCGCGCGTGATTCACGATGCGGGCGGGCGCGCTCTGCTCGTCGGCGGTTGCGTGCGCGACGCGTTGATGGGAAACGAGCCGAAGGATTGGGATCTCGAGGTCTACCAGTTGGCGCCGGAACGACTGCGAGAGATCCTCGATGGCTTTGGCTCGGTGAACGCCGTTGGCGAAGCGTTCACGGTTTACAAGTTGGGCCACGATCTGGACGTTTCGATTCCGCGTCGCGAGCGCAAGTCAGGCCGCGGGCACCGCGCGTTTGTGATCGAAGGCGATCCGGGCATGAGTATCGCCGAGGCGACGCGCCGTCGCGACTTTACCGTCAACGCGATACTTCAGGACCCGTTGACCGGCGAGCTGATCGATCCGTTTGGCGGTCAACAGGACATTGCCGCCGGCGTGTTGCGAGCAGTGGCCGCCGACACGTTTGTCGAAGACAGCTTGCGAGTGTTGCGGGCGGCACAGTTTGCCGCGCGTTTCCAATTCGAGATCGAGCCGGAAACGATCGCGCTCTGCCGGACGATGGACCTCGGCGACCTGCCTGCCGAACGTGTGTGGGGCGAGCTGGAGAAACTACTGCTGCGAGCGCGGCGTCCATCTGCCGGTCTCAACTGGCTGAGAGAACTGGGCGCGGTGGACAAGTTGTTTCCCGAGATCCAGAGTCTGATCGGCGTGCCGCAGGAGCCGGAGTGGCATCCCGAAGGTGACGTGTTTGTGCACACGTTGCTGGCGGTGGATCGCGCGCGCGAGTTGATCGACGAATTGCCATACGCGCGACAGGTTACGGTGATGCTCGCGACGCTGGCCCACGATTTCGGCAAGCCGCCGACGACACAGTTTCTCGAAGGGCGCTGGCGTTCACGCGGACACGAGGAGGCTGGCGTCGAGCCGGCGACGCGTTTTCTCGATCGCATCAACGTGCACACAATCGACGGTTACGACGTGCGCAAACAGGTCGTTGCGCTGGTGCGCGAGCATTTGAAACCCGGTGAGTTTTACAAGAAGCGTGACGAGGTTGGCGAGGGGGCGTTTCGACGTTTGGCGCGGCGCTGCGAGCCGGATCTCCTGTACCGCGTGGCGAAGGCGGACTCGCTTGGTCGTAATGCGGATTGGGTGCCCCGAGAGCAGTGGTACGGCGCCGACGCGCAGGAGTGGTTTGTGCAGCGCGCGAAGGAGTTGGACGTCGACAAACGTCCGCCGGATCCGCTGTTGTTAGGACGTCACTTGGTTGAGTTGGGTATGCAGCCCGGACCGCGCATGGGCGAGATTACGCGCGCTGTTTATGAGATGCAGTTGGACGGGCGCGTGCGGACTCTGGACCAAGCCATCGATGAAGCTAAACAGCTACTCGCTCAATCAGCCGTGTAATCCCGGGGTTCTAAGTTCGTGGTTGTTGCTGCGTGACGCAGTGAATCGTGCCCATGCCCCAAACGAGTGGCTCGCAGTTGATCGGAACGACTCGCCGATCTGAAAACACGCGCTGAAGTGTTTCGACTGCGCGCGTGTCGTTCGCATGACCAAAAACGGGAGCGAGCACCACGCCGTTGGCGATGTAAAAATTTGCATAGCTCGCCGGTAGCCGATCGAGGTTACGCGTATCCGTGCTGGTCCCACCGACAATACCCGGCATCGGCAAAGTCACTATTTCAAAAGCACGCCCGTTGGCATCAGTCATCGACTTCAGTCGCGCCAGATTGTCTTGCAGCAATTCGTAATTCGCATCTGCGGGATCGTCGTCGACCGCGCAAACGATCACATTCGGTGCGACGAACCGCGCGATGTCGTCTATGTGTCCGTCGGTGTCATCGCCGACGATTCCCTCATTCAGCCATAGCACCTTGGTGACGCCGAGATAAGCCTCGAGATGTGCCTCGATTTCAGTCCGGCTGAGATGAGGATTGCGGTTCGCATTCAACAAGCACTGCTCCGTCGTTAACACACAGCCCGCGCCGTTAACGTCGATCGCGCCGCCTTCCAACACGATCCCCGGCTCGAAGCGACGCAACTGCAACACGGGCTCGAGAAAGATCGGCACCTCATCGTCGTGCTTCAACGTTTCATACTTGTCACCCCAGGCGTTGAAGATCCAATCGTTGAAGGCCACGCCGCCACGGCCGTCGATCAGAAAGTTTGGACCATAATCCCGAATCCAGGAATCGACGGTGGGAATATGATGGAAGCGAATGTTCTCCGCGCTCGGAAATGGGCACCGCTTCCGTACTGCCTGTTCGGTGGCGGCATCGTCCACGAGGAGGTTAACGATTTCATGCGGCGTAAGCGCCGCGATCATCTGGATGTAGATCTCTTCGACTTGCGCAACGCGATCAGGCCAGGTCTCCGGATCCTTGGGCCACGTCAACCAGGTGGACTCGTGCGCGCGCCACTCGGCGGGCATATGAAAACCGAGAGCAGCGGGAGTTTCTTGCGGCGGAGCGGGCATGGTTCAGGATCTGATTGTTTTGAGTCGAAAGTGACGGCCGATCCCGATAAAACTGATCAAGACCCAGAACACTTCCATCAGCAGCGCGGAAAGATTGAAGTCGACGATCAGCGATGCGACGATCAGGCTCGCGCCTAGCGCGTTTAGAACGGAGTACGCGAGGTCAGAGCTTCTAAGCTTGTCCAGTTGCAGCAACAGATAGGTCACCACGATCATCGCGACGCCGACGTTGCCCACGAAGTCTATCAGGCTGTAGTTCATCTTCATTCCCCAAACCGCAGGCGAAGTCCATCGTACGCGTCGATGCGGCGGTCGCGCAGGAACGGCCAGTTTTGTCGCGTCTCTTCAATCTTCGTCAGGTCACACTCGACGACGAGCACTTCCTCGTCTTCGGCGGAAGCTTTCGCGACGATCCGTCCGAAGGGATCGGCGACGAATGATTGGCCCCAGAACGTCAGCTTTCCTTCGCGTCCCACACGATTCACGACAACCACGTACACGCCGTTCGCGATCGCATGTCCGCGCTGGATTGTTTCCCAGGCTGAGTGCTGCGCCTCGTTCATCGACTGCTCCTCTTCCGGCAGCCAGCCGATCGCCGTCGGGTAAAACAGGAACTGCGCGCCGCCGAGCGCCGTCAATCGCGCGGCTTCGGGAAACCACTGGTCCCAGCAAACGAGCGTTCCGAGTTTTCCGTACGCAGTGTCGTGCGTTTGGAAGCCGAGATCGCCGGGAGTGAAATAAAACTTTTCGTAGTAGAGCGGATCGTCGGGGATATGCATCTTGCGATACTTGCCCACGATCTTGCCTGAGACGTCGATCATGACGGCCGTGTTGTGATAGATGCCGGCGGCGCGTTTTTCGAACAACGAAGCGACGATCACCACTTTTCGCTGTCGCGCGATTTTGCCGAGCGCTTCGGTGGTCGGACCGGGAATCGTTTCCGCCAGTTTAAAGAGTTGGATATCTTCGGTCTGGCAGAAGTACTGCGAACGAAACAGCTCCTGAAGACAGACGATCTGCGCTCCGCGTTTGGCCGCATCGTTGATTCCGGCGATAGCCTTCTTCAGGTTTTTCTCAGGCTCCGGCACACAATTCATTTGCACCAAACCGACGGTGACGACGTCGGCGCGTTTCTTTTTCGGCATGTTTCGCAGTATAGCAAAGCATTCGTGCGATCCGCGTTTGCTCTGGTAAGATGTCCGGTCTTTTTGAGTACCTTATTGGAAAGAGTAGAGAAATGATCGATTTTGCATTGACGGAAGACCATCTGGCACTGGTGCAAACAGTGCGTGAGTTTGCGCAGAAAGAGGTGGCGCCGCACATCAAGGAGTGGGACGAGAAACAGCATTTCGAGCCTTCGGTATTGAAGAGCATGGCGGCGTTGAACCTGCTGGGCGTGTGCATTCCGGAGGAGTATGGCGGGGCCGGTTTCGATTACATCTCGTTGGGACTTGTGTGCGAAGAGCTGGAAGCGGTCGACACGTTCCTGCGGGTAGTCATGTCAGTGCACACGGGGTTGAACTCGTTGACGCTTTACACGTGGGGCACGGAAGAGCAGAAGCGCAAGTACCTCGTGCCGCAGGCAAAAGGCGAGAAGTTGGCGACGTATGGTTTAACGGAACCGGGCGCTGGTTCGGATGTCGTTGGCGCGCGCTCGACGGCCCGTCGCGAAGGTAACGAGTGGGTATTAAACGGCGAAAAGATGTGGATCAGTTTGGCCGATCTTGCCGACAACTTTCTGTTCTTCTGTTGGACTGACGAAGAGAAGCGGAAGCGCCGCGATCACACGGGCATGTCGTGTTTTATTGTCGAGCGCAGCATGAAGGGTTTCTCTTCCGGAACGATCCACGGGAAGTTGGGTATTCGCGCGGGCAACACCGGATATTTTTCGTTGCAGGACGTGCGTGTGCCGCAGGAGAACATGGTTGGTGAAGAGGGCGAAGGTTTCAAGATAGCGATGTTCGCGCTGGAGCAGGGACGTTACACCGTCGCCTCGGGCGCCACTGGCGTGATTCGCGCCTCCCGTGATGCGTCGGTCTCGTATGCGAACACGCGCGAAACGTTTGGCACGAAGATCGGGAACCATCAGCTCGTTAAGCAGAAGATCGCCGAGATGGAAGCCGACTACCAGATGAGCCATTTGCTGTGGCTGCGTGCCGGGTATTTGAAGAACGAAGGTTTGCCAAACGCGAAGGCCACAAGCCTCGCGAAGTGGCAGGCGACGATTCGAAGCGAGAAGGCTGCGTCGATGGCGATCGAAGTTCATGGCGCGAATGGTTATTCAAACGACTATCCAGTGGAGCGTTACCTGCGCAACTGCAAGGCCGCGATCATCTACGAGGGAACGCGCGACATTCACACGCTGATGCAAGCCGACTGGGCCCTTGGCTTGAAGAAAGAGAAGCCGGCGCGACGTACCTTGCCGCCTTTCAAGAAATAGTCACGCCGTCTCTCCGTCTGATTCGACTGGATCTGCGATAGGTGAATCCACGGGTCACTGCTGCGACACGAGAAACACGTCCCAGGCCCAACGACCCGCGGATCCACCGCTCGCATCTTTCACTTTCGCTCGATAGCGAAACTGATTGCCGTACCGATCGGCGCGCCTCGAATCCTTGAACTCCAACTCCAGCGCGGCGATCTTCAACGACAAGAGGGTCTGAAGCTCATCCGGTTCCGAGACGCCGTTGTGGTTCCTGTCCTGCCATAGCCGCAGGCGGCTGAAGATCGCATCCTGCTGATCAATCAGCCCGTCGCCGTTGCCTCCCTGCGCGGCCTTATCAAACTCCGCGAGCGCGAGAAAACCGTTCTTGTTACTTGCCTCCGGTTGCGGCGTGTAATCGCCAAACAGTTCCGTGCCGTTGTCGACGACACCGTTGCCATTGCGATCCAGCGTGAGCCAGGCGTCGTCCGAACCAGCGAGCGTCCAACCTAACTTTTCTTTCACCGCGTTTCCATTAAGGTCAAATTCGACGCCCGCTTCGGCACCACTCAGGGCGATTCCATTACCCGCCACGTCAATGACTATCGGCGAGCCGCCGCAAATGTCGCAACCCGCACAGGTGCAGGTACTGAAATCAAAATCACCACCATACATGAAGCACTTGCTGGCAAACGGCTTGCTGCACGTTGTACTCGTCGACGAACAGCATTGCCCGTTAACCAGCGTCGTGCCGGCTGGACAGGTCCCGGTAAAACCTACGGCGGTGCAGTTACTGGCGCCGGCCAGACTGCACGAGAAATTTTCGGCGTTGGCGTCCCGCCACAGATTGCCGCCGGTCACGGTTGCGCCGGCCGTGCCGATTCCCAGGTTCAGCGATACCTGGGCGTTCGTACCGCAACTCGTGCCGAACAAACAGGTCGAGAACGCGACCCCCGTTGCCGACCCGCATATGACAGTCGTCCCGGTGTTCCCGGTCCGATTCTCCGTCTTGAGATCCTTCGAACCGACGTGCGCAAAGAAAGGCGTCAGGTGGTCCAATGTGCCGTCTTCAAAAGAAGCGAAGTTCTGGACCACCACGGAGCACCGCTGCAGCCCGCCGATTATGGGTGTGCACGTACCCGTGTAATCAGCCGTCCCGCCATGCTCACCGGAAATGTGTTCCGTGATGTCGATGCTGAACCAGGAAGGCAGCGGCGCGACGATTGAAGCCGCCTCGCCTGACGTTTCCTCCGCGAGCACGGCAGGGCTCGACGACCCGTCATAGGTCAACGCAGTTTCATCGGTAACGAACGCCTCGACCGCCGAGGACGACAACTCAGTTTGTGTGGCACCTACAGTTTGATTCGGAGTCTTATTCGACGACTTGTACGGTGGCCGCTTCTCCTGCCAGACGCGCGTCACACCGTTAACAACGGCGTCCCAAAACTCCAGCACATCTCCCTCCGACCGGTTCGCCTTATCGTGAAAGAGCGCGAGCGCGCGATACGTGCGGGACCTTCCCTCCAAACGGACCGTGACCTCGTACGACGTGTAGCTAACGATGTCGTAATACTTCTCCGGCTCAAAATGAAAAGCATCCCCGATGGTCCATTGCGGATCGAAAACGGACGCATACTGGCCGCGCTCCCATACGGCTGCGAACGTCGCCTCTTCCGCGCCGCCATCGAGCGAGTGACTCCCACGAGTCAGGGAGATGATGTCGCCGGTCGGCAGCGTGATCAGTCCGGTGTAAGGCTTGTTGAGAATCTCGGCCACACTTCCGGAACGAAAGGCGCCGAGTTCAAACCGCAAGTTTGCGTCAGCCCGAAACGGCTTCTTCGTAAATTCATTGTCCAGCACCTGAGCGGCGGCGTTGTAGGCTTCAAGCTTCGCGTAAGTTTCCCTAATTAACTTCTCGGGCTGTGCCGCGCTCGCGTGTGCGCAGCAGATCGCCACAAGGATCAGAATCCAATTAATTCGTTTCATGAGGATCTCCTATTTTCGTGAGGATGTTTGGTTCAACTCGCGCTCGATAATCTTCTGCCACTCCGCAGAATTGAGCGCGCCGGTGAACAACTTGCCGTTCACCAGAAAGCTCGGCGTACTCTCGATGCGGAAACTCCGCGCCGTTTCGATGTCCTTAATCACCGCCGCGCGCGAATGCTCCGAACTCAGGCACTCTTTGAATCGCGGCAAGCCGAGCCCGATCTCCGACGCAATCCGATCGAAAACACCCGGCGACAAGCTCTCCTTGGCAAACAGCGCATCGTGAAATTGCCAGAACCGGTCCTGCTCCCCGGCGCAATATGCAGCCCGCGCCGCCGGCACCGCGTTTCGATGTCCCTCGAGCGGCAGATGCTTGAAGACCAGTCGCACGTCTTTCGCGTGGCTCTCCAGCACCTGCTTCAACGCCGGTTGCACGTCGCGACAGAAGCGACATTCGAAATCAGAAAACTCGACGATCGTCACTGCAGGTTTCGCAGCAACTCCGCGAACGGGCGACTCTCCCTCGTCCAACGCGAACGCGGGCGCGGCAAGACTGACAGTGATGGTCCACTTCTTCCTGAGCCCGTCGAGTGCGGCGCGGTAATACTTCATGCGCGCCTGGTTCTCGAGATCGAGCCGCAATCTCTCGCGTGCTTCGTCGGGACTCATCGACGCGAAGAACGACGCGTTCTGGGCGAACGCCTCTTCCACTTGCGCACGGGTCACGTTAACCGCGCCCTGCGTCAGTTGCCGGCGTAGGTCTTCGACAGACACACCTCGAGCGAGTGCCTCCGCTTCCAGCAATCGCGACACAACAAGATTGTCTAACGCAGCTTTTCTGATCGCGTAGAGCTGTTGTTGCAGCGGATAAATTCGAGTGGCGATCGAATCGTCGACCTGCTTCTGTGTTATCGGAACGCCATTCACTGATGCGACGACAGTTTCAGGCGTTTGTCCGCGGGCGATACCGGCGAGGACCAGAAAACATAAGAAGACACTCATACCCCGTGAGGTTTGCGACATCATTCATTAACTCCATTGCTTTTAATGTTTCGTGGGGCGAGAGGCAATGTAGGGGAAACGTTGGACCAGGTCAATTGCCGGAACCGGCTATTTTGTGACGAAAGTGGCTAATGTTTTAACCACAAGAGGCACGAAGCTCGGACACGAAAAGACACAAAAGAAAATGCAAAGAAGGGAGTGCAAATTATTTAAGTCGCGCTCTTATCTTTTGATACTCGCGCGGGGTGATGCCGTGGCGCGTTTTGAAGTCCTTCATGAAGTGCGTCACTGAAACAAGACCGATCGCTTCTGCAATCTCTTTCACAGACATGAACGTCGTCGCCAGCAACGTTTCAGCTTTGCGAAAGCGCAGCTCGCGCAGGTATTGACGCGGACTCGTTCCGGTTTCGTGTTTGAAAAGGTGGCGAAAACGCGACGGAGAAAGATTCACCAGCGCGGCCAGCGTATGCGTGTCCCACGCGCGTGAGGTGTCGTTTTCCAATCTGGCGATGACCAGTTCTATTCTTCGATCCATGTGATGAGGACGTTGAAACGAAGATTAACGTAAATGTCGCGAGAGATTACTCGTTGAGCTTTTGTTTGTCTACTACCGCTTTGCTAGTATAGCCGTGCTTCCTCATCAGAACTGCACGGGGAAAATGAGCATTTCGAACAACTTCCAAATCAGGAGAGCTGAGTAAATGCATGACGACATGAGGACTGAGCGTGAGCTGTCTCTCGATTTCCTGCGCGTATGCGAGGCGGCGGCGATCGCTGCGGCCCGCACGATGGGCCAGGGCGATCGAAAATACTCCGATCAAGTCGCCGTCGAGGCGATGCGTGAAGTGATGGACACCGTTCCGATGCGTGGTCGCGTCGTGATCGGCGAAGGCGAACGCGACGAAGCGCCCATGCTGTACATCGGCGAGGAAGTGGGCGGCGGATTTCATGCAGGCGAGGAACTGGCGGAGTCGTGCCCGGAGGTCGACATCGCGGTCGACCCGCTCGAAGGCACAAACCTGTGCGCACTCGGTGCGAACAACGCGATCGCCGTGCTGGCAGCCGCCGAACGTGGCGGCTTGCTGAACGCCCCCGATATTTACATGGACAAGATCGTCGTTGGTCCATCGTCGCGCGGCGTGGTCGACATCGACGCGCCTGTCAAAGACAATCTGAAAAACATTGCGCGCCGGTTGGGTCGCGACATCGAAGATCTGACAGTTATCGTTCTCGATCGCTCCCGTCATAAAAAACTGATCGCGGACGTGCGAGCCGCCGGCGCCCGCATCCGACTCATCTCAGACGGCGATCTCTCGGCCGGCATCTCAGCCGCGGTCGCGGGCACTAACATTCACGCGTTGATGGGAATCGGCGGCGCGCCGGAAGGCGTGATCACGGCAGCCGCGATGAAGTGTTTGAACGGCGAGATCCAGGCGCGCCTCGTTTTCGATCCCGACCGCTTGGGAGTCGACAAAGATAAAGTCCCACCCGCAGCGGAAGTACTCGATCGACTCGCGACGATGGGCATCCGCGATCCAAACAAGATTTACGACACGGACGATCTCGCGCCCGGCAAGAAGATCATCTTTGCCGCAACTGGTGTGACTGATGGCGCGTTATTAAAAGGCGTGCGGTTCTTCGGCGCGGGCAAACGGACGCACTCGATGGTGATGACGACCGAGTCGCGGCACATTCGTTTTGTCGACACGCTGCACATCGAAGGCGGGCCCGATACGGTCATTCGCTTTTAAGCAACCAAATGAGACGGATCTGGTTGATCAGCACAATTTTCGTATTTGCTTTAGTTTCGCTGATCCTGATCGCGCCGCTAACCGCCGGCAGTGAACCTCACCTCGCGAAAAGCATCTACGGCGGTTTCGCGCTGCTTTGCCACCAACTTCCCGAACGTTCCTACTTCATCGCCGGACACAAGTTCGCAGTCTGCGCTCGTTGCACCGGAGTTTACGCCGGGTTTGCATTCACGTTTCTGCTGTATCCACTGCTTCGTCCCTTGCGAGCGATTGACTGGCCGCCGCCGGTTTGGCTGGTCCTGGCGGCCGTGCCGATGGCGATCGACTTTGGTCTAACCTTCTTCGGCATCTGGGAGAACACCCATACTTCTCGTTTACTTACCGGACTCCTGCTCGGCGGTGTCTCGGTTTTTTACGTTATGCCCGGCATCGCGGAGTTAGCGACGCGCAAAACCCGCGCGAAACGGCCCACCTTCACGCTGGCTTCGTCCGAAAGCATGGCTTCAGCCCCCAGCGATTACAGCGCCCCGGATCGCCGCATTTAGTAGTGTCGCAGTTTGAACGCCAAAGGCGTTAGCTAATGCGAGCCCAAGGTTGCTTCAACCCTGGGTGAGATAATGCAGAGCTCTTTAACTCTGAAGGAGTTCCTCTCCAAAGCGAACACTTACAGTGTTTAGTTCCTGGTTTCCGTTAACCCCAGGGTTGAAGCAACCCTGGGCTTCCATTAGCAAACGCCTTCGGCGTAGTGACCTAACAGTTCAAACTACATCACTACCCCGCATTTAACGGATTTCCCAAGGTTGGCTCCCATAAGGTAGAATCTGGCGCTTTTATGATTTTGCAGGCACCAGCACCAACTCCAGCACCAACGCCGTGGCCCACTCCCATCGGCGATGACCCGTACACGGTCTTCGAACGCTACTTCCATGACGGTGTTTACAAAACCTGGGGCAACATCAGTCCGCTCTACGTGTTGGATACGTTCGACTGGATCATTCTGATCATCTACTTCCTGATTCTGACGACGCTCGCGGTCTACGGCGCCTATCGCATCAAGCAGGTGATCGATTTCTGGCGCTATCGCCGGTTCGTACCCGTTCCCGGCGCGAAGTTCGCGGAAGCTGATCTGCCGCACATCACGGTCCAGCTCCCGCTTTTCAATGAACTCTACGTCGTCGAACGTTTGCTGAAAGCCGTAACCGAGATCGACTACCCGCACGACAAACTGGAGATCCAGGTCCTCGACGACTCAACCGACGAAACCGAGAAAGTCGCGGAAGCCGTAGTCGCAAAGTATGCGGCTCAGGGTTTCGACATTCACTACATCCATCGCATGGACCGCACCGGTTTCAAAGCCGGCGCACTCGAGAACGGAAACAAGACCGCGAAGGGCGAGCTGCTCGCGATCTTTGACGCCGACTTCGTCCCCAAACGCGATTGCCTCCGCAAGCTGGTCGACTTCTTTACCGATCCACTCGTCGGTTGCGCGCAGATGCGCTGGTCGCACATCAACGGCCGTTACAACCTGCTGACCAGACTGCAAACGATCATGCTCGACGGCCACTTCGTCGTCGAACAGACCACGCGAAACCGCACCGGCGGCTTTTTCAACTTCAACGGCACCGCCGGCATCTGGCGTCGCCAGGCCATCGAGACTAGCGGCGGCTGGCAACACGACACGCTGACGGAAGACACCGATTTGAGTTTCCGCGCGCAGTTGATGGGTTGGAAGTTTATTTACCTGCTCGACGAAGAAGCGCCGGCGGAAATTCCGGTCGAGATCAACGCGTTCAAGGCGCAACAGCGACGCTGGGCCAAGGGCGTGATGCAGGTCGGTTTGAAGCTGTATCCGCGCATCTGGCTGACGCCGTTGCCGTTTCGCGTGAAGCTGGAAATGTTCTTCCGACTGACGGGAAACATCAGTTATCCGCTGATGATCGTGGCGAGCTTCCTGCAATTCCCGCTCTTGCTGGTGCGCTACAACCAGCCGTTTTATCACTTGATGATCCTCGATTTGCCGCTCTTGGTCTTCTCGTCGATCTCGGTCGTGCTGTTTTACGGTTCCGCCGTTTGGTATCTCGACGAGAAGCGGTCGCCGCGGTTATTGCACCTGCCGCTCGTGATGGGCCTCGGCATCGGTCTCGCGTTCTCGAATGCGCGCGCCGTGCTCGAAGCGCTGCTCGGAGTGAAATCGGAATTTGTGCGTACCCCCAAGTATCGCGTTGAGGAAACGAGCGATGCGACGTGGAAACGGAAGAAGTACAAACGAAAACGCGGGCTGTTGCCGCTGCTCGAACTCAGTTTCGCGCTCTATTTCCTGCTAGCGATCCTTTACTCGACGCGGTTGCACATGTGGGGCACGATCCCGTTCCTGCTGCTGTTCTTCTTCGGTTTCGGTTACATGGGCGTGATGAGCCTGCTGCAAACCGCGAGTGGCCAGCGAATCGCCGCACTTTGGCGGCCACTCAAACCATCGAATACCACCTGAGAGTTATAATCCGTGTGCGCCTCGAACACGGATCACAAAAAGGAAGGAAATCATGTTTAAAAGTTCCCGCCGAGCACCCCGCTTGTGCCTACTCGTCGTGTGTCTCTTAACAATTTCAATCAGCGCCTTCGCCCAGTCGCAGGCGAACACAGGAAACATCGAGGGACGCGTGACCGATCCGAACGCGGCCGCCGTGCCCGGTGTAACCGTCACGGCCACAAACGTCGGCACTGGTCTATCGAAGACCGGTGTGACGAATGACGAAGGCATCTATCGCATCGTTTTCCTGCCTCCCGGCAATTACGCAGTGAAGACGACGGCAGAGCAGGGATTTGCGTCCGCCTCTTTTTCTAACGTCGTCGTAACCGTCGGCGGCCAGACTCCGTTGGATATCCAACTCGCCGTTGGCGGTGCGACCGTTTCAATGGTCGACGTCTCCGCCGAAGGTCAGGTGGTCGAGACCACGCGCACGTCGATCTCCTCGGTGATCAACGAACGGGCCATCGCCAACCTCCCGGTAAACGGTCGAAACTTTCTCGACTTCGCGACTCTCACGCCGAGCGTGATCCGCGATCCGACACGGCAGGGAGATCTCGCCGTCGGTGGACAAAAAGGAACTCTCAACAGTCTTCAGGTAGACGGCGCCGACAACAACAACACTTTCTTCGGTCAATCGTTCGGTCGCACCGGAACGCGGCCGCCGTACCAGTTCTCGGAAGAATCGGTACAGGAGTTTCAGGTCAATCAAAACGGCTTCTCCGCCGAGTTCGGACGCGCGGGCGGCGCCGTTATCAACGTCGTCACAAAGTCGGGAACGAACCAGTGGCACGGCAGCGGCTTTGAATTCTTCCGCGACGAAGCGTTGAACTCGAACACGCCGATCCTGACTGCGCGCGGAGCAAAGCGTCCGAAGTCGCAGATCAATCAATTCGGCGCGACGATCGGTGGGCCAATCAAACGCGATCGCGCGTTCTTCTTCTTCGCTTACGACGGGCAAAGATCAAACATTCCAAACGTCGTCGACCCGCCGAACTTTTTCGCGCAGCCCGCGAACATCCAAAACCTGCTCGCGCCGAAGCTGGCGACCTACCAGATCGGGCGCGATCAGGACGTCTACATGGTCAAGACAGACATTCGGCTGAACAGTTCGCACCAGCTCGTGCTGCGTTTCAATCAGCAGAACTTCACCGGCAACAACAACGAGAACGGTGGACCACTCAGCGTCGAAGAACACTCCGGAAACAGTGTCGCGAAGACGACGACGTTTTCCGGTTCGTTAATCTCGACGTTGACGCCGACCATCATCAACGAGTTGCGTTTTCAGTTTGGCCGCGATCGCGAACCCGGCGAGGCAAACAGCGACGTTACTGAAGCGCGAATTCAAACCGGCGGCGGGTTTCTGCAACTGGGCCGGAACAATTTCAGCCCGCGCGAAACGACGATTAAGCGCGTGCAGCTAATCGACGTCGTGAGTCTTACGCGTGGAAAGCATAGTTTGAAATTCGGCGCGGACTTCAATTTCGATCGCGTCTTCAATTTCTTCCCCGGCCTGTTCTCGGGCCAGTACACGTTCAACTCGTATGCTTTGTTTGCTGCGAACACACCGTCCGCTTTCACGCAAAACTTTCCGGGTACCGGCACTTCAGGTGGGACCACAAACCCGGATCTTAACGAGTACGGCTTGTTCATCCAGGACGACTGGCGCGTGACTCCGAAGCTGACGTTGAACCTCGGATTGCGTTACGACCTTCAGGATCTGGCCGATCCGAGCGTGCGAAATCCGAGTGCGGCGTTGGCAGGGTTGGGACTCGACACCACGACCCCGGTGCGAGACGCCAACAACTTCGGGCCGCGCTTCGGTTTCAGTTATGCCTTCGACGACAAGACTGTCGTACGCGGCGGTTACGGCATCTTCTTTGGCCGCACGCCCGCGATCATGCTCGGCACGGCCCACTCGCAAAACGGTATTCAGGTTACGGGCGTGAGCCTGAACTGCACGCTCGTGCCGAACCCGTGCCTGGTCTATCCGAACATCTTCACGGCTCCGCCGACGGCCGGCGGTGTGAACCCGAGTCTTTACCTGTTCGCCAACGACTACGCGCAACCCTACGTCCAGCAGGGACGCATCGGCGTCGAACGTGAACTGTTCGCGAATACGAGCTTGTCGGTGAGTTATTTGTACTTCCGCGGCGTACACATCAGCCGCACACGCGACATCAATCTCGGCACGCCGGTGCCAACGACCGTAACCGCGCCAGACGGAACGTTCACGGTGCTTCGTCATCCGTTGGCGCGTCCGATCCCTGGCTTTACGCGCATCAGTTTGTTCGAGAGCACCGCCGACTCGCGTTACAACGCGCTCGCAATGGAACTACGGCGACGCTTCACCCGCGGCTTCCAGTTCATCGCGGCGTATACATTCTCGGACACAAAAGACAACCGGCCAGACCAGACGATGGTCGTCGTCGGCGCCGACGACGCGAAGGGTCTCCAGAACAACCTCGATATCAATGCCGACTGGGGGCGCAGCGATCTCGACATCAAGCATCGCTTCGTGTTCAGTCCCGTTTACGAAATCGGAGCTATTCAGAAGGAAAACGCGATCGCCCGGCAGTTGCTGAGTAACTGGACTTTCTCCGGCATCGTTACGTTGCAATCGGGATTTGCGTATTCGGCTTTGATTGCGGGCGACGCAAATCGCGACGGCAATCCGAGCACGGATCGCGTGCCGGGAACGGAACGGAATGGATTCACCACGCCGAGCGTTTACATTTTCGACGCGCGCGTTACGAAGACGTTCAAGTTCGGCGAGAATTACAGCTTGAGCATTCTGGGTGAGGCGTTCAACCTGTTCAATCGTTCCAACATCGCGACGGTAAACACGGGCCGTTACGGAATCGCGAGTTCGTCCTCCGTTGTGCTGACGAACCCGGCGGCCTCGACGCCGTTTGGCGGCGCGCGAACGTTTCTCGGCGAGCGGCAGATTCAGTTAGGACTGCGGTTCAGGTTCTAGATCCGCAGTTTATCTTTCGAGGGAGGCGCGGTCCCACTTTGCGAGATTCGCGCCTGCCTCGTAAGTGCTTTGCAAAAACTCCATCAAAGCTTCTTCGGGATTCGAAGCCGTTCTCACGTCGTCGTAGTACATAAGAAACTCGGAAAGATCGTTGCTCCAAAATGCTTTTGACGGTCGCAGCGGCGCGCCGCTCAAGCCGTCGGGAGCGGGAGCGGTGTACGAGTAAAATGCCGGTTTGCCAAGTGGTCCTTGTCCGGGCCACCAGCCATGACTGATAACCTCGTGTGAATACGCTTCGCGCGTGATCGGATCGGCATCGGCTCGCGGCGGCGCTGGTCTGCCTGAGAATCGCGTGACGGCGAGGTCGAAACTGCCCCAGAAGAAATGCACCGGACTGCATTTCCCGATAAACCGCGAGCGAAACTCCTGCATCACCTTCTCCGACGCTCGTAACACCTCCCAGCAGCGGCGCGCGTACTCCGGATCGTACGAAGCATGTTGCTCGTCCTCATCGAACGGAATGGGATCCTGAATCTCAACCGGCATCTTCCAAATGGACACTTCGATACCGAGTTCTTTCAGCATTTCCATCGTTTTCGCGTAGAATGTTGCGACGGACATCGGTTTCAAGGCGATAAAAGCCATCTGCCCGTCGCTGCTCTTCGTCACGAGTTCGTGTTCTATGAAGTCAAATTCCATCTCGAAAAAGGTGTCGCCGTAGGGCATGGCGGTGGTCGTCAGGCCACGAGCGGACACGTAAAGCGGCACGTTCCACCAGTGATTTACGAGCGGAGTTTGCGCCAGGCGAATCTTGCCGACAATCTGGGTCCACATGTGCAATGTGGCACATGTGTCCTTCCATTCTTCAAGTGGCAGTGATGGCCATGTCATAATGCCAGAGCTTAGCGCGAACCCAGACGTTCATTCAATCCGTGTTTTCACCCTCCCATCCCAGAAAACACGGATAAGACGGGTATAGAGGTGTGTCTGATGAGAAGGTTTGATTTCAAGGTCATTGCGTTCTTCATCGCCCTCACGGTAGTGCTGACCATAGGCGTAATTGCCTTTTGGGAAATAGCACTGCGCCCCCCGTTCTTTGCCTGGGTCGACGCGCGGTATCCCGGAGAGGCCAACATCGAACGGCGTTGGAACGTTAAGCAGCGGGTCGAACACGTTTTCATTTCCATCATGGTCGATGCGTTGGTGGTAACACTGCTGCTCCGGCTGGTCCACCGGCAACAACGCCAGTTGCGAACAAGTGAAGAGCGTTACCGCGCCCTGTTCGAACAGGCAAGGGACGGCATCGGGTTGGTCCGACTGTCGGACCATAGCCTGGTTGAAGCCAACGACAAGGTTTGTGAAATTCTCGGTCTGCGGCAACAGGACTGCATCGAGCGAGACATCCGCGAGTTACTTCATACTGCTACGCCGGAGATCACAATCAACGGCCAGCCATCAGGCGAAAGCGAGTTGAACATTCGAACGCCGCAAGGTGAGTCGCGGCCGGTTTCAGTTTCGTTTACTCCATTGTCGACTGAAGAAGGCGGCGAGGAGGTAATGATCATGTCCCTGCGCGATCTCTCGGTGCGAAAGAAACTCGAAGCCGATCGCGAAGAGATGCAACACCAGCTCTATCAATCGTCAAAGCTGGCTTCGATCGGCGAGCTGTCCGCGGGCGTCGCGCACGAGATCAACAATCCGCTCAATGGGATCATCAATTTCGCGCAACTCCTGAAAGACGAAGAG
>DATANW010000534.1:0-1880 GCA_036266055.1 Pyrinomonadaceae bacterium | reverse complement strand
TTATTCACCTTCCAGTTGTCCTGCACGTAAGCTCCGTACGCGTTCTGAATGATCGCACTCGATCGATCACCGAGTGTGATGCTGAACCCGTTTGAATTGCCCGTGAGAAACAGGTTGACGTTCGGGAAGGTGAACTGGCCGGTGTCGAGTGTGAAGTTGTTGTTGTAGAACCGTCTTGCCTCACCACCAATCTTGAATGAATGGTTTCCTCTCAGATAGCTGACGGTATCGCTTAGGACGACAGTCATGTCGGCGCGGCCCTGCGGAAATCCAGCCGGACCACCGAGATTGAAGTTGAATCCGGTGATGCTGATTTGCGGCAAACCGATATCGTCGTTGACACCGTTGTTGATGCCGAAATCGGCAGGATTGAGCTGCGCGTTGGGTGTGAAGGTGATGTTGATGCGATTGAAACCAAGCCGCGCTTCGTTAGTCAGGTTTGGACCAAAGATGTGCGTCTCGTTAAGGGTGAAGATCTGCCGCGTCGACTGGCGCGTGTCGCCAAAGCCCGGCATGGTGTTGCCTTGAAGATTTGGCTCGCCGCGTTTGTCGCGCTGATACGCGTAGTAGCCGTGAATGCGATCGTTCGCGCTGATGTTATGGCTCACGTCCCCGGTGAATTGATCGATGTCGACGGGCGCGGTTCCCGATCCTGCGAACCTGGCGACCGGAACACCGCCGACGATGTCGACGCTGGTCGCGCGTGGAATCAACGGCAATAGCTGAAGGACGGTCGGATTGGTAACTGAAGCACGTTGCGCGTCAGTCAACACGTTGCTGGTAAGCGTCAGGCCCTGGCGCTGGCGCGTGCCTTCGTAAGCGAAGAAGAAAAACGTGCGGTTCTTTCCGTCGTAACTAAACAGCGGACCGCCCTCGCCGAAATGCGGCACCAGCAATGGCCCGCCGATGTTGAAGCCAAACTGGTTACGTTTGAACGGCGGCTTGCGCGCGTCGAAGAAGTTGCGCGCGTCGAGCACTTCATTGCGGATGAACTCGAAAGCCTCGCCGTGATATTGGTTCGAGCCTGAACGGGTGGCGATGTTCACGATCGCGCCGGAGTTGCGGCCGTATTCCGCGCTGGCGGTGGAATTGTCGACCTTGAATTCCTGCACGGTGTTAATCGACGGCTGGAACGTAATCTGGTTCTGAACCATGTCGTTCAGGTTGATGCCGTTGATCATGAAGTTGACCGTGTCTTCACGTCCGCCGGCGGTGTTGAAAGCAAATGAGCCCTGGCCACGCAACGGCGCCGTCAGAAAGCCGTTCTGCGGCGGGGTCACGGAACCCGGAATCAAAAGACCCAGGTCGACGAAGTGCCGCCCGTTCAAGGGAATCTCCTGGACGGTTCGTTGATTGATAACTGTGCCGACGGATGTTGTCGTGTTCTCGATGATGGGAACGTCCGAAGAAACCAGAACCTGTTCGGAGATCGCGCCGACGTCCATTTGAAAGTTCTGGACCACCGTCTTCGCGACTTCGACCGTTACCTGGTCGGCGAGGCCGGTCTTAAAGCCCTGGACCTTTACCTCGATGGAGTAAACGCCGACGGGCATCGCGGCAAACTGATAGTTTCCGTCGCTGTCGGTTTGCGTGGTGCGTTCAGCGGAGGTGCTGCGGTTCTTGGCGGTGACTGTCGCGTTCGGCAGGACGGCGCCTTTGGTGTCGGTTACAGTTCCCTGAAGAACGGCAGTAGATTGGCCCAAGGCTGAGGGAGTCGCAAGGAGAGCGGCTACCAGCAGTAAGAACGGGAAAAGTATTGCTGTCCTCTTGCTTGCCATAAATACCTCCTGACATTGCGCGGGCAAGTTCAGTTATCAATTGTTTAGGGGAGGAAGGTTCCTAAGACGGTCTAAGCAACGGCGATGCCGTAACCACGGCTC
>DATANW010000533.1:0-3174 GCA_036266055.1 Pyrinomonadaceae bacterium | reverse complement strand
TCATCACTTCATCGAAGATCAGGAGCGCGCCGTGTTTCGCCGTCAGGGCGCGGACTACCTCGAGATAGCCGTCGCGCGGGGGCACGCAGCCCATGTTGCCGACGACTGGTTCGATGATGACGGCGGCGATGTCCGCATGTTTGGCAAAAGCCTGTTCCAGAGCCTCCGCATCGTTAAACGCAATCGTAATCGTTTTCTCAGCGAGGTCCGCCGGAACGCCCGGACTATCCGGCAATCCGAGTGTCGCGACCCCCGATCCGGCTTTCACCAGCAAACTGTCTCCGTGCCCGTGGTAACACCCTTCGAACTTGACAAGGCGTTCTCGGCCGGTGACGCCACGCGCGAGTCGAATGGCGGACATCGTCGCTTCGGTGCCGCTGCTGACCATCCGGACCATCTCGATCGACGGGACGGCATCGATCACTTCTTGCGCGAGTTCGACCTCCAGCTCTGTCGGTGCGCCGAAGCTCGTACCGTTCGTTGCCACCTCGCAAAGTGCGGCGACGACCTCTTCATCCGCATGGCCCAGGATCATCGGTCCCCACGATCCGACGTAATCGATGTAGGTGTTGCCGTCGACGTCCGTGATCCTTGCGCCCTTAGCAGACTTAATAAACACCGGCGTGCCGCCAACGCCGCGAAACGCGCGCACCGGAGAGTTGACGCCGCCGGGAATCAAATTGATTGCCGCTGCGAATAGTTGTTCTGATTTCGTTTGCATGTTCGTTTGCCGATTATATTCTACTGACTGCTTCTTTCGGCTCGACTGTGATCGAGCGAAAGCGGGACAACCTCACGAGTCCCGGCGCGGCGCCTTTCGGCTTCGTCAGAAACTTACGCTCGGTGTAATGCACGACGACTTTCGAATCTTCGCTTGCCTGGCTGAACTTGCCTGCCAGTTGCGCGGCTTCGATGATCGTTCGGTGCGGAATCTCTTTGCGTGTCGGGTTGCGGATGACGACGTGCGAGCCGGGATAGTCGCCGGTGTGCATCCACAAATCGTTTGGGTTTGCCAGGCGGAAGGTAAGCGTGTCGTTGTCGCGGGCGGTGCGTCCGACGAGAATTTCGTAACCGTCGGTCGAAAGATAACGCCGTACGCCGGGTATGTTCTTCGTCGACTCAGCGGTCCGACCCTTCGAAAACTTTGGCGACGGCCGCGGCGCAGGTTTATCGAAGATATCGAGCGCGGCCGTGTCTCGCTGATCGACGATTCGTTCTAGCTCTCGAGCGCGAGTCTCGAGTTCTCCGATCTCGCGATCGGTATTGCTGAGTCGCTCAGCGATCTCCTCACGTGCGTGCTTTGCTTTTGAATAAAGCCGAAACCGGCGCGCCGCTTCGTCCTGGAGCGACGTGTTTTCATCGATCTCCAGAGCAATTCGGGGTGCGTCTTCCGCGTAGTAATCAATTAAAGAGAGTCTTTTGCCGTCGCGTACGGCAGTCGCGACGTTGGCAAGCAGAAGGTCGCCTAGTTTCTTATGTTCCTCGGGATCGCCATGTCCCGCGAGATCTTTCTGTAGATGTTCTTTCAACTTGCGTTGTCGCTGAATAGAGCTCCGCAAACGAGAACGCAAACTTCCGACCCGCGAGTCAAACGCTTTCGCCGCGTCGATAGCGCTGTAATGAGCATCCGCATATGCGGACGGCGATCCGCTGGGGATGTCTGCCATTCCGCGTTCATGGCTTTCATCTTTCGCCGCTTGCGGTGGTGAATAAGTCTCGCCTGGAAGTTGTCCACGCGGACCACGCAGCACCGCGACGATGACATCCGTCTCATCAAGCAAAAAAAGATTCGCCGTGCGTCCCGTCAACTGAACCACAAGCCTGCGAAGCGCAATCGCTCCATTCTCTTCTTCACAACGAAACGTAAACCGCACTACACGGTCCCGCGGATCTTTATCAACACTGACAACCGCGGCGCCATTCGTCTTTGCTCGCAGCAGTTGTCCAAAATGACCAAGCGGAATCGACGCCTTCTGCAAATCGCGCGCACGTCGCTCAATCAAATAGAGACGAGGACTTGCAGGCTCGACGCTGACTAGCAGAAAACTACCGCGCAACCCGAAATCGAGTGCAAACGACAACGGCGTCAGTTGATAGATTTTTCCGAGGAATCGTCCGCTGAGACTACCGCGCAGCTCTTCGACGACACGCCCGATCAGCTCCTCATGCATGATTGACCACGGAGATTACCAGAAAATCCGTGGCTCAAACACGAACGACTGCTGTGCGAGTAAGACGGTCGTGAACGGTATAACCTTCGCGACTGAGTAGGACAGAAAGAGTTCCGAGAACAGTGGCCAACGAGATCAAATACACAAACGAGCGACCGATCGACTGCCCGCCGGTTGGAATCAGCTGTGTCTTCGTATCGATGACTTTCAACGACAGCAGACGCATGGCCCACGTGCGCCCCGTCAGCGCCGTCATCAACGTGAGATAAACAAACGTGACGACGACAAAGCTTCCGGCGAGCACTGCGATGACCCGCGGGTCTTGCAAGTTGTTGCCGGTCCACTGCGCCGCAAAAGCGATCGGCGCCGTCAGCAACGCGCAGAACAAGAGATCGAGCAGCCCGGAGATTAGGCGTCGAAACTTCGATGCCGACTGCATTGGACTGTCGTCCACGCGCAGGTTTCGCGAGATGGAGTCGAGATAGTTAAGCGCGGGATCGTTCGGATCGTCTCGAATCAATCGTTTCGGAGCGCGAGGCAGGGGTAAAGACAGCGGCTCCGGCGGCGGTTCACTTGGTGGCACGACAACCAGGTGAGTTTTTTCCACTACCGGCGGCGGCTCTTCGACTGCGATTTCCGCCTCGAACGTGAGTTGCGTCGTCGGGGGACCAACTGTTTCGTTCATTTCGTTTTCTTCTCGTGCGGGGGCGTAAGCAATGGCCGTCGCGAGGGTGGATCGCGTGTGGCGAGTTTCGGTGGGAGCCGTCTGATGGGCGCGCTCGATTCTTCGCAGAGCGGCGGCGACCAAGGGATTGATTGCCGGCATTTCTGTCGGCGGTAGTAGCTCGAGCTGTGGCGGGTTAGTTGCGGATTCGGCCCGGAGGCGCTCGTTTTCCGCTGCCTGGCGATTCGCCTCAAGGGCGGCTTCCCGCGCCCGCCTTTCCTGAACTTCCCGTACTCGTTCGCTCAGTTCTTTCCGCCATTCGGGCACAGAGCTACGCGT
>DATANW010000532.1:0-3855 GCA_036266055.1 Pyrinomonadaceae bacterium | reverse complement strand
CTTCGCCGACCAGGCCGTCCGTCAGGAAGCACGTGATGCGCATGTGGTCCTGGGAATCGGAAGGCTTCAGTGCGGCAGTGATCGCTCTCATCATCTCGGTGCCGCCATTTCCGTGCTGATGCGCCAGAAACTTCTTCGCCTTCCGAATGTTTTCAGGAGTCGCAGGCTGCGGGTCGGAGAAAAGAATGTCAGTGTCGCCGGCGAACGCGATGACATTGAACGTATCATGCTGGTAGAGCGTGTTGAGCGCGAGGTTCAATGTCTCCTTGGCCTTTTCGATCGGAAAACCGGACATAGACCCCGACGTGTCGATCACAAACACGAGCTCCTTCGGCGTAACGTCTTCAGCAGAAACGCGCTGGGGTGGCTGTAAGATGAGAGTGAAGAAGCCACCCCTTTCGGATCGATGAGCGAGGACGGCATCGTTTATAGCGGGACCGGCAGTTTGATACTTGAGAACGAAATCTTTGTTGGGGATCGTGTTTTGATCTTTCAGACGCACGATGGCGCGCCGGTCGTCGGGACGATCAACTTCCGTCTCGTGTGTTTCGGACTTAAGAGCTTCGATGGGGACGCCGGCGTCGACTAAGAGTTCGATTGCGATGTCGTGTCCGGGGCGCTCAGTACTGACTTGAGTGGGAACACTATTCGTCTGATCTGTGCTTCCCGAGGTGTAGCGTTCGCCGATGACCATTGGGAACGACCATTCATACGAACCGTCTTCATACTTCAGAGTCTCGACGTAGCTGATCACGATCCGGATCTGCTGGCCGGGCATGATGTTGGCTACGGCTTGCGTGAAGATGTTTGGACGTTCCTGATCGAGCAAAGCTGCGACTTTTCCGAGTTGTTTTGCGGCGGCGTAGGCAGTCTGCGCTTCTTCGCGGCGCATGATCTTGCCTTTTACAGTGCGCTCGCCGATGAGCATTGTGAGATCGTCGACGGCGGCTGACTGCGGGAGCGGGAAAGAGTAGACGGCTTCGATCTTGTCGGTGAACGGGTTTTCAAAATCCTGGGTTACCGTCACGCGAGAAAGAAAACCGCTGACTTCAGCTTTGACGGTTGTATGTTTGAGGGGGCACTCGCCGGCGGGCTTACCTGACGTGTCCGTTGCCTGGAGTGAACCGGCATTCTGAACACGTTCCTGATTGGCTGTTTGAGCCTGAACGTTCGCTGCCACGAAAATGAACAGCAGTAAAACGAATGCGGCTGGGAAGAGTCGGCGGTGCATAGTCTTGTCCCTTTGCAGCGGTTGGTTTCGTTCGGCGAGCACACTTCGAGGCGTGCTGGCAAGACAGAACACTCGCTGCCTGAAAGATCGCTAATTGTTTTTAAGTTGAGACCAGGAACGCGAGGTCTCAGATCGTTTCTAACTTAGGACCATGCGGGGGAGACCCGCATTCACCACTTGGCTAACGCTATTGATGCAGGTTTTCGTATGTCAGGTGGCCTGAGGTGAAAAAAGTTTTCTGCTAGACTTCCCGTGATGAGAATCGTTTATTACCGATCTGCTCTTACCGTGTTGCTGGTGCTCGCATGTTGTGTGGCGTCGTCACACGCGCAAACAAAACCTGATCGCGACTATCTGGTTTACGTTTTGTCAGAGTCAGCCGACAAGATCGCGCTGGTTCGTTTCGGGCCTGACGGCGCGCGCATAGACAGACAGATCGATACGGGCGACATGCCGGTAGATATTGATGGACCGCACGGCATTGTCATCTCTCCCGATCGCCAGTTCTACTACGTGTCGATCGCACATGGCCGGCCGTTTGGGTCTGTTTGGAAGTATTCGACGAAGGACGACTCGCTGGTTGCGAAAACCACGCTCGGTTATTTTCCGGCAACACTCGACATCACACCGGACGGCGCCTTTCTCTTCGTCGTGAATTTCAACCTGCATGGCGACATGGTGCCATCGTCAGTGTCCGTCGTTTCGACTCAAACGATGACGGAAGTCGCGCGGTTGACGACGTGTACGATGCCGCATGGTTCGCGTTTGAACTCGGCGGGAACGAAACAGTACTCCGCTTGCATGATGGACAACATGCTGGTTGAGATCGATACGCGATCGCTGAAAGTCACTCGTCAGTTTGCGGTGTCGAAAACGGCCGACGCTAGCTCGAGTATGAAACATGGCGGTGGTCATGGAATGGAGCCGCCAAAGCCTGGTGACAACTCGTGTTCGCCTACGTGGGCCGAGCCTTCGATCGACGGTGCGTCGGTTTATGTCGCCTGTAACAATTCGAGTGAGATTGTTGAGGTCAACACACGCGATTGGCAGGTGGTGCGTCGCATACCGGCGCGAGCGGGAGTTTATAACCTCGACGTTACGCATGATGGTCTGCGGTTGATTGCGACGAACAAACGCGACCAGTCAGTATCGGTTTACGAGTTGAAGAGCGGAAGGGAACTGGTGCGTTTACCAACGAAGCGTAAGGTGCTGCACGGCGTGGTAGTGTCGCCTGATGATCGTTACGCGTTCGTCACCGTAGAAGGAATCGGCACAGAGCCTGGGACAGTCGAGGTGATCGACCTCACCGCGTTGAAAACAGTCGCCACACTCGACGTCGCGCCAACAGCCGCCGGTATCGACTTCTACAAAGCAGAACCAAGGATGAAACCCTGATCTTACGGGCCGGGTGCGGTGGTCGAGCCTTTATCGATCTTTTCGCCGAGTTTCACGATCCACAGTCCGGAGTGAATGTCGTTGAAATAGACCAGCCCGTTGTGCGGCTGCGCGCCCCACGTGAAAGGCAAGTTAGCGCGAAAACCGTCGGGGTCGCCGGTCCAGACGCGCGCCATCTCTCGTCCTTGTCGATAAAGATCGCCGCGCAGTTCGCCGGAAACGTCGACGATGCGACCGCCGCCGCTGTAGTAACCGACGTACATCACATCGTCCTCAACCCACATGTTGTGAGCAGCGCCTTCCGGCACCGGATACTCAGCCACTTTTCGCGGATTGTTAATATCCGAAACGTCGACCACGTGAATGATCCCGCGTATCGGAAAACGTTTGGTCGACTTGATGTCGAATAAGGCCGGAAAGACTTCGTCGCCGACAAAGACGTAATTCTTGTAGCGATAAACCGAGTGCGTGCCCGCCAGCCAACCATCGCCATAAAGCTCGTTGTGATTGAAACGCAGTTGACTGACTAACTGCGGGTGCTCGGGACTGCCGCCTTTCAATCCTGCCCCAACATCGAGAATGACGAGGCCATCGTGCCAGTAAGCAAGATATGCCAGACCGTCTTTGACCTGGAGATCGTGAAGGTAACGACCGGCGATGTGTTCGCCTTCTTTCGTTTGGACCATGCCGGCGAGCGGGTTCTCGGTTTGCCAACGAGCGACTTCTTTCGGGTTCTTCACGTCTTTGAAATCGATCACGCGCATCGAGCCCGTAGCGTCGTCGGTGAGATACACGTAATGATCGTGAACGAACGCGCTGTGAACGCCGCCGGTGACAGTGGTCGTGTATTCAGAGATCAGTTTCGGGTGCGCGGGATCGGACGTGTCGTAAAAAGCGATACCGTTTTTTCGATTCGACGCGTTTTCACGCGAGATAACGAGAATCTTCCCGTCGGCCGTCGTCATGATGTCGTTCACGAGACGCGCGTCGACTTTGACCGTGTCAGTCAGCACGGGCTTCGCGGGATCAGAGATGTCGTAAACGAAGAAGCGATCGGCGATGGTGGAGTAGTAAGCGTAGTTTCCGATGATCCATTGTTCGGCGCCCTGGAACTGTTTCATCGGCGCCCGACCGACGATCTTGACTTCACGTTCGAGGTTGCGAGGCGTGACGACGATTGAAGCGCTCGACGAAAGCGTGCCGCTGGTTCCCGTCACGATGTAAGTGCC
>DATANW010000531.1:0-11007 GCA_036266055.1 Pyrinomonadaceae bacterium | reverse complement strand
CCCCGGCAACGACCTCGCCTTCTTCGATCCGCGCGCTCAGCGTCTTACGTACATCGCCACACTCAACGATCAAACACTCAAGAATTTCGAACCTGGCCCAGCTCGTCTTCGCGTAGTCGCCACCGGCCGTCCGGAATGGGGCCGCCTGCCGCCACCGACCGTGCGCGAGCTCGACGTCACGATTCCCTCAAGATAGACCATTGCGCCGTTGTCGAATCCGTTCGATAATTCGCCCGACTTAAAAGCTTAGGCTGTGGCGGAGGCGAACGATGGCAAGAATCAACTGGGGTCGTCTCATTCTGGGCGGCCTGATTGCCGCGATCATCATGTTCCTCACCGACGGTTTCATTCACGAGCGACTAGTTAAGACCGATTGGCACGCGATCTACGCGGGTTTGCGAGCGGCTGAACCTGCGCCGCACGGATCGGCTATGGCCTATTTCGCATTCTTCGAACTCGGCCGTGGTCTCATTTCGCTGTTGTTCTACGCGACGATGCGGACGCACTTCGGTGCTGGACCAAAGACAGCCGTGCTGGCGGGAATCGCGAGTTGGATCGCGTTCTCCGTCGCCGGGCCGGCTCAGTTCATTCCGCTCGGTTTCTTTTCAAACGCGCTTTGGTTGAAGGTCGGCGCACTGCATCTCGTAACGACGATCGTCGCCACGATAGCCGGCGCCGCTTTCTACAAAGACGCCGCACAACCCGCAACTGCATAACCGAGGTTCCAACTGATGTCACTTCGCAACCCGCTGAAGCCGATCGTTATCGGCGGCCTGATCGCAGGAACGCTCGATATGACCGCCGCGTGTGTAACGGCGTGGCTGCGATCGGGCGTGACGCCGAGTCGCGTAGCCCAATACATCGCCAGCGGCGCGATCGGTCCGGAAGCGTTTAGCGGCGGCAATAAGACCGTGGCGCTCGGCGTTGCGTTCCACTACTTGATAGCAACCATCTGGACCATTGTGTTTTATCTCGCCAGCCGCGTGCTGCACTTCCTGATCAAATGGCCCATTCCGATGGGCCTGCTTTACGGCGTCGTCGTTTACGTGATCATGAACTTTGTGGTCGTGCCTCAATCGAAAGTCGCGCCGCCGCGCGTAGCCCCGCCACTCTCGGCCCGCGCGATACAGATGGTCATTCTCATGTTCTGCATAGGCTTGCCGATCGCGCTGATCGTGCGCCGGTATTCGAAGCACAACTGATGCCCGATTGGTTTTATCGGACAGTATCACGGCCCGTTCTGTTTAGCCTGCCGGCCCCGCGCGCGCGCGATTTCGCGTTGGGATTCATAGGCACGCTGTCGCGCCTGCCGCTTGGGCCATACCTCATCGACTTCCTCGGACACATGCGCGCCGATCCGCGGTTGCGTCAATCCTTTCTCGGCGTAACGTTTCCTACCGGCGCCGGCATCGGGCCGTGGCTCGATACGCACGCCGTGGCGACACGCGCGCTGGCGCGTTTCGGCGTCGGGTTTATCGAGGTTGGTCCAGTGATGTTGGACCGTCGAGTTGCCGAGCGTCCGATCAGGCGTATCGAGGATCAGGAAGCGCTTTGGATTGATGATGAACGCGACAGCATTTCGCTTGTCGACGCGCAGCGGCGATTGCGGGACGTTGCGGATATCGACGTGCCGGTAATCGCGCGGCTGAAGTGCGACGGCGAAAGGTCGCGGCCGGAAATGTACGAGGAATCGCGATACCTGATTCGCGAGCTTGCGCCGGTTGTACGTCTGCTTGCGCTCGAACTACCGGATCATGATTGACGATGGAAGACTGGGCATCTTACTTGCGCGTGGTTGTCGCGGAAGCCGGCAGCGTAGACCGGCCGTTACTCCTGGTGATCTCTGCGGATCATGAACGCCCGTCGCCGTTGGTCGATGTTGCACTGCGCGAGGGGTTCGGCGGCGTGATCGTCGACGGCAGTACGAGCGCGACGCCTGACGGGCGTTTGGTTGGTTTGCCGGTTCGGGAGTTGGCGTTGCAGCAAGTTGCCGAACTTCGCGAACGTTACGGTCCGGATGTTCCGATCATAGCGTCGGGCGGTGTTCACGAACCGGAACACGCGCTTCAGCTACAGGCGGCCGGCGCGAATCTGATCGAGGTTGATACCGGACTCGTCTACACCGGACCAGGTCTGATGAAACGGATCAACGATTGTCTCCTCTTCGAAGCTGTAGGCGATGCGCCGCCGAGTCCGCCTGAGCGAGCTCCGGCGCTGACGTGGTTTTGGACCACGTTGATGGGAGCCGGAATGCTGATCGGCGGTGTGCTTGCGTTCGCCCTGGCCGCAACGAAAGTCGTATTGCCTTACGACGAATCGTTTCTCGGCATGCCGCGGGCTGCGTTGCCGTCGATCAATCCTCATCTGCTCGCGTTCATGGCGCACGATCGCACGACGTTGGCGGGCGTGATGATCGCGATCGGACTGCTTTATGTCGTGCTATCGGTGTTTGGCATCAGGCGTGGTCTGCACTGGGCCAGGCAAACCGTTTTCTTTTCGGCGTTCACCGGGTTTTTGACGTTCTTTCTTTTCCTGGGCTTCGGCTATCTCGATCCGTTTCATTCGTTTGTGACTGTGGCTCTGCTTCAGTTGCTCCTGTTTGGTGTGCATGCGCGCCTGGGGACGTACACGCCGCCGGTGCCGCCGGAGACTCGCGGGAATTTCGCGTGGCGTCTGGGGCTTTGGGGACAGTTGCTGCTCGTGATTCATGGGTTCGCGTTGCTTGCTGCGGGTGCTGCCATTTCGGCGATTGGTGTTACGCACGTGTTCGTACATGAAGATCTGGAATTCATGCGAACGACGGCGGATGCGTTAGTGACGGCGGATCCGCGGCTGGTTCCGCTGGTCGCGCACGATCGCGCGACGCTCGGCGGGATGTTGTTGGCGGCGGGTTGGGTCTTTCTATTGCCGTCGTTGTGGGGCTTCCGGCGTGGATCGGCGTGGTTGTGGTGGAGCTTGTTGGTTGGCGGAGTGATCGCCTATGCGACGGCAATCGGCGTGCATTATGCTGTCGGCTATCTGAGTGTAAAGCATTTGTTGCCGGCGTTTGGCGGTTTGGGTCTGATGTTGGTGGGATTGGCGCTGGCGTACCCGTTTCTTTGCCGGAAGGAATGACGTTTGATGTTTTGTCCGAACTGTGGAGCTAAGACTTCGATCGAACAAAAATTTTGTCGCGCATTAGACACAAGAGGCACAGGAAAAGGAGGAATTCACAACCGGCGACAACTGCCATTGAATTGCGCGCCCTCTTCGACCACCAAAGCCGGCGCAATTACCACACCCTTCACGTTCGCCGTCCGACCGAGCACCAACTCCTTGCTCGCGAGAATGTTGCCTTCAACCGTTCCATTGATCTTCGCGATCGCCACTTTGATTACGGCCTTCGTCACTTCCGCGCCTGTGCTGACGATCAGCGTCCCATCCGCTGAAGTAACGTTCCCCGAAAACCGGCCATCAATCCGCAGCATCGACCTAAAGCTCACTTCGCCCGTGAAATCGACGACGTCCCCAACAAACCCCAGCCAATTGTCCTTGTTGACGTTTGCGTGCTGATTATTAATTAGCCTCGGCTTCGCGCGCTCATCATTGCTGACACGTGGTTGAGTACTCATAGTCTAACGCCCCGTTTCGGATGCAGTAATTGAGTTGTGGCTGGAGCTGAGCTGTCGGGGAGCGCCGCCGCTGCTACTTGTGATCGGAAGTATTAAGAAACCAGCTAACTGTTAGTTACTATAGCATTCGCCGATTGTTCATAAGTGTTGCGATTCGATTATCATTCAGAAACACAACGCCGCCGCAAAACTTCGCATGATTGAGTATCGACTACTGTCGCGCGACGACTTCAATCCGCTACACGAATGCTTCCTCACTGCTTTCTCAGACTATGAGGTCGACATGCGAATGTCGCCAGAGCAGTTTCAACAGCGGATCGTGCGCGATGGTGTGTGTTTTGAAATGAGCGCGGGCGCGTTCGACGGCGATCGGATGATCGGGTTCTGCATCAACGCGGTCGGTCGATGGCATGGGAGGTCGACAGCTTACGACGCGGGCACGGGCATCGTTCCCGGCTATCGCGGACGTGGAGTCGCGAAAGAACTATTTGCGTTTCTGGAGTCGAGGTTGAAAGAAGCAGGCGTTGTTCACTACTTGCTCGAAGTTCTGACGTCGAACGTTGCGGCTGCGACGCTCTATCGCAAACTCGGATTCGTCGAAACCCGACGTCTCGCGGTGTTCAGATCAGGAACTCGGATCAGGCGTTCAACTGATTCTTCGATTCGACGCGTTGAAGAGCCGAACTGGCCCTTGTTTCAATCGTTCTGGGACGCCGATCCGTCGTGGCAAAACTCGATCGACGCCGTAGAAAGAGTAGCGGACGATAGAATCATCGCCGGCGCGTACGACGACGATGAATGTGTCGGTTACGGCGTGGTCTTTCTTCCGTCAGCGAACCTGATGCAACTGGCCGTCTCGCCGCAGCACAGGCGACGCGGCATCGGATCAAAAATTCTCGCGTCACTCGAAACGACGGAACGTCTCAAGATCAACAACATCGACGAGAACCTTACGGGCGCGCTCGCGTTTTACGAAGCCAACGGTTACAAGCAGGTGCTCAACCAGTACGAAATGCTCAAGACACTGTGATACGCAAATGAAACTCGATCTGCATACGCACTTCTACACCGAACAATTCTTTCAAACGATTCGCGATCTGCCGTCTGAGTTTTCTTTCGCCAAGAGTTCGACAGGCCAGACGATCATCACCTACCAGGGCGCGCGCTTCTTCGGCGTCACGCCCGCAATGACCGACGTCAACAAACGACTCGAAGACATGGATCGCGTCGGCATCGACGTCGAGGTCGTTTCGCTGTCGACGCCGAACGTGTTTTTCACGGACGCCGAGCACCAACCCGGCGTCGCGCGAATGATCAACGACTCGTACGCCGATCTAATCGCCCGCCATCCAAAACGCTTCAAAGGCTTCGCGTCGATTCCGATGGACGCGCCCGACGCAGCGCTCACCGAGCTGCATCGCGTGATCGACGACCTAACGCTGAACGGCGTGGTCCTGTTGAGCAATATCGGCGGCAAGCCGCTGACCTCGCCGCAGTATCGAGCGTTCTTCGAAGAAGCGAATCGGATGAAGCTGTGCATCTTTCTGCATCCGATGATTCCGGCGAACTCCGAAGCGTTTCGCGAATACGTGCTTGGGCCAATCATCGGCTTTCCGTTCGACACGAGCCTCGCCGTCGCGCGCATGTGTTACGACGGGATGTTTGAAGAGTTACCCGACATTCGCTGGATCATCGGCCACCTCGGCGGCGCGGTGCCCTACCTGATGGAACGAATGGACAACGGCTTTCGCGACTTTGCCGACTGCCGCGTCAAGATCGACAAGCTGCCGAGCGTTTATCTGAAGCGACTGTATTACGACACGGTCTCGTTCAGTCCGCACACGCTGAACATGGTGCGAAACATGGTTGGCGCTGACCACATGGTGATGGGCAGCGACTATCCGCACTTGCTGGGTTCGATCGATCGTGCGGTTTCGTCAATTGAAGGTCTCGAGATCAGTCACGAAGAGAAGACACAGATCTTTTCGGGAACGGCGCTAAGCATTCTGAACAACCTGTGATCAATTGCCGCGGATTAAGGCACTTTCTTTTCGTCGGCATTTGGATCGGGCAGCGGTTGACCAGCCGGGACGATCCAGAGGTCAAGGTAGTTGCCGAATGCCTCCTGCGAGGTATAGAACAGGACGACAAATCGATCGGGATTGATCTTGTGAGTCTTCGTCAGTTCCTCGCGCCACTTCTCGACTAACTTCGGTAAGTCCGCCGGCGGCTTTTCCTCTTCCTCCGGTGCCGCAACTGCTTCTGCGGGTTCTGGCGCAGTCGGGGGAACTACGATCGGCGGCGTTTGCGATTCTGCTTCCGGTTCGGGCTCTGCTGGTCCTGGGAGAGTAATAATTACTACGGCTTTCACCGTTGGTTGCTCGCGCAACACTTCCACCATTCGATTGAAAACGGTGCGTTCGTTTCGCGGATCGCCCATCGTGTAATCAGCTTGAGAAGTGATCTGTGCGTTCTTTTTCGGTGGCAGCTCAGCACCGGCGTCGACAACTGGCGGAGGATCGTTTGGTCCGGTAATCCAAAGTTGAACCGACGTTTTTTTGCGAACGCCACCAAAGATGGTCTTGACCCGACTAACATCGACTTTGTACCTCTTCAGAGCTTCAAGCTGCCTGGCGGCGAGCCGGCGGGCCGAACCGGGCACCGCTGCTTCGCCGTTGTAAACGACGACATACGGAATTGCCTTCTTCTGCTGTTGCAGCATATCCGCGAAGGAAGCGTCAACAGGAAGGGCGATTCCCGGTCCCATTTCTTCCGCGTCTTCGTAGTAAACGTCGATGAAGTCTTCGGTCTTTTCCTCGTAGAACATTCCCTTGAACGTATCGATATTCGTCTCGTACTTCGCCGCGGAGAATTTCTCGCCGGCGGGAACGATCCATAACCGAATTTTCGGTTCGGTAAGGACGTCATTGCGGCCGCCATACACCGTCTTAATGCGGGTGTCCGCCAGACCTCGCGCATTGACGAGATAGTCTTTCAACCAACGTAGTACGGATCTGCCTGATCCCGGCACATCACCTTCCGGCCCGTAGGCGACGATGAAGCCCGTGGCGTTCGGCGTCGCTTCCAACTGAATGGCGAAGTTGTCGAGCCGGGCTGTAAGGTCGCAATGGCCGAGGGCGCCAAATTCGTCAAATATTCGCGTAGCGGGTGTGTCGGCAGAGACGTGACGGGCGGCGGCGCCCCATGTCAGGGCGAGTGCAAGAATGGCCATTAAAACTGCGACTCGCGGCTTCATTGGTCCACTAACATACTGAAATCGACCGGCGTCTTCGATCTTTTTTTCCAACGCCGATGGGTATAAACGCCCAACCAGTATCAATCGACTAAATTTCTTTGTAACTTTTCCCGAACCCGCGTGTTTTAGGAGGCGTAGCGCAGCTTATGGCGAGCGAAGATGACGAGTTCACCATGCTGTTTCAGGACTTCTACCCTAGCCTATGCCGCTTTCTGGAGTGTTTATTGGGAGGCCGCGCGCCGCTGGCGCAGGATTTGGCACAGGAGAGCTTCCTGCAACTTCATCGCACAGCCTGGGGAACTCTCCCGCCGGGTGAAGCGCGCTTCTGGCTTTATCGCGTTGCGCGCAATCTGGCCATTAATGAGTTTCGCAAGTCGCACACGCGTTACCGGCTCTTTGATCGAGTAGTGGAGGCAATGAGACCAGCCGCACGCAATCCGGAGCAGGAGTTTGAAACGCGCGAGCGGCAGAAGCTGGTGCTCGAGATGCTGCAAACTTTGCCGGAAGACCAGCGGACGGCGTTGTTATTGAGAGAGCAGGAGCAGTTGAGTTACCGCGAGATCGGCGAGGTGATGAAAGTTTCCGAGAGCAAGGTAAAGGTCGACATTTTTCGCGCGCGCGCCGCATTGCGGGAGCGCTGGAGCAAACGAGCCAGGACGGCAGTTGGTGCTTAGTACTTTGTGCTTTGTACTTAGCTGATTTGCTGTTTGGGTTTTTCTTTGACGCTGTGACACAGGCAATCAAAGCACAAAGTACAAAAGACTAAGGTCAGGATTCTATGAGTTGTAGTTTTACTGAAAAGATTTCTTCGTTGATCGATGGCGAGCTCGCGCCGAGTGAAGCGCGCGAAGTTGAGCGTCACGTGTTGATCTGCGTTGAGTGTGAACAAGTGCGCGCTGACTTTCTTAACTTGCGCAGCCAGATCGCGGGTTTTGAGACTTCGTTACAACCGGCGGTTCAGAATCGCGAGTTGAAGAGGATCCTTTCGCGAGGAGATCGTGCTGCGGTTGGTGGGCTGCGTTGGGGCTGGAGCACGCCGGCAATCGCGTTCGCGACGTTGCTTGTTGTTGGTGCGATTATGGGTTTGATTTTTTATCAGGGATCTTCGAACACGGATTCTCGGAATTCTGTTGCTTACGTTCCGTCTCCAGAGCCATCTCCAACAATTCCGTCTCCAGAGCCATCTCCAACAATCGAAAAGAATCAACCCCAGGAGTCGCCAAAGGAAACGAAGAATCCCGACCCCGAGCCATCAACGCGTCCGAAGAAACCGTTGCAGCGCGAACCGAGACCGGGTGAACAGTTTGCTGTAGTTACTGAACCCGCTGCGCCATCAATACCGGAGCGCATGCGATCCGCTGACGCCGAAACGTTGACGCAGATCCACTTCGCAAAGTCGGAGACGTTGCTGGTTGCTTTTCGAAACGTTCGTTTGAACGAGCGTGGTGCGGCGGAACAAGTCGCTGACGAACGAAAGCGGGCGCAGCAACTCGTCTATCAAAACATGATCCTGCGGCGTCAAGCCGATGCTAACGGCGACGTGCAGATTGCGTCGTTGCTCGAAAGTCTCGAACCGATTTTGTTGGACATTGCGAACCTGCCGGACAAACCGGACAACAACAAGGTGCGCACGATTCGCGAGCGTGTCGAACGCAAGAACATCGTCCCGCTCTTGCAAGTGAACTCGGCGGTGCTCGCTCGTGCGCTTGACGATTAGCAGTCCGCGAGTTTTACCAGAAACACGGATAACTGAAGTTTCACCTTAGAGGCACAGGGAACATGGAGCTGCTATGTGCGTTTTTGATCACCGCTCGATCGCTGCGCCTGCTCTCGTTCTCTGTGCCTCTGCGGTGAAGCCAAAACCCATCGAAATTAAGGACAAAGAATGACCATGAAGAATTTTGTTATCACCCGTTTCCCCCTGACGCTTGCAGTGATCTTGATTGCTCTGTTCAGCATCGGCAGTGTTTCCGGTCACAACCAGGATATCGCCAAACTCAATCGCTTCGTGCAAGCGAAAGGCAACACCGCGTCGATGCAGGTCTTCCGTGAAGGACGCGACTTCATCGAGGCCCAGAACTGGCAAAAGGCCGCGGAAAAATTTCACGACTTCATCCGCGTCTATCCCAAAGACAGAGACCTCGACGCCGCGCTTTACTGGTATGGCTACGCACTCGAGAAGCAGGGTCGCAAGGACGAAGCTGCCGTACCGCTAAGACGTCTGATCGACCAGTTCCAAAACTCAAGCTGGCGCCGTGAAGCCGTCGCACTGATGGTGGCGATGGGCCACACGGATCTACCCAAGGAGGTAGCCGCTCGTGATGATTGCGAGATCAAGATCCTCGCTTTGCAGAGTCTGTATCAGGCTGACGAAGAACGCGCGATCACGATCATCACCGACACTTTGAAGGCGAATCCCGCTTCGTGCCCGGGACTGCAGGCGGCGGCGGTCTCGATACTCGGCTCGCGTCCGAGCCCGCGAGCGATTCCGCTACTGCTCGACATCGCGCGCAGCAATCCCGATCAGAAACTCCGGGCCGCAGCCATCAGGCGTCTCGGCGATCAGCATAACGAGCAGGTGACTGAAGAGTTGATCAAACTCTACGACGCGGATCGGACCAAAGAAGTCAGAGCACAAATACTGCGTGCGCTGGTCGAAAGCCGCACGCCACGCGGGAGCGCCAAAGTGCTCGAAATCGCGCGTGCCAGCGACGATCTTCAGGCGCGCCTGTACGCGATTCGTTTTGTCGGCGAACTGAACGATTCAGCGTCGCTCGATGCGCTGATCAGCATCTACGACGCCGACAAAACAAAGGAAGTCCGGACCCAGGTCCTCCGTGCGCTGGCGGAGCGCGAGGATCCGAAAGCCCGCGGGAAGCTGATGGACATAGCACGCACGGGCGACACACCGGAGCTGCGGATCGAAGCGATTCGACGTTTGGGCGATCGCGGGCGAGTTTCAATGGAAGATCTGCTGCAGCTTTATACCAACGAAACAAATCTCCAGATCAAGCAGGGCCTGTTACACGCGTTTGCCGACAACAAAGATCCCAAGGCCCAAGCGAAGCTGTTCGACATTGCGCGCGGTAACGATCCGATCGAACTGCGTGGATATGCGATTCGAGTGTTGGGCAACAGGGACGACGCCCAAACTACCGACCAGCTCGTCGCCATGTACGATTCCGAGCAGAACCCGCAGGTAAAAATGGCGCTGCTGCGCGCTTTTGGCGACTCGCAGCAGAAGAGCGCCGTGCGGAAGTTGATGACGATTGCGCGCAACGATCCGTCCGTCGAGATGCGCAAGATGGCCGTCCGCTATCTCGGCCAAAGCAAGGATCCCGAAGCCATGAAGTTCCTTGAAGATTTGCTTAAGTAGGAGTCACCCCATGTTCCGTTTAAAGAGTCCTGATTCGAAGCTGATCTCTTCGCTCACCTTGGCTGTGTTGGCTGTGTTGTCGGTTGCCGCTGTTGCGTGTGCCAATCGCACTTCGGATCTGACGCCGATCGCGGAAGCTCGCGATAGTCTGCAAACGCAGCCTCAGACGCAGTCGACCGCCTCGACGGTGCAGAGCTTCACGCCGGTTGAAGGCGCGGATCTCATGTCGAAGCTCAATGCGGCGCAAGCGCGCGGACGTACCGGGCAGACGCCTTACTGGTCTGCTTACACGTTCGATGTGCGGCCGGGCGTCGCAGTCGATCCGGACATACGCGACTTCAACGGATCGATTCACACGATCGGCGATTCGTCTGTTTTCGTCGGCACGACCTCATCCGGAATGACAGTCGAAACGCGCAATCTGGCAATTTTCCTGTTGCGCGATCCGGCTGCGAACCAGATCACCCGCATGGAGGTCTACAACCTCGAACGCAAACGCGAGTACAGCAGCTATCCCGTTTACTGGATGGGCCGCGCCAACAACGAAGAGAGTCTGAATTACCTGCGCGCACTCGCGGCTGCGTCGCCGCTCGACATACTGGGCGAGCGGGCAGTGCTGGGCATTGCGTTGCACGACGATGCACGCGTCGCCGGCATGCTCAAGAATTTCGTGACCTCTTCACCGAATCAACAGGTGCGTTCGTCGTCGGTCTACTGGCTCGGACAAGTCGGTGGGGAGCAGAATTTCCTGGCGACGCTCGTGC
>DATANW010000530.1:0-7827 GCA_036266055.1 Pyrinomonadaceae bacterium | reverse complement strand
TGTCAGCGATGATCAGTCGTTCGTGTTGCTCACAAACAAAACGTACGTGCAGCGCCTCGTCAGACCAGCACAACCTGGCCTCGGCGTGACGCGAAGCAGGCGCCGGTTCGCCGGACCAGTAATGCTCGATCCTGACCGGCTCACAGCTCTCCCAGGCGGGATCATTAAACGAATCGACAGGGACAGCTTCAGTGATGTAGTGGGCGATTAAGGTCAATTTTCAACCGTTTTTATTTGGTTTCAGGAACCGACGCGAGGCAGTCGTCGAGTAACTTCTCCGGATCTTCGTTCTGAAACACGCGCGCACCGGTGGCGCGTTTGCCAAACTTCTGCAGCAGCAGATCGACCTCATCGGCGACGCCGCCCGTTCCCTTCAAACAGCCGATGATCTTTCCTTCGTCATGCGCGATGGTGAACTCGTTCAGGGAACCCATCGCTCCCGCGACGAACAGCACAACGTCACACGACCGCACCAGCACGACGTTCCGGCCCTTCAAACCAAATCCCGTGTAGACCAGCACGTCGCAAGAGTCAGTCGGCAAGTGGTACGTCTCGACGTGCTCGTGTTCATTCGAGCCCGGCGAGATTCCGACGTGAAAACAACCCGCGTCGCGCGCCGTCTTACCTACAACGTAAACCAATCCCGTCGTGGCGCCGGTAAACAGCACCACGTCACGACCCGCGATGGCGCGCGCCAATCGTTCTGCTTTTTCGACGACGAGGCGGCCGGTGTCGAGCCGCGCACTGTCAGGCGCGGCCGAGCCCATTACTCCGACTTTGATTCGCATAAAACGAAGTGCTCACTCAATCGATTGATGAATGACAGAAAGATCCCGACGCTCTTCGACTTTCGTTTCGCGCGCCGGCGCCGGTTCGCGGTCCCACCATCGTTGCGTGAGAAACCACGCCACGCCGGGCAAGACGAAAAAGATCCCAATGCCGATCGTCACGGCTCGCGCCGAAATCCCGAAACGGTCGAGCAACTCGCCGGTCGCGTAGTTCGATGCTGCCATAGTCAACGTCAACAACGCCAACTCCGCCGCAAACACGCGCCCGCGAAAGCTGTCCGCCACGACACGCTGCAGGATGACCGTCGAGAACACCCACAGAATGCTGCCGCCACAATGCGCGATTCCGAGAACTATCAGAGCGAAAACGAAACTGGTCGTACTACCGAACAGTATGTAGAACAATCCGCCAATCAGAAACGCGATACCGATCGACGCCTGCATCCGCCGTTGCCCTTCGCCAGCCATGCGCCGCGCCACGATTGGACCAATCGCAGTCCCGATGCCGCGCGCCGCGAACAGCACGCCGATTCCGGTCGCCGGGCTGTTGCCGACCGGAAAGATCTTCGCGCCAAAAACGGCGAGCAGCGTCAGTATGCCACCGCCCAGTCCCCAGGCAGGTTTTACCAGCAAAAGCGCGAGTACGTTGGGCCTGTCTTTGACGTACCTGATGCCTTCGATCGTCTCGGTAATGCCGAGCGCTCGCCCCAACGACAGCTTCTGCCGTTCACGTTTCTTGCGTTTCGGTACGCGAATACTGGCGATCAGCGCCGCTGATAGAAGATACGTCGCCGCGTCGAGAACGAAAGCGACATCCGTTCCAAACCAGCCGGTGATTACTCCGCCGATGGCCGCCCCGAGCGTCAACATCACGGACCACGTCACCGACGAGATCGCATTCGCCGGCACCAGCTCGCGGTCGGAAACAATCGACGGAACGGCAGCGGTTCTCGCAGGCTCGAAAAACGTGGACAAGCCAAGCTGGCAGACCGTCAGCACGTACACGATCCACAACTGGTCCGCGGTGCGCACGAACAGAAACCCGAGCACGACGATCGCGCGCAGCAGATCGGTCACGATCATGATCTTCTGCCGGCTGAACCTGTCGGCGATTACGCCTGAAATTGGACCGAGAAAAAAGCTGGGCACGAAGCGCGCGACGAGGAGCAGTCCGATGTAGCGACCGGAGCCGGTGAGGTTTTGAATGATGGTGTAAAGGGCGATGGTGTCAAACCAGTCACCCATTTGGCTGACGACCTGTCCGAGCCACAGTTGCCGAAAACTGCGGTTGCGCCGGAGCAGCTCGATGTAACCCACAGACTCGTAAGCAGGGAGAGTTTTCTTTTCCACTCGGTGCATTATCCGTGTTTCGCCTGCCCTCGCAAATGCACATTGCGAGTCTCATTGGAAACACGCATTCAGCCAGCCTGACCGATGGTTCAATCTGACCGTCAAACTGACGCGTCAACTTGGAAAGTTCCTGTCAGAGCGCGCACGTGATCGCCCAAAAACCTGAAGGATTTCAGCGGCACACGAGTTGAAATAAGGCATGACGCGGCGTAGAAGCCACAGGCTTCGCGGGCCCTCCGCACGGGGTTCGTAGCCGCAAAGTTCTATGACAATTAAGGACCGTCTCATGTGGCGATGGTCCTTACAAAATCTCACCCAGCACGGCAGCTTTTATTTCCGGCTGCCACTTGCCCAATTTACCGGAGGTGGAGCTGAGTTGCTCCCAGCTTCGCCTCCGGCACGCCTCGGTTGAGATTCGTTTCGAGCGAACAAGGAGACTAATGGACTTCCCCGTACGGTCTAATTCCAACCACCCCTCGCTTTTGGGTGCCGGGGACTCCTTGTCTTTGCGCGAATCGCTCACGCAATGGTGGCTTTCGAATCAGCTTTGGATCTCCTGGGCCCTGCTGGTCGTCCCATTCGCACTCGAGATCATCTACGGCACGCGCTTACTTCCGTATCTAATTCTCGCTCCCATCACACTCTTTGCAACGTATCTGATCTACCGCAACGCCAGCGCGCGTTTGCGAGTAAAGACAAACGAACTAACCGCACTCGGCGACCTGCATCTCGCGACTGCCGAAGCACTCGCAACCGCGATCGACGCGAAGGATCAAACGACGCATTGTCACGTCCGTCGCGTGCAGATCTACGCCGCCGGAATGGGCGAAGTGTTTGGCCTGACGCCGAACGAAATCGCGGCGTTGAAAGCGGGCGCTTTGCTGCACGATATCGGCAAACTCGCAGTTCCGCCGCACATTCTGAACAAGCCTGGGCCACTGACCCCGGCTGAGTTCGAAAAGATGAAGATTCACACGGTGGTCGGCGCTCAGATCCTTGGCCGCGTCGATTTTCCGTACCCGGTGCTGCCGATCATCCGTCATCATCACGAACAGTGGGACGGCCGTGGTTATCCCGATCGCCTGCGTGGCGAGCAGATCCCGATCACCGCACGCATCATTTCCGTTGTCGATTGCTTCGATTCGCTTCGTGAGGATCGCCCGTTCAGGCGTGGCATGACACTCGACGAAGCGACGGCGTTTTTGTTGCGCGGCTCGGGAGTTCATTTCGACCCTTCTGTCGTCGAACAATTCCTGAAGCATCTACAAAACTTTGACACCAAAATCGCCGCGCTTGGTTTACAGCATCAACCGGCGAGCAATTCGAACGAACCGCCGCTGCAACTCAGCGACGTCGACATGATCCAGACGCGCGAACGCGGATCCTTCATCGCCTACGATCAGATCAAGAAAGCGCATCGCGAGGTTTATGCGTTGTACGAGATTGCGCGGACGTTTGGTACGTCGCTGAACGTCGAGCACACGTTGGAAATACTCGTCGACAAGGTGGGCCACGTGGTCCCGTTCGATACTTGCATCGTTTACTTTTACGACGAGGTGAAGGGCTACGCGGCGGCGCGTCACGTCGTCGGCAAGCACGCGCAGAAGCTGGCGGACCGCAGCATCGTGCCCGGCGAAGGCGTGACCGGGTTTGCGCTCGCTAATCGCAGCCCGGTGAATCAACTTCATCCGAGTCTTGATTTCGCTGACATCAATCCGGAGGCCGGGATTAAATATCGTTCGATGGCCTCGCTGCCGCTCTTCAAAGACGACATCTTGCTGGGTGCGCTTTCTGTTTATTCAAGCGAGCTGGACCAGTACACGGACGATCACATGCGACTCCTCGAAACCGTAACGCGTCTTGCGTCCGACGCGCTCGCGAACGCGATGCAACATGCGGAAGCGGAGTCGAACGCGTTGACCGATCCGCTTACCGGCTTGCCGAACGGGCGTTATCTTTCGTTGCGATTTGAAGAAGAAGCTGCGCGCGCGCGGCGTACGGATCGTGCTTTCCAGGTGGTGATGCTCGATCTGGATGAGTTTAAGAAGGTGAACGACACGTACGGTCACAAGTCGGGCGACAAGATGTTGCGCGAGGTGGCCCATCTCATCTCCGGACAGTTGCGCGAGTACGACTTCCTGGCGCGCTACGGCGGCGACGAGTTTGTCGCGCTGGTGCAGGAGGTTGTTGGCGCGCAGGTTGAGGAACTGTGCGCTCGTATCGAGAGCGCGGTGTCGAAGTTCTCGATGGCGGTGGGACGAAATCGTTTTGCGCGAGTCGGTATCAGCGTCGGAACGGCGACCTTCGGCATCGACGGCGAGACCCTGGACCACCTGATCGCTCATGCCGACGGCGAAATGTATCGCGTGAAATCGACCCACAAAGTCGAACGCGACGTTCCAATGGCGATCCCCTCCGTGTCTTCCGCAGTCATCGACCAACCTAACTAGGCGCAAACTAATTTCTTGACACATCCGACGGCCTTCGCTTTCAATCACTTTGAGGGCCATGGCTGTTCCTGCCGAAAATCACGGCGCAACACTGCTAATAGTCGACGATGATTCCGCTGCGCGGGAACGATTGCGCGCTATCTTCGAGACTGCCCAGTATCGCGTTGTAACCGCCAGCGAAGCGGCATCGGCGCTGCGCGTCCTGAGAGGCGTGCGGTGCGATCTCGTTGCGCTCGATCTCGAGATGCCGGGCGTCGATGGCCTGGCGCTCTGCAAGTTGCTGCGCGCCCAACCGACGACCAGCAAGTTACCTATCATCGCGCTCTCGGAAAGCGACGACGAAGCGCGCAAGGTGCAAGCCTTCACCGCCGGCGCCGACGACTACATCACGAAACCTTCAACGCCCGGCGAGTTGCTTTCGCGCGTGAGTCTGCACGTGCGCACCTCACAGCGCGAGTGGGCGCTCATCGGCAGCAACCGCGAACTTCGCTTCCTATCCGATATCGGCCGCGGACTTTTGCGTGCGCTCGAGCCTGAACAACTCGTCCGCCGCGTCGCCGGCGCCACCTACGACGCGATCGACGCGTCACTCTGCGCGGCATACGTCGTTACCGGGCGCGACAGCCATGCCGTCTGCGTCTTCGATCGTGAAGGCAGCGCCGACGATCCGACCATACTGGATCTCGACACGTTGCAGTCGTGGCTTCGTTCTGCCGAATCAGGGAACTCGCTGTTGATCGCCGAGCAGCCAAACTTTCTTTTGCGCGACGACCTGCACGCCGTCGAATTCGTTTCGCCGTTCCGTTTTGCCGGACGCGCGAAAGGCGCGCTGATCGTCGCGTTCGATCATCGTGAGGAGTGTGGTGAAACAGAGAGACGTCTGATCGAAGCGGCCGCCCAACAAACTTCACTCGCCGCCCACATCTGTTCGCTTTATCAAGCGGCTCGCGAACAGTCGGTGAGTCTCGCACGCGAAGTCGAGCGGCGCACGGCCGAGTCGGAAGCGCAGAAGCGACTGATCGAAGCCATTGTCGACAGTCTGCCGATCTCGCTTTACGCAATCGATCGCCAATATCGACTCGTCGCCTGGAACCGCAATCGCGAACTCGGCGAGCTTGGTATCCCGCGCGGGTCGGTGTTGGGCAAAAACGTGTTCGACGTCCGGACACGCCAACCACGCGACGTTCTGGAGGAAGAGTTTGAACGCGTTTTCGAGAGCGGCGAAATCGAACGCATCGACCAGGAGACGTCGACCGAGAAAGGCGACATCCGGCACTGGGTGATCAGCAAGATTCCGATGTGGGCCGACACGACGGGAAAGGTGAGTCATGTGATCACCGTGGGCGAAGAAGTCACCGATCGCGTGGAGGCAAACCGGGCAGTCGCGCGCGCTGAGAAGCTCGCGGCGGTCGGCCGTCTCGCGGCGGGCGTCGTGCACGAGATCAACAACCCGCTCGCCACGATCTCGGCTTGTGCCGAATCGCTCGAAGCACGCGTCAACGAAGGCGCATTTGACGGTTCGGCGGCACTTGAAGATCTGCGCGACTATCTCGGCTTGATTCGCAGTGAGGCGTTTCGTTGCAAGAGCATCACGATGGGTCTGCTCGACTTCAGTCGCACGCGCACCTCAGACCACACGACCATCGATCTCGCCGACGTCATTCGTTCAGCCGAGCGGTTGCTGGCGCATCAGAAGCGGACCTCCGCCGTCGAATTTCATTTGGACATCTCGGAACAACTGGCGCACGTATCAGGCGATCCCGGTCAGTTGCAACAGGCGATTATCGCGCTGGCGACCAACGCGCTCGACGCGATGAGTGATGGCGGTGGCATGCTGACGATTAGTGCGCGCAACGAAGCTGATAAGGTCGTGGTCGAAGTGAGTGATACAGGCATCGGCATCCCCGCTAAAAACCTCGCGAAGATCTTCGAACCCTTCTTTACGACGAAGGAAATCGGACGAGGAACCGGTCTCGGGCTCGCGGTGTGTTATGGTATCTTAACCGAGCACGGCGGCACCCTGAACGTGCAGTCGACCGTCGGTAGTGGCACCACTTTCACGATCACTCTTTCCGCAGTAAACCTAAACGAGGAACAGGGTGGGTCTGTTTGAATTCAGGGTACGCCGAAGGCGTTGGTTAATTGCAGCCCATGGTTGTTTCAACCCTGGGACCAGCAGTGACCAGTGTGTTAACCCTGTAAGGGTTCGGTTCAAGGCGAACGCTTTCAGCGTTTGCTCTTGTCTGATGTTGCACCCAGGGTTGTCACTGCGCTCCAACCCAGGGCTGGAATTAGCGAACGCCTTCGGCGTACCGCTGTAGGCAAACCCACCGCACAGAGGAACAGACGGTTTGAGCGACCAACAGCAACCACAAGCACGCATTCTAATCGCAGAGGACGAGGCCAATCTCCGGCTGGTGTTGCAAAAGGAATTGGAGCGGTTGGGGTATCGAGTACAAGCGGCGCCGGACGGTGAGGCCGCTTTGCGCAAGCTCGAAGAGAGCAACGTCGACGTGTTGTTGTGCGACATCAACATGCCGCGCATCGACGGCATGGAACTGCTGCGGCGCGTGCATCAACGGCCGAATCCGCCGGAAGTGATCATGTTGACGGGCCAGGCCACCGTCGAGACCGCGGTCGAGGCGATGAAGCTCGGCGCTTACGATTACCTCACGAAGCCCTACACGATTTCGGAACTCGACGTGCGCGTGCGTCAGGCCGCTGACAAGCGACGTCTGCGCGTCGATAACACGCGCTTGCGCGAACAGCTCGCGCGTCAGTCGGCGCTGCCGGAGATCGTTTCTGTTTCGGAAGTGATGAAGGAAGCGATCCGGTTGATCGAACGCGTTGCGCCGTCCGAAGCGTCGGTCCTGATCACGGGTGAGTCGGGTACGGGAAAAGAGTTGGTCGCCCATGCGATTCACCGTTTGTCGAATCGCGCGGATGCGTCGTTTGTCGATCTCAACTGCGCAGCGTTTCAGGAGTCGTTGCTGGAGTCGGAGTTGTTTGGTTACGAGGCGGGCGCGTTTTCCGGCGCGAAAGGCCGGAAGCTGGGTTTGATCGAACTGGCTGATGGGGGAACGCTGTTTCTCGACGAAGTTACTGAGTTGCCGGCACAGTTGCAGGCGAAGCTGTTGCGCGCGATCGAGACGCGAACGTTTTTCCGCGTCGGCGGCGTGAGAAAAGTTGAAGTCAACGTGCGCATCGTCGCGGCGACGAACCGCAATCTCGACGCGGTC
>DATANW010000529.1:0-26182 GCA_036266055.1 Pyrinomonadaceae bacterium | reverse complement strand
ACTTCGTGAAAGTGCCTGGTTGCGTGGCGATTCGGCGATGAGTCGCAACAGCCAACGTGACCGCACGTCAAGCAGAGGCGCAAGTGCACCCACGTCGAACCGATTTTCAAACAATCTTCACAACCCTCAGCGCTTGGCGTCACCGGGCGAACCATTTTCAAATGCGGATCCATAAAGACTAATCTCGCTTTCGTATGTCAGGTAGAGCCTATCGCAAGACTACCTGACTCCGAAAGCGAGATATGAAGATCCGTAAACGAATAGCTGTTTACGCGGCGCGCGGCAGTTCCATACTTGGCTGCGGTGGCGCCACGCGTTTCGGTTTGGACGCCGAAGAGCGCAGGTCTTTCCAATGCAGCGACACATCCGCGAGCGGCACGGCCGCAACCAGGCACGACCAAATCACAGCCTGCACCATCTCAACCCCCATCGCTCCAGCGCCAGTCAGACCGATGAACACTCGGGCGAAAATGAACACCAGCGCAACTGCGTAACTGCGCGTGGCCCATTGACGGTGCACGCCGAGCTTGCGTTTGAAAGCGAAGTAGCCCGCGAGCGTCGTAGTGCCGATGATCAGCGCTGCGTCAACAATTGCAAGAATCGTGAATGAACGCGGTGCGCCCATGCGCTCCTGAAAGTATTGAATGTACGCACCGGTCGGCGCGAGAACGTAAACGCCGAGAATGTAAAGCCGGCCCATGATTCGATGCGCCTTCGGGAATCGAGCGCGCAGCCGGTCCGAAAACTGAAATGGCGCGGATAAAAGTACGATGCTGCCGAAGACGGCGTGTGGCAGCAGTACCCATCTGAAAGGCGCATAGTGCGTCCAGGCTGGGTGATCCGGTTGGACGACAAACCGTTCGTTGTTCCAGAGAACGTAGAGAGTAGCGAGCGTAATGGCGGTAAAAACAACGTATTTCGCGTTAACCTTAACCTTCATCGAAGGACTCCTTTTGGTCAGCACTCAATAGCTAACCTGTTTTATAACGCGAAGTTTTGGGTCGATTAGGTTCAGGTGGAGGAATCCGTGTTAGAAGAAAAAACGCGGATAAAGAGGATTTCACGTCCAGCCGCGGAAGCGGGCGTAGTCGACGACTTCGGCGCGACTCTTGAGGTCGAGTTTCTGCATGGAGTTGGCTTTGTGGGTCTCGACGGTCTTGACGCTGATCGAGAGCTCGTTGGCGATCTCTTTGTTTGTGTACCCGTTTGCGACCAGTGACAGCACCTGAATCTCACGTTGCGACAACGGCTTGCCTTGCGGCTCGCCCTTGTAAACCCTGTCGTCCAGCGGCGAGTTAACCAGCGACTCGCGCGAAGAGCTATCGATGTACGTCCCACCCTTGGCGACAGTCTGAATCGCGTCGATCAATTCGTCGATCGCCGCCTGCTTGAGAACGTAACCCGACGCGCCCGCTTTCAAGACTTCATTCAAATACGCACTCGCCCGGTGTCCCGTCAAAGCAATAACTTTCACCTGCGGACACAATTCGCGGATCTTCTCCGTCGCTTCGGCGCCATTGAGCCGCGGCATCGTGATGTCCATCAACACAATGTCCGGTTCGAGCTCTTTCGCTTGTTGCCACGCCGCGACACCGTTATCAGCTTCACCGACCACTTCCATGTTCGGCTGCTCGGCAATGAGTCTCTTTAATCCTTCGCGCAGTATGCGGTGATCCTCGGCGAGAAGGATTCTGAGTTTGTCCATGACACGCACGACCTCAAACTGCAACGAGACGAATGGTGACGATGATCGTCGTCCCGGCGCCGGAGTCGATCTTGAACTCGCCGCCGACCATCTGCACGCGCTCCTGCATGCTCATCAATCCCAGCCGTCGATTCTCAACCGGACTGCTCATCATCTTCTCGACGTCGAACCCGACGCCGTCGTCTTCAATCGTCACGCGCACCTGCGTGTTGTCTCGCTCGAGAATGATGCTGACGATCTGCGCGTTTGAGTGTCGCGAAGCATTCGTGAGCGCTTCCTGGACCACGCGGTAGATTGCGACTTCAACGTCAAACGGAAGTCGTTTGTCGGGATTCGCGAACCCGCTGCTATTGAACACAACCTTGATGCGGCCATCGTGTCGCCGCTCCCACTCGCGCGCAAAACTCGACAACGCCGCTTCCAACCCAAGATCGTCGAGCGTCGTCGGCCGCAACTCGAGCGCCACGCTGTGCACGTCCAACTCGAATTGCTTCGTCGTCTCCGTCAGGTAAGACAACTGATTCACGGCTGCGGCGGGAAGATCGGGAAGGCGGGCCAACGACTCGAGCCCCAGCAACAGCGCCGAAAGATACTGGCCCAGGTTGTCGTGCAACTCGCGCGACAGATGGCGTCGCTCGTCCTCTTGTGCCGTGATGAGCCGTTGCAACAAACGCCGTCGTTCTTCCTCGGCGCGGTTTCGCTCGCTGATGTCCTGACCGATGCTCACGCTGGATCCGTCCGAGAGCCGGGCCACCGCCCACGATGTATCGATCAGCCGCCCATCGCGCCCTTTCGCCTTGAAGTTACGCCATTGCGCGTCGGCGGCCGCAATGAGGTCTCTGGCGCGGCGACGGTTGATCGGATCGGGATAGACTTCGTTCAAGATATCCCAGTTGCGTTCCTGTAGATCTGCCAAGGTCCACCCGAAAATTCGCTCCCATTCGCGATTCACGAGTTTCATGTGTCCATCGGCGCCGCGGAACGTGACCATGAGCGGAACGTTGTCGAAGATCTTTTGCAGGATTTCCGTTTTCTGCCGCAGCTCCTCTTCCGCCTCTTTTCGTTTCGTGACGTCGAGCATGATACCGCTCAGATAGATTGCGCCACCCGGTTCGACTTTGACAGAAACGATGTCGTGCAACCACACCACCCGGCCATCCGCCGCGATCATTCGATACTCAAACTCGTGGTCCTGCCGTCGCTTGGTGCAGTCGAAACAAAACGCTGCGCACCAGTCAGTGTCTTCGGGGTGAGTGTGATCGCGCCAGAAGTTCGGTTCGAGCCACTCGCGCAGTGGATAGCCCAGGATCCGTTCGGCCTGTGGGCTGACGAAGGTGAACTGAAAAGTCTCGCCGTCAGCCTCCCACACGACGCCGTCGAGGGAAGTAACCAGTTTCGGATACAAGGAGGCTGCTTGCTGCATAGCTGTGTGAATCGAGTAACGTCTGGATCGGGTGCGGTGATTATAACTCTAATCTTGACATAAGATTTACATTCCTAAGGGAAAACCCTGATATCGCCTTGAATAGTGCGGCACTAGAATCCGCGCGAGGTGCGAGATCATCGGAGACCTGCTGATGCAAGCCGCGCACGGGTCTTTATGATTGTGGTTCGTCGCCCACTAGAGTGAGCGAAGCACTCGAGTTTCGCGTGGGGTGAAGGCACGTGAACCATAAGGGCGGGGACAGTGGGAGTTACCCGCCTCTCTCGCACTCAATCCTCTTCTCAATGTCCGCAAACACGATTGACGTCTGCCGCTGTTAATACTAAAACTGTCGCGGTTTAACGATGACAACCGTTAGGCTGCAGGCCGCGGCATTCTTCCGGACAGTCTCCCATTTCGCCTGCCAAACTGTCGCTCAGAATCTCAGCGCAGAAGATTTAAGAACGTCTCAGTAATCTCCTAACTCAAAATGGTTGCCTTCGGCCCGAAAGGTGACGGTTCCGGAGCTGTTCGCCGCCCCGGGATTCGATCGCAACACGCGAGTGATGCTGTTCGTGAGAAACCTCGAGTTGAATCCGGGTGAGAATCCCAACCTGGCGGTGATTGTGCGGATGATCGACATGAACAACCAGGTCTTCGAAGTGTTTGCGGAGGACTTCAGGGCCGTGCAGAACACGGATCTCATGCAGGTCGTCTTCCGGTTGCCGAATAGTATTGCGACCGGCAACTGCAACCTCATCATCAGGGCGCACGGCCGCTTCAGCAATGTCGCGACGATCCAGATCGCGCCGTAGCCTTTACGAAGTGCTCTCGATCGCGGACAGGGCATGTGAGATGGGACGGAGCGCGGGATAAAGCGACTGGTATTGACGATACATCTCTGCGTAACGAGAAATGTTTGCGGCGTTGGGTATGATGCGGTCGCTGACGCGGATTGTCTGAGCACATGCGACGTCGACGTCGGGCCACACACCTGCCGCCACACCCGCCAGCAGTGCGGCGCCGTAAGCAGCGCCTTCCGTCGTGTTGACTGTGACCAGTTCGCTTTCGAGGACGTCGGCGAGAATCTGTCGCCACACTGTGCTCTTCGCCCCGCCACCCGACACACGCACCTGCTCGATCTCGCGCAATCCCACTGACTGCATCAACGAAAAGATGTCTTTCAACCCGAACGCAACGCCTTCGAGAACGGCGCGCGTGAGATGTGCGCGTGTGTGACGATTAGTTAGTCCGACCCACGCACCGCGTGCGAGTGGATCGGGGTGTGGAGTTCGCTCACCGCACAAGTAAGGCAAAAAGAGAAGACCATCGCTTCCTGCTGTTAGATTCGCAGCTTCACTAACTAGCTCCTCAAAGCTGACATTTGGATACAGCGCATCGCGATACCACTGAAGACTGCCGGCGGCACTCAACATCACTCCCATCAAATGCCAACGATCGGGAACCGCGTGACAGAACGCGTGAAGCCGTCCTTCCGCTTCGATCAACGCGGACTCCGTCGCCGCGAACACGACACCGGACGTTCCCATCGTCACCGCGAAAACACCGGGACGAATCGCGCCAACGCCTACCGCCTGCGCCGATTGATCGCCGCCGCCGGCCACAATCGGCGTGCCTTCTTTCAACCCCGTCGCTGCTGCCGCCTCACGCGTGACACGGCCGGTGATCTCCGGTCCTTCGAACGTTGGCGGTAACCACGCTGCGGGAATCCCGAGCGCGTTTACGATCTCGCTGGACCAGTCGCGCTGCTCCAGATCGAAAAGCAACGTCCCCGATCCGTCAGCTTTATCCATCGCGTACTCGTGCGTGAGTTTGTACCGCAGGTAATCTTTCGGCAGCAGCACGTGACGCGCGCGCTCGTAGACTTCCGGTTCGCGACGGGCCAGCCAAAGAATCTTCGGCGCTGTGAAACCGGTGAGCGCATCGTTGCCCGAGATCTGAATCAATCGTTCCTTGCCGAGACGCGAACGGATCTCGTCGCACTCTTCCGCACAACGTTGATCGTTCCACAGTATCGCCGGACGCAGCACCTCGCCATCCTCGTCGAGTAAGACGAGCCCGTGCATCTGGCCCGTCAAACCAATAGCGGCGATGTCGTCCGAATCATCAACAACATTCGTGATGCTCGTGACGGCGGCCTGCCACCAATCTTCCGGGTTTTGCTCGGACCACAGTGGTCGCGGATTGGATAAGGTGAGTGGGGAAGTGGAACTCTTGACGATCTCGCCGTTGTTGTCGACGAGCAACGCTTTGACGCTGGTTGTGGAAACGTCAACGCCGAGCAGCATGTGCGTTACAGCGAAACGGTCTGTTCGGCCCAGAACTGAAACTCGCGGTGTTTGTGCTCTTCAGCTTTGGCTTGAAAGCCGCTGGCTACTTCGACGATGCGGTCGAACACGCGCTGGCCCACCTCGTCGATCGTCTCGGTGCCGTCGATCACGCCGCCCGCGGAAAGATCGAGATCGTTCACCATTCGCTCGAACACCGGCGTGTTCGACGCCAGCTTGATCACCGGAGTGATCGCGTTGCCGATCGTGGTGCCGCGTCCGGTTGTGAAGACGACGACGGTCGCGCCCGCGCCGACGAGTCCGGGCGTCGACTCCTGGTCGTATCCCGGTCCCTGCATCAGGTTCAAGCCACGGCTGCGGGGCGTCTCCGCGTATTCGATCACGCCTTCGATACGCGTCGTGCCCGCCTTCGCAATCGCGCCCAACGATTTGATCGTGATGTTGAGCAGACCGCCCGCGACGTTGCCGGGGCTCGGATTGTTGTTCAGCACCGCGCCAAACTTCGAAGCGTATTCTTTGTACCAATCGACGAGTCGATAAACGGCGCGTCCGGTTTCGACGTCCTTCGCGCGTCCGGCGAGCAGATGTTCAGCGCCACAGAACTCGGGCACTTCAGTTATCAAAACGGTTCCGCCGGAACGAACCAGCAGGTCCGCCGCGCGTCCGAGCGACGGATTGGCTGAGATTCCGGAAAAACCATCGGAGCCGCCGCACTTCACGCCGAGCACGAGTTCGCTGACGGAACATTCTTCGCGACTGATCTCGTTGACCAGCGGCAACATCTGTTCGACTTCTTTCAAGCCCTGTTGAATCGCCGCCTGCGTGCCGCCGACTTCCTGAATACCGATCTTCGCCACCGGCTTGTCGAACGCCTTCTCGCGTTTCAGCAAGTATCTTTCAACTTGCGAAAGGTTTGTCTTCTCGCAACCAAGATCGATGAGAATGACGCCGCCGACATTCGGATGGTCCGCGTAGTTTGAAAGCGTGCGCAGCATGACGTCGATCGTCGAGCCATCCTGGCAGCCGCAGCCCTTGTTGTGCGGAATTGCAACGACCCCGTCGACGTTCGGATACTTCTGTCGATCGTACATCGTGAACTCGGCGATCGTCGAAATCTGCAACGCTTCATGACTCGCGCACATGCTCGTGGGCACGATCAGGACGTAGTTGCGTGTGCCGACGCGGCCGTCGGGCCGGCGGTAACCCATGAACGTTCCGCGCTCGTCGACGTCGAAATAGTCGGGAGCCGGCGTGTGCAGGTTTTCCGGAAGGTCGCGCACGATCGGAACGTCGTCAGTCATGTTGTCGTGCGAGATCTGTTCGCCTTGTCTGATTCCGAGGGAAGTTCCGATGGGTTGTCCAAACTGAAGCACAAACTCGCCCGTGGGAATGTCCTTCGTCGCGAAGCGATGACCCGGCGGAACTTCCGCGCGAACCTCGATTGACGATTCGTCAGGCAGCAACAGTTCGAGTCCCGGCGACGTCGCTCTCTTTACGACCGCGACGTTGTCGTTCGGATCGACGATGATCGCGAACTCACTCAATAACGAAGGCGTTTGAACGCTCGACATAGCTTCAGTTTCAATAATGCGATGTTATTTCTTCAATCCGTGGTTTCTAAGACGTTCTCGAGTATCAACGAACGGACGTTTGGATGAACTCGCAACCAAAGCCCGGGATTCTGATCGAACTGCTGCTCGCGCGTCTCCGCATCAGCGGCAATTTCGGTGTGCAAAAGATTGCGGTAACTCTCGCGCTTCGCGGGCGCGGTGTCGGCGTCGACGATCGACTGCACCACTCTTCGCGCGCCGAGAATCGCGGCTGGACCAAGCGTCAGGATGTGACGCGCGGCGCGACACTCAGCTTCGTCCGTCTCGGTTACGTCCGTGCCGCCGGCCTTGAACTTTTTGATATGGTGCTCGAGGATCGACTGCGAAAGCGGAATCAGCCCGCCGGCATCGCTGTAAGTCGCACCGGAGCCGGGCTTGATGTAGCACAGGTGTGAAGCTCCACCCGCTTCCGGTCCCAGACCCAGGAAAAAGATATCGATACCGCCCAGTGATTCGAGACGCTGGACGTACGCGGCGAGTTCCGATTCGAGATCTTCAGCGTCAGTGCGCAGCGAGGTAAAGGTTTTCACTTTACGAAAGAAGTCCGGACCGAGCAGCCGCTCGAAGTCCCGCACGAAACTGAGCCCGTTGTCCATGCGCAACGGCGCGAGTGCGTCCTGCGTGAACACGTTGAGACGGCCGAGCAACTCGTCATGTTCGCTGGTCTGCGCCATCTCGCCCAGGATTCGGTGCAGCGCCTGACCGCCGCGTCCGCCGACGATCACGATCACCAACGACCCATTTTTCGCAGCAGCGGCATTCGTGATCTCGTCGAGCATCGCGCGTCCGACAGCTTCCTCCGACGCCATGACCTCGTAGCGGAGATCGTGCAGGGGAAGCGTGGCGAGATAGCCCGGTTCGGAGGTCTCGTGGGAAAGCCAGACGTTTCCGCCTACCACACGACGCCGAAGGATTTGTGTACTGGTCGCCGACATTTTGGTAATACCAATCTCACAAAGGAAGCAAGACTTTACCATGCAGGCCGCGAGTACACAAGCAACATTTTCCCTTGAATCCGGGCCGGGAAAACTCAGCTAACCGTAAATCAGGACGTGATTTTTTGTGCTTGACGGCGGCAGACGCACGGTGTTACACAGTATGCGCATTTTCTAAAAGTGGTCTAACCTTTTCCAATTCGTGAACGAAGCAATCTGCGGATTGCACGGGCCACAGAGCCGTGCAATTCTGCATTCATAATCGGGCCGGAAAAAGTCCAATCATATGACATATTCACCCCTGGAACTTACAGGCAAGGTAGCCGTCATTGTGGGTGGCACCTCCGGTATCGGACGCGCCATCGCCCACGGTTTTGCCCAGGCCGGCGCTGATGTCGTTCCCACTTCACGTCGTGCCGAACAGGTTGAAACCGCCGCGCGCGAAATCGAAGAGTTTGGCCGGCGCTCGCTGCGGGTCACGTCCGACGTTGCCGATCGCGCGTCGCTGGAGCGTGTCCGGGACGAAGCGGTCGCCGCGTTTGGCAAGGTCGACATCCTCGTCAATTCCGCGGGCCGCACCAAACGCGCGCCGACGATCAATTTTCCGGAAGACGAGTGGGACGCCATCATCGATACAAACCTCACCGGCACTCTGCGCGCCTGCCAGGTCTTCGGCAAACACATGCTCGAACGCGAGTCGGGCAGCATCATCAACATCGCCTCGCTTTCGACTTTCGTCGCGCTTTACGAAGTCGCCGCCTACTCAGCGAGCAAGGCCGCGGTCGGCTCGCTCACGAAGTCGCTCGCCATCGAGTGGTCCAGTCGCGGCGTTCGCGTCAACGCGATTGCGCCCGGCGTTTTTCGCACGGCACTCAATCAACAGTTGTTGGATGAAACGGAACGCGGCCGCGAGTTCAAGCTGCGCACGCCGATGCGACGCTTCGGCAACGTCGAGGAGCTCGCCGGCGCCGCGATCTTCCTGGCTTCCGATGCGGCGAGTTTTGTTACCGGCGAAATACTCGCCGTCGACGGTGGATTCCTGGCTAGTGGTGTAAATCAATAGGTAGTTAATCCGTGCTATCCGTGTGCCAATGAAAACAACCGCAACTGCACCGGTCGCTACAATCGAAACAACTTCACAACGCGTCGGCCGTTATCGCTGGGTCATTTGCGCGTTGCTGTTCTTCGCGACGACCGTCAACTACGTCGATCGTCAGGTGCTCGGCATTCTCGCGAAAGACTTGCAACGACCGGAGGCGATTGGCTGGACCGAAATCGATTACGGAAACATCGTTGCTGCTTTCAACGCTGCGTATGCGTTCGGACTTCTGCTCGCGGGCCGTTTGATGGACCGCATCGGTACGCGCGTCGGGTATGCACTCGCCATCGTCTGGTGGAGTCTCGCGGCGATGGGCCATGCACTCGCGCGCACGCCATTCGGTTTCGGGGTCGCGCGTGCGGCGCTGGGAGTCGGCGAGGCAGGGAATTTCCCCGCGGCAATAAAGACCGTCGCCGAGTGGTTTCCCAAAAAAGAACGAGCCTTTGCGACTGGACTTTTCAACGCCGGTTCGAACGTCGGCGCGATCGTAGCGCCGCTGACGGTACCGTGGATCGCGACCAAATTCGGTTGGCAGACGGCATTTATTCTCACCGGCGCAATCGGGTTTATATGGCTGTTCTTCTGGTTGCCGACGTACCGGCGGCCGCAGGAGCATCCGCAGGTCTCGCGCGCAGAGTTGGACCACATCCAAAGCGATCCCCCCGATCCGCCGGCCGCCAAGGTTCCCTGGCTGAGATTGGTGCCGCACCGGCAAACGTCGGCATTTGCGATCGGCAAGTACCTGACCGATCCGGTCTGGTGGTTTTATCTTTACTGGATTCCCGGCTTCTTCCGCGAGCAATACAAGATTGATTTGCTGGCGGTTGGTCCACCCTTGATCATCATCTATGTGATTGCCGACATCGGGAGCATCGGCGGCGGTTGGCTGTCGTCGACGTTTATCAAGCGTGGTTGGACCATCAACCGCGCCCGCAAGACTGCCATGCTGATCTGTGCGATTGCGGTGACGCCGATCATGTTCGCGTCGCAGGTGAAGAACATCTGGGTCGCTGCGCTGATCATCGGACTCGCCGCCGCTGCTCACCAGGGTTGGTCGTGCAACCTGTTCACCACGACGTCTGACATGTTTCCGCGCAACGCGGTCGGTTCAGTCGTGGGAATTGGCGGAATGGCCGGCGCGTTGGGTGGCGCGACCATGGCGGTCGGCACGGGTTACATTCTGCAAAGCACCGGACAGAACTACTCGATCGTCTTTACCGTAGCCGGAACGTTGTACCTGATCGCGCTGGCGTTGATTCACTTGCTGGCGCCGCGACTCGAGCCGGTTGCAGACGTCGAACGCGCGCCGGTGCGAATGTTCTCGGCGGGAACGTTTGTCGGTTTCGGTTTTGTTGGACTGATCCTGGGTTCGTTTGTTGGCTGGTGCTTCGGGCTGCTTTCGCATGTTGCGGGCAACACGCTGCTGGCCTATATGATGCGCGCGGGCGCACTCGGAATCGGCGTCGGCATCATCATCGGACTTCTGTACACGCAAAGAGAACAGCAAAGGGCGTAAATGACTGGGTTGGAGATCAAAGAGAAGGCGCAATGTCGCTGGGACGTGGTCTCGCTCGGCGAGGTGATGCTGCGGCTTGATCCGGGCGAGGGACGCGTTCACACGACTCGCAGTTTTCAGGTTTGGGAAGGCGGCGGTGAGTACAACGTCGCGCGCGGACTCAAGCGTTGTTTCGGAATGGACGCGGCGATCGTGACAGCGTTGGCTGACAACGCGGTCGGGCGGTTGGTCCAGGATCTGATTTACCAGGGCGGCGTGGACCAGTCGCACCTGAAATGGGCCAAGTTTGACGGCGTGGGACGCACGGTTCGCAACGGCTTGAACTTTACGGAACGCGGTTTCGGCGTGCGCGGCGCTGCGGGCTGCTCCGACCGCGGGCACACGGCCGTTTCGCAGTTGAAGCCCGGCGACATCGATTGGGACAAGGTGTTCGCGCAGGAAGGCGCGCGGTGGTTTCACACGGGCGGCATTTTTTGTGCTTTGTCGGAAACGACTCCGGGGGTTGCGCGTGAGGCGATGGAGGCGGCGAAGAAGCACGGCACGATCGTCTCGTACGATCTGAATTATCGCGACTCGCTGTGGCGGTCCATCGGCGGCCGGGAACAGGCGATCACGGTCAATCGCGAACTCGCGCCGCTGGTAGACGTGATGATCGGCAACGAAGAAGACTTCACCGCCGCGCTCGGGTTCGAAGTCGAAGGACTCGACGAGCATCATTCGAAACTCGAGGTCGAGAACTTTCGCCGCATGATCGAAAAGGCTGTCGCTGAGTTTCCGAACTTCAAAGTCGTCGCGACGACGTTGCGCCATGCGAAAACGGCGACGATCAACGATTGGGGCGCTGTTTGTTACGCGGGCGGTGAGCTTTATCGCGCCCCCGTGCGTGAGAATCTCGAAATATTAGATCGCGTCGGCGGCGGCGACTCGTTTGCTTCCGGATTGATCTACGGGTTGTTAACGGATCGGGGGCCGCAGTGGTCGGTCGAATGTGGCGCGGCGCACGGTGCGTTGGCGATGACAACGCCGGGCGATACGACGATGGCGACGTTGGCGGAAGTCGAGCGGGTGATGAAGGGCGGAACGGCGAGGGTGGATCGTTAACCACGGATCTCGATTCATGTCAAACAAAGCTGAAGTGCTGCAAACGATTCGCGATATCGGGATTATCCCCGTCGTTCGCGCGGAGTCTGCCGTCGAGGCAATGAAGGCGATCGACGCGATACGTGAAGGCGGTATCTCGATTCTCGAGATCACGATGACTGTGCCGGGCGCTGTCGGTGTGATCGAAGAAGTCTCGCAACGCTACGGCGGCGAAGCGCTTGTCGGCGCTGGTACGGTGCTCGACGGCGAAACTGCGCGGGCGTGTATTCGCGCGGGCGCGCAGTTTGTCGTGAGCCCTTCGTTGAACCTCGAAACGATCGAAATGTGCCGGAGTCATGGAATCGCGGTGATGCCGGGTGCGTTGACGCCGACCGAGGTGGTCCAGGCATGGTCCGCGGGCGCCGATTTTGTGAAAGTGTTTCCGGCGGGGGCGGTCGGAGGCGCGAGTTACATCAGGTCGTTGAAGGCGCCCTTGCCGCAGATCGAGCTCGTGCCCACGGGAGGCGTGTCGCTGAAGACGGCGGCGGATTTCATTAAAGCGGGCGCGAGTGCGTTGGGTGTCGGAGCAGATCTTGTGGATGTAAAAGCGATTCGCGAAGGCCAACAGCACTTGATCACTGAACGCGCGCGCGAGTTTGTGCGGATTGTTCGGCACGCGCGGGCGCCAGAGGCCCGAAGTTGAACCACCGTAACCACAAAAAGGAAAAGGCACAGAAGACACAAAAGGCACAGAAGACACAAAAGGCACAAAATGAGATTTCATGCATGGCAACCTCTTTTGTGCCTTTTGTGACTTCTGTGCCTTTTGTGGTTACCGTTCTTCCTCTTCCTGCGCTTTCTGCGCGAGCATGAGGTGATCGTGCATCGCGGCGCTTGCCGCTTCGGGATTGCGATCGCGAATGGCCCGATAGATGGCGCGATGCATCTCGGCTGACTCTTTCAAATCGCGCGCGCGGTCCACCGTCTTGCGGCGCACTTCGAACAGGATCGTCGCGACCATGTTCATCAACGCGGTGAGAATGCGATTGCCTGACGCCGCGGCGACTGTTTGATGGAACCGCATGTCGTGGACCAGAAACTGTTCCGGCTCGTCGAGCGAAGCGAACATGCCGGCGATCTCTTCCGACATCTGGGCCATCTCTTCCCCGGTCGCTCGTTCTGCCGCCAGCGCCGCAATCGCCATCTCCAGCGAACGTCGCGCTTCAAACATCTCCGCCGGCGTGAATCGTTGCAACGACGCCATCAACCGCAGCGGACTGCTGTCGAGCGCCGGTGGTCCTTCCGCTTCGACTACGAACGTGCCCGCACCGCGGCGTGGTTGCAACACGCCGACCGCGGCAAGTGAACTGATACCCGCACGCAATGTCGGACGGCTAACGCCGAGTCGCTTCGCCAGGTCTCTTTCCGGCGGCAGTCGATCGCCCGGCCGCAGCTCACCCTTATGAATCATTTCGCGAAGCTGCGACACGACCTCTTCGAAAGTCGTCCCGCGCCGTTCCGCATCGATCGTCTTGAAAATGTTGGCGTTTGCCTGGCTCATGCTTGATATCGCCCGTTTGATTGTAAGCGGTTATTGAAATGGTTACGAGTTAAGTTCGCTTCTTCGCGCCGTTTGCTTTCGGCGCCGTCTCCATCTCGGTGGCTGCGAGCAGCAGGGCGCCGACGCCTTTCGGGTCGTTGGTGACTACCTTCTCGCTCAAGTAATACTCGTAGCTGCCGTCGCGGTACGGGTTTCCCCCCAGTCCCGCAACGCTGACCGTGCCTTCGAGATTCAACTGCCCGTTCGCATCAGTCTTGAGAAACTCCCTGTCGATCCCGCGATAGCCTTTCTCGGCAACACGAAGGTAACTGGCCGGCAGGTAACCTTGCCGCACACCCTTCGCCAGCGCGTAAACAAACATGCAGGCCGCGGACGACTCGAGATAGTTTCCCTTCGCGCCGGCTTTGTCCAGGATCTGATACCAGAGTCCGGAGCGTGGCTCCTGATATTTCGCGACTGCGCGCGCGAGCCGCCCCAGGATTGCGATCAGTTCTGCGCGTTGCGGGTAGTCCTTGGGAAAATAGTCGAGCGTGTCGACGAGCGCCATCGCATACCAGCCCATCGCACGTCCCCAGAAGTTTGGCGAGCGACCGGTTTTCGGGTTGGCCCAACGTTGTTTCTTCGACTCGTCCCAGCCGTGATAGAGCAGTCCGGTTTTCTCGTCACGCGAATGACGCTCCATCAGGATGAACTGTTTCGCGATGTCATCGAAGGCGGAGTCTTCGTGAAACGTCGCGGCCCACTCGGCGTAGAACGGTTCGCCCATGTAGAGACCGTCGAGCCACATCTGCGACGGATAGATCTTCTTGTGCCAGAAGCCGCCTTCGGAAGTTCGCGGATGGGTCTTCAACTGTTCGCGCAGCTGCGTGGCGGCTTTGAGGTATTTCTCCTGCTTCGTTTGTTTGTAAAGCATGAGCAGGACGCGTCCGGGAAGTACGTGATCGATGTTGTACTCGTCGAGCGTGTAGGTACGGATGGAGCCGTCGTTCGCGACGAAGTGATCCATGCTGTCCTGGATAAACTTGAAATACACTTCGTCGCGCGTGTTGAGCCAAACGCGCTCGATGCCTTTCAGGACGAGTCCGTGATCGTAGGTCCACTTCGCGGGATAGCCGTTTTCTTTCTTCGCCGGATCTCGCCAGAGTGCCGTCATGGCCGTGGCGGCGGCGCGTTCAGACACGGATTTTGTTTGGGTTGACTCGACGGCCTTTCCGTTGATCTTCACGTTATCGAGTGTCGCGTTTTGCACGTTCTTCAGGATGTTTCCTTCGGCGACGTTATCGAACGTGCAGTTCGTCAGGCGCAGGTTGACGATCGGCGCGCCGGGCAGGCCCTGGACGTCGAGTGCGTGTTTGCTCTTCGTGCTGTGCAGGCGATCGACCGTGTAATCGCGAACGACCGGCGTGAACGATCCTTTCGCGCCCTCTTCGTAGTTGAAGTCGATCGTTATCACCGCATGGGCCACCTGGCCGACGTCGATGTTGCGGAAGTGCAGCTGCTCCAACAACCCGCCGCGCATCGCGTTATTCTTCACCCGTAGTGCGTGATCGAGGTTTGGACTGTCGAGCTTGCAGTTTTCCGCGAAGAGATTTCGCACGCCGCCCGAGATCTCGCTGCCGACTGTAATGCCACCATGGCCGTCTCTCATTACGCAGTCCTGCACGATGATGTTCTCAGCCGGCGCCTTGAGACGGCGGCCATCTGCGTTGCGTCCAGACTTGATCGCGATGCAGTCGTCCCCGGTATCGAAGTAACAGTTCTTGATCAAAACGTCGCTGCACGACTCGGGATCGCAGCCGTCGTTATTTGGTCCATGACTGTCGATGTGCACGTTTTGCACAGTGACGTTGCGGCACAGCACCGGATGAATCTCCCACATCGGCGAGTTCCGGATCGTCACACCGTCGATCAGCACGTTCTGACAGCGATACGGTTGGATGAACTGCGGTCTTAAATAATGTCCTTCGCCAAAGATGCGCTCGCGAACCGGTACGCCTTTCTCCGCCATCGTGAACAACGCATTGCGATCGGGACGCTGCTGCGGCATTCCTTCTCGCCAACCGTACTGAGGACGGCCGTTCCAGGGCCACCAGTGTTCGGCGTTGCTCTGTCCGTCGAGTATGCCTTTGCCGGTGATTGCGATGTTGCGCTGTTCGAACGCATAGATGAATGGCGAGTAGTTGAAAACCTCGACGCCTTCCCACCGCGAGAAGACCACGGGCAGAAAGTCTTTCGGGTTCGTGCTGAACTTGATCGTCGCGCCTTCCGAGACTTCGAGGTTGACGTTGCTCTTCAAATGGATCGCGCCAGTCAGATAAGCACCTTCGGGAACGACAACTCTGCCACCGCCCGCTCGCGCGCATTCATCAATCGCGTGACGAAAGGCCGCGGTGCAATCGGTTACTCCGTCACCTTTCGCGCCGAATCGATTCAGATAAAACGTGCGCTTGGGAAAACGCGGCGGCTTGATGCGTTCGAGGATCGAAGGCATCGTCGTTTCCCACGGACTCGCCTCAGCACCAAGCGCGATCAAACGCGGCGCGACACTCAGCGCAACGCCGCCGAGCACCATTTGTTTAATGAAGTCGCGTCGTGTGGTCATTTATCTGTTTCTGATCGCTGGTTCTTCTTTTTCCACGCGGGATAATCCTGATTCAGTAACTTCGCGGGCCAGTCAACGTACCACGCATAGCCGTTGCGACGCTCGGCTTCGATTTGGCTGACGTCGTATTTAACCACGCCGTCACGTCCGGCAAAGATGGGCCGGTTGCTGCCAATCTCATAAAACCGCGCCCACGTCGTTCCGTCTTTCACTCGCGATTGCTCGAACCAGGCCACCGCCGATTCAATCGCGTCGACGACCGCCGGCGACGGGTTCTTGATCGACATCAGGAACCGCACGATCTCGACGCTCTCGCCGCCACTCAATGAAACGAGTTCAAACGTTCTCGCCGGCGCGGGCGCGAGCGTCACTTCGTCATGTTGTGCACACCAGACCGTACGCCGGCCGTTCACGACGATCTGCGCTTTTAAAATGCACTCGATTCCTTTTTCAACTGCTTTCGCCGCCCTCGCCCGCCTCGCTTCGTCAACAAACGCATACGCCGGTTTGGCTGCCGCTACATCACGCAGCAGCTTCATCACGCCGATCATCGCGTTGTCGTTGAACGTGATGTGTGTGTAGTACCCCTCGCGAAGCGGATAAAACTGCGGCCAACCTCCATTGGAATATTGCGCCTTCAGTAGGTAATCGAATCCTTTCAGAAACGACTCGCGATGTCGTTCCTGCGGTTGCGCGGTGTAGACGCGCGCCAGAAATGACAACTGCGTGAACGTGGCGCCGTTGTCGATCGTCGAATCGGTGTCGCTGCGGGCGCGTTGGAGTGCTCCGCGGTCCTTCTCGTCGAGCGGTTTGGCCATGTCGATGTTCTTGGGCCAACTACCGGAGTCACGTTGATAAAGGAGGAGGTTGTCGGCGATGCGCAGTGCCTCGGCGCTCGCGTACCACTCCGCCGGTTTATTCTGCGCGTCGTCCCAGGCGATCGTTCCGACTGCCTGGTTAGCCTTGCCCGAAAGTCCGCGAGCTGCGTGACTGAAAAAACGCTCGCGTGAAAACTCTGCTGCTTCGGCGGCGCTTAACTGTTTGGACCACGCCACGCGAGCTTTCGTGTTCGCGCCCGGACCTTTCGAGTTGTACTCGGCGAACCACGCGGTCTTCTCCCGCGCCGGATCGCGCCAGTTATCCCAGCCTTCAGGTTTGATATGCGCGCCCAACCAGGAATCGATAAACACGACGCGCGCGTACGGCCGCCATGGCCTGCCGAGATAAACTCCCGCTCCTGTGTCTTGCCCGGTCAAACGACAACCTACAAAAACAAACCCCGTGCTCTCGTCGTTGCTGGTGCGATAGTGCGCGGTGACATAGCCCGCGCCTTTGCTGTGAATCGTGCAGTTTTCAAAGACCGCGGACGCTGTGCCGAAAATGAAATCGACGTGACCTTCGATGTAGCAGTCTTTAAATAAATGACGACTGCCATTCACAAACAACGTGTCCTGCCAGCCAAGAAAGCGACAATCCTCAAACGTCGCTCGCTCCGCGTCGACAAACAACGCGACCGCTTGTGAACCCGTGCCGTAGGAGTTTTCAAACGTCACGTGTTCGGCGCGAAAGTCGCCGGCGTTAACGTAAACAGCAAACGCGAGGCGCGTGTTTCCGGCTTGTTGTGCGCTAAGCCGATAGGTGATGACGGTCTTCTTCGCGTCCTCGCCGCGCAACGTGACGAAGCGCTTGTCGACACGTACCTGCTCATGGTACACGCCGGGTTTGATTTGAATGACGATCGGCCGGCCATTGTTTTCAGGTACGTGGTCCACCGCCTGCTGGACGGTTTTGAAATCACCCGAGCCATCGGCGGCGACCACGATGCGTTTTGAAGTCTGGCCGTCTGCCGCTACAGACAGAAGTCCATAGAGCAGCGCCAGCAGTGCGAGCCTGTTGAAGAAAAACACGGATCTCTAAAACGTGAACTTCGCTCCAAACTGAATGTCACGCGGATTGTTGCGTTGCGTCGTGACGATACCGAAAGCAGCGTTGGGCGCTCCGATTGCTCCGGGGTTCAGACCAATACCCGCTCCGAAGTACGGATGATTGAACGCATTCAACGCCTCGGCGCGAAGCTGCAATCTCATGCCTTCCTTAAAGTTGAAATTCTTCGTGAGCGAGACGTTCGCAACTGAGTACGGCTGGTTACGCAAGTTGTCGAGCGTTGTCGGAACATTGCGAATCCCGAACGCCGTCAGCGCGACCAGACCCGGCGCGTCGAATGCCGAACGATCGATGCCGAACTTGCCGCCCTGCCCGTCGCCATCGCCGAGCCGGCTCGTCATCGTTGTGGGATCGCCCGGGAAGTAGAGATTCGCCGCCGTCAGCAGAAACGGCTCGCCGCTCTGCCATTCGTACGTTCCATTCACCTGCCAGCCGCCAATCACGGCGTCGAGCACGTGGTTCATGTCGTTGCCAAGCGCACGGCCACGTCCGACCGGCAGTTGATAGACGCCGGCAAACGTAAAGCGATGCGGCCGATCAAACTGCGAAATGCGATCTTCGAGGACCGTGTCGGAAGGATTCAAGTAACCGACCTTCTCGCGCAGGTTCGAATAGGTGTAGGTCGACGTCAGCGTCATATCACTCGAGAAACGTTTATTGACCTGCACCTGAAGCGAGTTGTAACGGTTGGTGCCGTTGTATTCCTGAGTCCACAAGGCCGGGAACTGCGTATACGCGAGCAACGACTGCGCGCGCGTGATCGTCGTCGCGGTGTTGAAAGCACTGCCGCCTGGGACCAGGTTTCGGAACGGATTCGGAATCGTCGCCGAGAGGAAAGTGTTCGACGCGGTATCGGTCGCCGGATCGGTTCCGAGAAACTCGCGCGGCACGAAGTTCAAGTTCCGGCTGACCGGGAGATCGTAGCCGTGCGCGTTGATGTAGTTTGCCTCGACGACGATTTGGCCCGGCAGTTCGCGTTGAATACCAAACACGACGCGCGCGAACTTCGAATTCTTTCGCAGCAGGCCGATGATCGGCAAGGCCTCGCTCGCGACGTCGGCGCCGATGCCCGTCAGCAAACCGAGACTCGACCCAAACGAAGGTTGAACGCCGGCGAGCCCCTGCGGGAACGGGTTCGTCAACGTCGCGATGAACGTCAAACCGTTGTTGGTCGACGGCACAAACGGCGTCGTGCCCGCAAAGCCGATCTGCTGCGGCGTTTCGATCATGAACGGCGCCATGAACATGCCGAACCCCGCGCGCACCACCGTCTTGTCATTCAACGAATAAGACAGACCGACGCGTGGTTGGAAGTTACTGCGATCGGCTTCCCAAACATTGCGGTTGCCGTCGTCGGCGAATGTGTAGCCGCCGAGCACGCGAAATTCGCTTGGTGGCTTCACGAAGTTTGCCGGGTTCTGATTGAAAGCGGTGGTGTACGCCGCTCGGACTTGCGCTTCGATCGGACTCGGTGTGCCGAGATCGAAACCACGCAGGATGCGGTTATAACGTTCGGTCAAACCCTGCTCGAGGTCGTAACGCAGACCGAGGTTCAGCGTCAGGTTCTTCGAAACACGCCAATCGTCCTGGATGAAAAAGCCGTGATAGAGCGATTGGACCGAGTAGTTGATCGAGTTGTCGATCTGGCTCGCGTTGCCGCCGGAACCCGTTGTCGGCACGCCGAGCAGGAACGCTGCCAGGTCGCGGCCAAATACGTTGCGCAACGTGGACGAGGAGTTCGAAGCCGGCGCGGTAAACGTTCCGTCGAAGAAGAATTGTCCACCTTTGTAAGCGTCCGTGCTGAAGTTCTCGCGCACGACGCGGAAGTCGTAGCCGTACTTCAACGTGTGGTTATCGACTACCTGCGTCAACGAGGGTTGGATCGAGCCCATGTAGAACGGACGAACGCGCCCTTCGTTCCAATCCGATCGCGTCGAACCGAGCGTCGATCTGATCGGGCGGGTGGCGTCGAGGTTTCTAATCATGATGCGCGGGAAGTACTGGTAACCACGCATGGCTGCGACCGATGCCTGGGCGAAGCCGAGTTGTGCCGGATCGAAGAGTTGCGCGGGGCGGCGTTCCTGCACGAACCGGTTCAGACTGACGCGGACGTCAAAAACGAGGTTCGAATTGATCGCGTTGGTGTAATCGACATTGCCGCCGTCGTTGGTGCGGTATTCAAAGCCCTGCGTGATTGGGAAGTTATTGACGACGCCTGCCCAGTCCTGACGATCTTCCGGGTTGAAGCTGTGATAGTACTTGCCGAAGATCGACTGGCTGGAGCTGATGCGGTGATCGATGCGCGCGAGCCAACCGCGATAGTCCTGATGCCGAAGCTGGTTCGAGAAGTAATTGTTCTGCGTGCCGCCGCCAACGCCTTCGATGTTCGGCAGCGGATAAAACTTGATCAGGTTCGCGGCCACCGGATTGATCAGGTTGCTGGGAATAATGTTGCACTGCGAGTTTACGGGCACCGCGCCTGACGTCGGACAACCAAACGAGGTGCGCACGACGTTGCTGCCGCTTTGCGTGCCGGAGAACGGGTTAAAGATCACTGTGTTCGCCGCATTCGCGATGTTGGTGCGATTGACGATTAGCGCGGAGAAGTCGCCGCGTCGCATCGCGTCCGTCGGTACCGTGAAGATTTGCGGTTCTGCGACGTTGTCTTTGAGACGTTCGTAAGAAACGAGGAAGAACGTGCGATCCTTCAGGATCGGACCACTCAACATGCCGCCGAAGCGGTGATACGTGCGAATGGGCCGCGCCTGATTACTACGGTTGCCGAAGAAGTTGTTGGCCGTGCGGCTGCGGTCGCGGTTGAAGTACCAACCGGATCCGTGGAATTCGTTGCTGCCGCTCTTCACCGCGACGTTCACGGTCGCGCCCGCCGAGTAACCTTGCTGCGCGTCGAAGGTGTTGGTTTGGACCTTGAACTCCTGGACCGTGTCAGACGGCGGTGAAAAACCGACGCCGCCGTCAAACGCGTAGTTCGGAGAACCATCGAGCGTGATCTGGTTCGCGCCGGTGGCGCCGTTGGATCGGAACGCTGCGAGGTTGCCGTTGGACGTTGGCCCGGTAAAGAGAGGATTGCCCGTGTAAGCAATACCGGGAGCCAACGTCGCTAACTGGTAGGCGGTGCCTTCGGTGAGCGGCAGTTCGCTGATCTGTCTGCCGGTGACGACGGTGCCGGTGTTGACCGTGCCGGTGTCGAGCGTTAATCCCGAAGCGACGGTCGTGACCATCGCGGTCACACCAATTTCCAGTTGCACATCGAGCGTCAGACGATCGGCGACCCGAACCTCGATGCCATCGCGCACCGCGGTGTTGAAGTTTTCCTTCGTGACCGTGAGCTGGTACTTGCCGGGCGGCAGCAGGGGAAAGCTGTAAGCGCCATCGTCGCCGGTGGTGGCGGTGGAGACGATTCCCGTTCCGACATTCTTAATGTCGACTTTGCTGCCGGGGACCACGGCGCCGTTTGGATCCAGGATCTTCCCGGCGAGTGATCCTCTGAATTCCTGAGCGGTTGCCGTGAAGGCAGATAAAATCAGGAGCAAACCAGCCCAAAATACTCGTGTGTTCGGGTTCTGAGTAAACATAACTTTATTCTCCATCAGCGGAACGGCTGAAAACGCGCGCTCGCCGGCTCGGTTACGTTGAGTGGTAAGACCAAGAGTTTATGGATGTGGTGCATGGCATAGCCTTAAGCCTCGACCTCATCGCTGATTTGCATTTGCAGGCGGCGTATTCTGCCTCAGCGAAATCCAAGGTGTCAAGAGCAAATTATTACCAATCCGTGTGATATTTAGCGTCCGGTAAGACCAATTCCGCAATATTTTTACAAGATCATTTTCATTGACAGTACTGTTTGAACAAATCTAAACTGCGCAGACTCCCACTCAGTACACCCCGACAAATAGCTCAATTTTTATCCGGAATTAAGTTGTTCGCAGCTTGTTGGCACCACTGTCTTCTAAGCGAGGGGATGGCTTATGACTAACGGAAATCATTGGAGCAGGCGCCACTTGCGAGGCCGCGTTTCGTATGCGCATGTCGAGGTGGCCGACCTGTCGCACGAGGCACGAGAGTGGGTGGAGCACGAGCGCCGTCCTCTTAATACGATCGCCTTCAACGAGAATGGTTACGTCGTAAAGGAGCTTCTGTACAACCTTCACGGCGACGTCTCGCAGATCGGTTCGATGAAGTACGACGCCCACGGCAACCAGAAGGAGCGGCTATTCAAGAACCCACGCGGAGGATTGCTGAGTTTGTTGGTCTGCCAATATGACGAAGCCGGCAAGTTGCTCGAGTGTGTGTCTACGCAGGCCGATGGTTTAATAATCAAACGAAGATGCCGGCCGCTGTACAACCAGGCCGGCAAGAAGATCGAGGAAACGTGGTGCTACGAAGACGGAACACTCCATCGAAAGTACATCTATCGCTACCGTCTGACGGGAGAGTTGGCGCAGCGGGTCCTTTACGAGTACGACGACGACGGATCTTTGGAAGAGAAGCACATAACGATCTACGACGAGCAGGGGAACGTGCTTGAAGCGTCGTGCGTCGATCAGCAGGGTCGCACGATCGGAGGACCAATCAGGTACCGGTACAGTGACGACGGCGTCGAGATCGAAGCGGCAACGATCAGCTTGAAGGGCGATCTTTACAGCACCACGTCGTACTTCTACGACTTCGACAGCAACGGGAACTGGATCAAGCGGCTCGAAGTCTTCAAGACGAGCGAAAGCGGTTTCGAAACGCGCGTTGTCACCTATCGAACGCTCGACTATTACTCCTTCTCAACGCTGACCTGACATCGTGTTCGCCGGCTCGTCGAGATACTTCTTCAGCCACGCATGGACTTCCTGGTAGAAGTAGCGACTGTTCTCGCCTTTCAGGATCCAATGGTTTTCCTCCGGCCAGACGATCAGGCGGCTCGGAATCTTCCGCCGTTGCAGGACACTCCAGTTTTCCAACGTTTGATTTAGCGGCACGCGGAAGTCGTTTTCGCCGACTGAAAGCAGGATCGGCGTGCGGAAGTTTGCGGCGAACCTGATCGGGTTCTGCTCGCGCCACACTGCGCCCTGTTCCCACACTGGTCCACCGTTGTTCACCTCGCGCGAATAGATCGTGTCGCTCGTACCCCACTGCGATTCGAGATTGATCAGTCCGGCGTGGCTAATCAACGTCTTGTAGCGCGTGGTGGTCGCCTGCATCCAGTTTGCGAGATGGCCGCCGTAGCTCGCGCCCGCCGCTGCCTGTCGCGAACCATCGACAAACGGATACAGCCGGATCGCTTCGTCGGCGCCTTCGTTGATCTCGTTGGCCGGCCCTTTGAATGGATCACCTTGAATACTCTGCGAAAACGCTTCGCCGAAACCGGTCGAACCGGAGTAGTTGGTCAGCAGGACGACGTAACCGGGACGGGCGAGCAGGAAGTAGTTCCAGCGGAGTCCCCAGTTGTCGCGCCACATGCTGTGTGGTCCACCGTGCAGCAGGACGAGCAGCGGGTACTTCTTTCGTTCGTCGAAGTTTGGCGGCAGCGCGATCATGTTGTGAATGCGTTTGCCGGCTTTGCTCGTGAACCAGAAGTGATGCAACGGTTGCCAGTCGATCTTGGCGACTTGTTCGGCGTTGAATGAGGTGAGTGGTTGTTGAGTTTTGGACGTGAGATCGAGCCGGAATACTTCCGGAGGATTGATCGCGCTTTCCCAGTTTGCGATCAGGATCGTCGACGATGCTTTCGCGGGAATGCGCAGATTTGTGTAGACGCCCTTGGTCATGTCCATCGCGAGTGTGACGTCGCCGCCGTCCGCCGGCATGGTGAAGACTTTTTCGTTTCCTGCTTCTTCGGCGGTCAAGTAGATCGATCGACTGTCGGGTGTGAACGCGAAGCTGTTGACTGAGCGATCGAACTTGGCTGTCAGTGTTGTGGGTTGGCCGGGGTTGGGCCAACTCAGTTTCACGAGTCGCTCGAGATGGTAAGTTTTGTTGTCCGATTCGACTTCCAGCGAGGCGTAAAGCGCTTTGCCGTCGGGTCGGAAGGTCGGCCGCCCGAAGGCGTCGGCACTTGTTGTGAGTCTCGTTGGTTCGCCGCCGCTGGTGGATACTTTGAAGAGTGAAGTGTTTGGTTGAGCGTACGCGGCCGTGTCGCGGTTGGTGGTGGCGACGAAGACGATCGCGTCGCCTTCGGGTGTCCAGGCGGCGTCGAGTTCGTCGGCGGAGTCCGTGGGGCGGCCGGCGAAGCCGCGTTCGTTGACGAGTTTTGTTCCGGCGAGTAGATCTTTCGCTTTTGAGCCGGGTTGGGCGTCTTGAATAAAGAGGTGGACTTGCGTGTCTTCAAGCCACTTGTCCCAGTTGCGAATGGGAAACCGGTCGTAAACGCGAGCGCGATACTTTTGGGCTTTGCGCTCGGCGGCGATTTTCTTGTTCGCTTCGTCGTCCGCGGCGCCGGGAAAGACGGTGCTCACGAATGCGAGTGCTTTGCCGTCGGGGCGCCATTGCGGCGAGCGCGCGCCCGTGGAAAGGGAAGTGACGCGCACAGCCTCGCCACCGTTTGCCACGTCCAATACATAAATTTGACTCGCTTCGTCGCCCTCGCGGCGGGCTACGAAAGCGATTTGACGGCTGTCAGGACTCCACGTCACGCCGCTCTCGCCACCCTTGCTGAACGTCAACCTCCTCGGCTTCGAGCTGCCCGCGCTTCCGTCCTTCGCACTGCCGTCGATCGCCACGATCCACAGATCGGACACTTGATCCTTTTCATCATAAGCGGGCTCAACCACCGAGAACACCACCCACTTCCCATCAGGACTCGGCGCCGGCGCCCCCACACGTTTCATCATCCACATCGATTCGTGCGTGAGCGGCACCTTCGCGGTCTGCGACGTGACGCTGGTCGCGGCGCTGAGAAGAAGTGCCAGACCGATGAGAAGTGACGATAGTTTTATAGAGCGATCAATGAACATTGGAGAACCTCCTGCGGAGCTAATGGGTTGGCGGCGGAATCATACAGAAATGAGATCGGAGATCACAATTTGTGATGTCCAATTTTAGATCTCCATCAAATCTCTCCCGACCACAACGCGGCCGGTGAAGTGCTTGCGCACGCCTTCGGACCACTGTTCGTCGGTGATGGAGGCGTCGTCACCGGGGACGAAGTGGGACAACACCAGCGTTTTGACTCGCGCCTGGGCGGCGATTTTGCCGACCTCCTCCGGGAGAGTGTGCGCGGCCATCAGGTGTTCGCGCAGACGCTTGGCATTCGGCAAACGTTGAAGCAGCGCTTCGATGCCCGGCAGGTACATCACTTCGTGCACCAACACGTCCGCATCTTTCGCAAATTCCGCCAGCTCCGGCGCGTACGCCGTATCACCGGAAATCACGATCGACCGATCCTTCGCGTCGAAACGATAGGCATACGACTGCTTGATCGGCGGATGCCGCACCAGACACGCACTAACCTTCACATCGTCATTCGTCATCACGACCCCAGGCTTAGTCACGTCGTGGGCGGTGACCAAACCGTGCGGGTCGGTACGGCCTTCATCGACGATGCGGACGTCGATGTCAAACTTCTGATACTTGAAGAAGTCGCGGGCGAGTTCATTCATTCCCGTTGGACCATACGCATCGACTCGCATCGGCTGTCCCGTAATCCACGCGTTGTACAACAGCGGACCGAAATCGAGATTGTGATCCGAATGGTGATGAGTGATAAAGACGTACCGCACCAGATTGAGCGCGACCCCGGCAGCGATCAGCTGCTTCGACGTCCCATATCCACAGTCGACGAGATACGGCACATCGTTGATCATGATCAGAGTCGCCGGGTTGCTGCGACCCGCTTCGCCCACTCGTGGTCCACCCTTGGTTCCGAGCAGGACCAGTCGAGTTGACTTTTTCGCCTGACCGAAGCCCAACGGCGGAAGCAACGCATGTGAAACTGCAAAGGCTGCGGCAGCAGTTATAAACTGTCTACGCGTTGGTGGCATGCTTTATTCCGTGTAATCTGTGGGATAGGAGATCAATATGAGGCGATTCTATATCTTAGTTTTCGTGCTGCTCGCAACAGCTTTTTCGCGCGGCGATGCGAGCGTGCTGAATCAAGACGCGGCGAAGGTGAACGCGAAGTACATAAACGTGAAAGTCGACAATGCCCGCGTTCGCGTTTTTGAAAGCACGCTCAAGCCGGGCGACAAGGAAGCCCTTCACTCACACCCGGCGTCGATAATTTATGTGATCGAAGGCGGCAAGGTTCGCAATCATGCTGCCGATGGAACTGTCGCTGAAGGCGAACTGAAGACCGGCGACGTGCAATATCGCGAACCGATAACGCATTGGGCCGAGAACATCGGCACGACGACGACACGCCTGATCATAGTTGAATTGAAAAATTAAA
>DATANW010000528.1:0-2769 GCA_036266055.1 Pyrinomonadaceae bacterium | reverse complement strand
CAACAGGATCGAAAGCGCCTAAACAAGATCTGCTGTGCGCCGGAACTGCCGGTCCAACTGCAGGGCAGCCCGAAACCAGTGCCGCTCGTGATGTAGGTCGCGTGGCGGGATCGAGCAAGCGTCTTTAGACTGTGTTACGCTCGGAACATGCGAAAGAGAAGTCTTCTGATTGTCCTGGGGCTGGTGCTCGTATGCGCTAGTGGAAGTGGTGCTGTTGCGCAGGTCAAACGCGTGCAAATGCACATCGCGGGTTATCTCTGCGGCAATTGAGTGTACAACATTCAGAAGGCCGTGAGCCGTCTCGACTACGCACCCAAGCTAAAGGAAATCGAAATCACCGACATCAAGAAAGGTCTCGGTGTATTCACGCCAAAGCCGGACAAAGCAGTTTCGTTCGCGGCGTTGAAGGCGACGTTGAAAAGCGCTGGTTACGTGCTGGACTCCGCGGACATTACCGTTGCGGGGACGTTGAGCAAAGAGGGCAACGCGTGGATCGTTACAGCAAAACCGTCTGGACAAAAGTTTGTCCTCGAAGGCGAGAACGTCGCGAATGCAGTGGCAGGTTTGGAAGACGGCTCCGCAATCGAGATCGCGGGTGGCTGGAAAACCGAGGGCGAGGGAACTAACGCGCGCGAGGTGATCGCGCCCGCGGAAAAGAAACAAGCTCTTCGCGACACGCAAACGAATTTCTGTTTTGCGCAACTCGTGACGACGAATTTCGTGAGCAATGACGCGTCCGCGGACATCGGAACTGAAACACCGGACCCTGCCGCGCCGATTCGAGTCACGTCACCGGGCCTCACGGTTTACAAAGGCGGCGCGATTACACCGCGTGTTTACCTGGTCCGTCAGAGTCTGGGCTCGTTGAAGGTCAACCGGCAAATGGTCGACGTGAGTCTCTCCTACACGCCCTCGCCGCACGTTCAATTGGAAATGGAAATTCCGGTTGCGCGCACGTCGTTTCACGATGATGTAACCTCAGGATCCGGTGTCGGTCTGGCCAATATTACTGTGTGGACCAAGTATCGCTTCTTTCGTCAGGTCAAGACTTACGGCGACAGGCAAGCGGCTGCACGATTTGGTTTGGAGCTGCCGACTGGAAAGAAAGACGCTCCTGACCACAGTCAGATCAATGTCCCCGCGTTTGTGCGACAACAACTCACTCCGATCAACGGCGGCCTGGCGCCACATTTCGATCTCGCGTTCTCACAAGCGGGCGGACGGTTTATCTTCGGCGGAAATGCCGAGGTTGTTTTCCGCACCGAGCGCGACGGTTTTCGGATGGGACACGAGCAGCGGTTGAATACCGATCTTGAATACGTTTTGCTGCCGCGCGAATATACCAAGCCCGGCGGTGAACTATTTCTGATTCTGGAAACGACGTTTGTTCATCGAGGAAGTGGTCGTCTAAACAGCACGCCCGTAGCGGGCAGCAACGCTACCGAGTACTATCTCGCGCCGGGATTGCAGTATGCGGCGCTTCCTCGGTTTGTAGTGGAAGGCAGTGTGCAGTTGCCCGTTGTGCGCAATGTTGGTCCATTGACGTTGCGCACTGACGCGAACGTCTTACTCGGAGTCAAATACCTGTTTTGAAAAAGCTGATTGCCCAAAGCCTGCTGATGCTGGTGGTGGTGCTTGCGGGCATCGCGCAGGCAGGACAACAGAAGGCACCCGAACTTTCCTTGAAAGACATCAACGGCAGGACCGTGACGTTGTCTGATTTCAGCGGCAAGGTCGTGCTGCTGAACTTCTGGGCCACGTGGTGCGTTCCCTGTCGCACGGAAATCCCCGATCTGGTTAAGAAACAGCGTGAGTATCAAAGTCAGGGACTGCGCATCGTCGGCATTACGTATCCGCCGGCAGACGGATCTGAAGTTCGACGGTTCGTGCGAGAACTGAAGATAAACTACCCTGTGGTGATTGGTTCAAAAGAGACCAGGCAAGCGTTCACGACGTCAGACACACTGCCGCTGACTGTGATCATCGACCGCGAAGGCAAGATACGAGGCGTCATCGAGGGAATTATGTATCGGGACGAGTTTGATGAGAAAGTGAAACCGTTGTTAGGAACTGCTGAATGAAATCATTGATTGTTGCTTCACTGCTGCTCTTGTTCGTTTCGACCTCGGTTAGTGCGCAGAACGCGCCGGCGAAACTCGAGGGGCAGGTGGTGTGTTGCGCCGAATGCTGGGCCGAAGCTGATCGAAACAAGGTCGAGTACGGCACAACCGAAAACCTGCTGAAGGCGAAGTCGTGTGTTGAGCGCGGCGATCCTACGTTGCTGGCTGTTCGCGAAGGCGACGCGTTCAAGCTGTATCAGTTAGCGCTCGGCAAGTTTCGTTTGCCCGGAAGGAATTGGCTCGACTTTGTGGGTAAACGAATCGCGGTCGAAGGGAAAGTTGAAACGAGGAAGGACGTGAGCACGATTCGTGTCGATCGTCTGCAGGTGCTCACACTGAGTCTCGCCGAGCGGGCGGCCGCAAACCTGGTCGGGCAAACGATCGATTTGACGTTGAAGGATCTCAGCGGCGTCGAGCAGAGTCTGCAAAGTCTGAGGGGCCGCGTTGTCGTTCTGAATTTTTGGGCCACGTACTGCGTGCCGTGTCGCACTGAGATGCCGGATCTTGCGGCGGTGCAGAATGAGTTTGCCGCGCTCGGTGTGCAGGTGATCGGCGTTTCGACCGACGACGTCGCTGATCGAGCGAAGGTGCTCCAGTTTGTGCGAGAGACGAAAGTGAACTTTCCGATCTGGATCGGCGGCTCCGCGGA
>DATANW010000527.1:0-4251 GCA_036266055.1 Pyrinomonadaceae bacterium | reverse complement strand
CTTAATCTGTGGCTACAGAAGCCCATCACGCAAAAGCCCATTACGACGCCGCGCATCGTCGTTTACAAGCACGATCGAAAGCTCGAGCTCTATTCCGACCAGCAACTCGTGCGCACGTATCGGGTCGGACTCGGCTTCAGTCCTGTCACCGACAAGCAGCGTGAAGGCGACGGCGCGACGCCCGAAGGCGACTTCTACGTCTTCGTAAAAAACAACAAGAGCGCTTACTACCTGTCGCTCGGCGTGAGTTATCCCAACGTCGAAGATGCCGCGCGCGGGCTGCGCGACGGGTTGATCACGAAGGCGCAGCACGACGCGATCGTCGAAGCGCAGCAGAAGAAGGTCGCGCCACCGCAGTACACGAAACTGGGCGGTCTGATTTACATTCACGGCAACGGCGCAAAAAGTGATTGGACATGGGGCTGCGTCGCGTTGGAGAATGAGGACATGAAGGAGTTGTTCGACTCGGTAACCGTCGGCACTCCCGTTACGATAAAACCCTGATTCGGAAACTAAGAACATGAAAACAACTCTCTCACTCACGTTGCTGCTGCTCCTCATGATGGCCGGCACTGCTGTTTCTCAGACCCCAATCAAAGCCCGTACAGAGTCCGGCAAAGAAGTCATTCTCTCGCCTGACGGCACCTGGAAGTACGCGACCGATACCGACCCTGGCGCACACACCAGCACTTCCGCCACCATGACGAAGGCCGCAAACGCGAAAGCGGTTTACAAAGCGCCACACGGCGGCTTTTCGATCTGGTATGACGACTCAAAATGGGTGATGACGCCGAAAGCCGACGACGAAGGCCGCATTGAGTTTAGACTCAAGCGGGGCGATGGCTACGCTGTAGCGATCATCGAGGAACTCGGTATGCCGACGTCTACGTTGAAAGAGATCGCGGTTGAGAATGCCAAGGGCGCCGCGCCTGACGCAAAGGTCGTGTCCGAGGAAACGCGAACCATCAACGGCAAGGAAGTGTTGTGCATGAAGATGGAAGGCTCCGTCAAAGGAATTCCTTTCCGCTACTATGGCTACTACTACGGCGGAAAAGCGGGGAGCATCCAGTTATTGACGTTTACGGGGACGCAGATTTTTTCGAAGTATGAAGACGACTTTCTCGAGTTTCTCAATGGTCTTCAGGTTGACGAGTCGAAGCCGTGATGCCGGAAATAAAGCCGTTCAAAATTCGTGACGTTGAGATCAACCCGCCGCTGGTTCTTTCGCCGATGGCGGGCGTGACTGACGTGTCGTTTCGCCGTTTGTTGAAGCGGCGCGGCGGTGTTGGTCTTTCCGTTTCCGAGTTCATTTCGGTTGAAGGTCTGACGCGCAACAATCCCAAGTCGAAACGACAGATGCGTTTTTACGAAGACGAGCGCCCGTTCGCGGTGCAGATCTTCGGCGGCCAGCCCGAACGAATGTGTATGGCGGCGGAGATGGCGCAGGAAGTCGGTGCGGACATTCTTGACGTGAACTGTGGTTGTCCGGCGCCAAAAGTCGTGAAGCATGGCGGCGGTTCCGGTCTCCTCAAGGACCACTGTCGTCTGGGCACGATTCTGAAAGAGATTAAGAAAGTGATCACGATTCCGCTGACGGTGAAGATCCGCGCGGGTTTTTACGATCACACGATCAACGCCGTCGAGACCGCGAAGCTCGCGGAAGATTGCGGCGTCGAACACATCGCGCTGCACGGCCGCACGAAAGAGCAGGGTTATCGCGGACTTGCAAACTGGGACCTCGTGCGGCAGGTGAAAGAAGCGGTGCAGGTGCCGGTATCCGGCAGCGGCGACGTAACGACGATCGAAGGCGCTTTCCAAAAGTTTCGCGAGACGGGTTGCGACGGCGTGCTGATCGGTCGCGGCGCGATGGCGAACCCGTGGATCTTCCGGCAGATTGAAGACGCGATGCACGGTCGTCCGATCTTTGAACCGTCACTGGCCGACAAGCGCGCGATTCTGCATGAGTACTTTGACATGTTGCGCGAAGACATGCCGGAGACGCCGGCGATCAATCGCATGAAACAGTTAGCGGGTCAGTTCACGCGCGGACTGCAAGGCGGTGCGTTGTTTCGCACGTCGATCTATCATTCGCATTCGGTTGAGGAAGTGCTAGATCGGATTGAAGAGTATTTTGAAGCGATTGAGAACGGCCGTCCTTACGACGGCGAAGCCGGCGCGCCAGTTGAAGACGCGCCTGTGCTCGATTCGTGCGAAGCCGCTATCGCTTAGTGATTTGCTTTTGCTGTTGTCCGCGTTGCTTTTCCCTTACCCTCGTCGAGATCAACCGGAGCCGGGTATCCCTTTTGCGTCAGTGAAGGAATATCAACCACCACTTCTTTCTTTTTCGACACAGATTTAAGAGCATTCAGGACTGCGGTTCGCTCTGCGTCACTCAAATTCTCTAAATTGGCGCCGTGTGCCTGTAATACTGCGCGGAGATTCTCTTCGGTGTTCGTATTTTGTTCGTAGACATCCTTGTAAATGTGCAGCTTTCCGTCCTCAACTACGATCGTCTCGTAACGAAGCTCAACGGGCACAGTCTTACCCAACTTGATTTCGTGAGTCTCCGTTCTCTCTTTTATGTAGGAGCTGGCTTTCTCGTCGTCGATCTGTGTGTTCGCAACCTGCGCGAGACGCATTGCGAAGTCTTTGACCTGCGGGTTGGTCAAACCCACGCAGCCGTGCGAAGCAAACGTGCCGATCTTCGCGGGCGCTTTGCCGCCGTGAATCAGATTCGGTAGACCGATCGGGATCTTGATCCATCCGAGCGGGTTGTTCTTGTCGCCGGCCTCGACCGTCTCGCCAACCTTCACGTTATTCATCTCCTCCGCCCACGCTTCATCCGGCACGGTCCAGGTCGGGTTGAAGATCACCGTGTCAGCTTTGCGCAGTCCGGTTGGCAGCGGAAACTCCGGCGTGCCGATGCCGACTTTGTAAGTCTTGATCAGGGATCCGTCGTCGAAGATGTCCATGCGGTATGCGGGTATGTTCACGACCACACGCGTATCGGTCGGAACGGCGTTTGGACCAGACAGCATTTGCGGGCTTGGTTCCGTCTTCGCGACAGCTTTGGTTGGTTCAGCTGATGGCGCTGGTTGCGGTGTCGGTGTCGTCGAAGTTCGCTGGTTCTGCTCAACTACGCAGCCCAGAAAGAACACCGATAAAAAGACAATAAGCAGGGATCGCTTCATCTCGTTAGCTCCTTTTCATATCGATGGCGAGCAACGAGCGTTCCTGTTATTCAAGCTAAGAAATCCGAGTTTTCTATCTGTGTTCTGGACGGTTACCGGACACTCGATCGCAGCAATGGGTACGGATTGATGTTAGTGCCTTCCCAGTAACGCTTCGGATCGGAAACGGCCGCGATTGAGAAGTGAAGATGGTAATTTCCAGCGCCCGCGTTCCCGGTGTCGCCAACGTAAGCGATCACCTCGCCTTGCCGCACGGTTTTTCCTTCGGCGAGACCGTCAGCGTAGCCCTGGAGGTGAGCATAGTAGTAAACAGTCTTTTCGTCGGTGCTGAGTTGGTAGATCGTGGTCCCGCCGCGTTCGCTTTGAAACAGCTTGAGAATCTTGCCGCCGGTCGCGGCGAGCACCGGCGTCCCCGCAGGCGCCATGATATCGATCGCATCGTGTACGCGGCCTTCCGCTCTCGCGTCGTCGAACGTGTCGATCAACTGATCCGGCCGCACACCGGCAACGGGAATGATCAAGTCGACCTGGCCTACGTAATTTGTTTTGATCGACGTCGGCGTCGGCGCCGGTGTTGATGTAAATGTTTCGGTTGGAGTGATTTGTATAAGCGGTGTTGCGATCGGATTGCGGACTGTTATCGAAAGCCACACCAATCCGATAACAGAAATCCAAATAACACAGATGAAAACTCGCAACACGACCGGGTTCATGCCCGTTAGCTAGACAACTAACGTTCCATACCGAGCGGCAACAACGGCCGCGGCTCGGTGCCGCCGAAAAACCAGCTGGCCCCAACACGTAAACGGTGGTGCCACGTCGGCAGACGACCCGTGTACAAAGCGAACCGCGCCTGTCTCGCCAAGGCTCCACCGAACGCTTTTCCACCGGCCAAAAGCACTGCCCCGCGTTCCGTTCCCAGACTCAACGCTTCGCCCAGCTCTTGAAAGTGTTTGGTGTCGAGGTCGTGGCCGGAAAGAAACGCCTTGACGTTATGCGCCGCGAGATGAGCTTCCTGTAACGCGAGCTGCGCCGTGCCGGGCAGGGTCGGATCCGCGGG
>DATANW010000526.1:0-13430 GCA_036266055.1 Pyrinomonadaceae bacterium | reverse complement strand
CGATCTTGTTGATTACCGGGATCAGTTCGAGATTGTTTTCGATGGCGAGGTAGGTGTTCGCGAGTGTTTGTGCCTCGACACCCTGCGACGCGTCGACGATCAGCAACGCACCTTCGCACGCAGACAACGAACGCGAGACTTCGTAAGAAAAGTCGACGTGACCCGGCGTGTCGATCAGGTTCAGGACGTACGACTGACCGTCCTGGGCTTTGTAATCAAGCCGGACGGAGTGGGCCTTGATCGTGATGCCGCGTTCACGTTCGAGGTCCATGTTGTCGAGCACCTGAGCTTCCATCTCGCGCTCGGACAACGCGCCGGTCAGTTCGAGCAGGCGGTCGGCGAGCGTCGACTTGCCATGATCGATGTGCGCGATGATCGAGAAATTGCGAATACGAGATGGATCCATTTTGTACTTAGTACTTAGAACTTTGTGCTTTGACCAAATACAAAGTACCAAGCGCCAAGCACAAAACACAAAAGCTCAACGCGGCGGGTTACGTGACTCTTAATGTAGATGCTCGTTGACGTAGGCGCGGCCTTTTTCCGGCGTATTGATGGACGCGACCCACTGGTAATTCTGCACGCTCCACGGTCCGTGAGCGTCAACGAAGGCCTGGTACCTGGCGCCAATCGAGAAATCATCGTCAATGATGCCGAGTTTGCCCCAGACGCGTCGCTGCAACTCCAGATCGCCGGTCATGGCCGCCGCCTGAAACAGCTTGTGCTTCTCATCGTCCGAATATTCACTGGACGAGTCGGACGGTGAACTCGACGACGAGGTATCCGCTGAGTCGTTGCTGTTTTCATTCTCGTTACTATTCACGCCGGCGCTTCGATTTGAATTAAAGTTGATGTTCGCGTACCGGTCGCGCGGCGAGCGGTTGTACAAGAACCAAATCAAACATCCCGCTACGACAACTACGATCAATCCCAAACATCCGGCGCCACCGCAACCGAGTGCGATCTTCTGATTACGAGTCATTATTTTTTGTCTCTTTTCTTTAGCACAAACGGCACAAAATAAAGCCGACAAAAAGGCACAGATAATAAAAGACTGGATTACCGGGTTTTCATCCAACGGACGCATTCTTCCAACTGCCGGTGCATCGTGGCGGCGTCAGTGTGATGAATCTCGCCGTGTCCCGGCAACACCCATTCAAACCGGTAGGGCAGAAGTTTTTCCATCGATCGGATCTGTTCGGGCCACGAGTACCAGGCGACGCTGCGAAACGCGGTCAGCGCATTTCGTTTTGACGATCCGGCCAGATGATCGCCCGTAAACAGAAACTGGTTGCGATAAAGGAAGACCATGTGTCCGCGCGTGTGGCCCGGAACTGGAATCGCTACGAGATCGGAATCAAGTTGCACCGGCTCGACACCGCTGATGACCCGCTCGACACCGTGACGCACTGCGCCATCGTCGGCGTGCATGACTCGTTCGCAATCGTAACGTTCGCTGAACAAGTCATGGTCTGCAACGTCGTCTTTGTGCGTCAGCAGCATTTTACTGATGCCGCCCATCGCGTCGATTCGTTTGATCAGTTGCGTCGCAAAACGCGGCGAATCGATCAGCACGTTACCGCCTTCGTCGCGCGGTCGTGTCACGAGGTAGCTCCAGGCGCCAAAACTGTCTTCGGCAGTGTAGCCGCAGAAGTAAACGTTTTCCGCCAGTTGAAAAGGAAAAGCGTCGATGCCGATGTGCGGGTCGTGTTTTTCAGTCGCACCGATCGATCCGGTCGGGCAAGCCACCAGCGCCATCATCGCCTGGCGCGTTTCGTCGCTCGTTTCGGGTTGATGATGGACGCTGCACTGGTCGCCGTGGTCGCGAAAGATCGCGGGCGCGAGTTGGCTACAGGTGTCGCAATCGATGCAGGTGGAATCTACAAAGAAATCGCCCGGTACATTCTCCGGTAAACGCTGTTGCAGGCTTGCCATTGATAAGGCACAGATCGCACAGAGGCGACTCAAATGTCAAATTCGTTGATTAACCGGTGCAGGTAGGAACGGCTGATGCCGAGTTTCCTGGCGGCCGCGACTTTGTTGCCTTCGCTCTGGAGCGCGTTGACGATCATGCGCCGCTTCAACGCTTCGACAGCGCCTTCGAGCGTCGACTCGTCGCCGGCCTTTGCACCAGGCAGCACACGGAGCATCTTCTCGGGTACGAATTCGAGTCCGAGTGTTGAGTCGCTGCTGAGGACGACGAGACGTTCGATCAGGTTTTCAAGCTCGCGAACGTTGCCCGGCCATTCGTATTCCTGCAGCACTTCGACCAGTCCGGGTTCGAGCTCCGGTGTCGGCTGATTGTATTTAGCAGCCGAAGCGGCGGCGAAGTGCGCCGCGAGGAGCGGAATGTCGTCCTGCCGTTGACGCAAGGGCGGTAAGGTCAGCGGTACGACGTTGAGCCGGAAAAACAGGTCCTGTCGAAAACGTCCGGCAGCGACTTCCTTTTCGAGGTCGCGATTGCTGGCCGCGATCAATCGTATGTCGACCGTCAGCGTCTTGATTCCGCCGACGCGTTCAAACTCACGCTCCTGCAAGACGCGCAACAGTTTCACCTGCACTGCCGCACTGAGATCGCCGATCTCGTCTAAAAACAGCGTGCCGCCGTTTGCGAGCTCGAAACGGCCTTTGCGTGTTTGCGTCGCGGAAGTGAACGAGCCTTTCTCATGACCAAACAGTTCCGACTCGATCAGCGTCTCCGGCAGCGCAGCGCAACTGACCGCGACAAACGGTCCCGTCGAACGCGGACTTTCCTGATGAATCGCCCGCGCCAGCATTTCCTTGCCCGTGCCGTTTTCGCCGCACAACAACACCGTCGCGCTGGTCGCCGCAGCGGATCGCGCTTGTTTCAAAACGCGTTCCAACGCCTGGCTCCCGCCGAGTAAATGCGCAAATCCCGGCGGACGCGATAGCTCGTCGCGCAAACGCCGGTTCTCGATCTCGAGTTGGCGCATGCGCGCTGCCTGGCTGACGATATGCAGCAGCTCACCGGGATCCAGCGGCTTTTCAAAGAAACCGTAAGCGCCGCGTCTGACCGCTTCGAGTGCAGCGCGCTTCGAGTCGCTGCCGGTGATCACGACCACTTGCAACGGCGGATCCTGTGCGCGCGCGAGATCGATCAGCGCCAGTCCTTCGCGAATGTCGTCGAGATGTGGAGGCAGGTGCAGGTCGCTCACGACGACCTGGATGTCGTGTTCGTGGATCAGCGCGCACGCTTGTTCGCGCGATGATGCCTGGTGCACGTGATAGTCAGAAGCGAGGGCCCAGTACAGTCCGCTGCGCACGGCGTCGTCGTCATCGACAACGAGAACGGTACCCTTCGGCTCTGCTTGAATATCCATTTCGTGTTTCGACTTTCCACACAGTAATGCACCAAACCGCACGCACGCTTGGGCGAAACCTGGGCAGGTACTACTAGAGGAGCGAGCGTAACGGGCATGCTAAAGAAGGTATTTTGCCGCACCCTTCTGGTTACGCCTGTCTTTGTGTGGCCGATGGTAGCACGACGCGAAATGTGGTTCCAGCGCCTTCGACCGACTGCACATCAATCGTGCCGCCGCTCGCGCGTACAACCTCGCGGCAGGTGTACAAACCGAGTCCGATTCCGCTTTTCTTCGTGGTGGCAAAAGGACGGAACAGCCGGTTTTCGATGAACACGCGACTCATTCCGGGGCCCGTGTCGGCGATGGAAAAGGTGGGCGCGCCGCTGATTGTGTACCCGGCTTCGATCGTGAGGGTGCCGCCGGGTTCGACCATTGCTTCGAGACCGTTGAGTACGAGGTTTTCGATCACTTCCTCGATTCGCGCAGCGTCGGCGAGCGCGTAAACGTTTTCCGGCAGCCGCAAAACGACGCTGTGTTTGTTTCGCATCGGCTCGGCTGTCATGGCGCTGACGCGTTTGAGAATGGGAACGAGATCGATATCTTTCGGAAGTTTATGTTCTCCGCTGAGGCTCGTTAACGGCCGGCTCAAACGCGCGACGATGGCTTTCAGTTTGTCGGTCGCGTTCGTCAATCCTTTCATTGCGTCGGTGCGAAACTGTGGATTGTCGAAGTGACGCTCCATGTTGCTGACGGTCAGCGACAAAGCTTCGATCGCGTTCTTGAGATCGTGCGTCAGCATAGCCGAGAGTCTGACGAACGATTCAAACTGCCGCGACTCTGCTTCACGTGCGACTTGCGCGCGCAGGCGTTCGGTGACGACGTTGATGTTGTCGGCGATCCCGCGCGCGTCGTCACTTGATTTAAGCAGGATGCGGCGATCGAGTTGGCCTTGCGCGATTGCCGACAGATCTTCAGTGACTCGTTCGATGCCTTGCGAACGCTGTTTCACGTGATGGTTGAGCGCGAACGCGGCGAGCAACGCTGCGAGCAGTGCGAATACAAAACCCGCGCCGCCCCAGAAACGTGCGCCGGAAAGAAGCGATGAACGATTGCGGGCGACGGCGACTGAAACGTCGAGACGCGGGATTGGCGCGTACGCCGCGAGGTAACTGGCGCCGGCCGATTGAAACTCGCGCAGGCCGTCCTGGTTCGAGGTCATCGCGGCGGAGATCGAATCGAAGCCGGGAATTGCTTCGTTTGCCGGTCGGAGTTTGAGCCAGCGATCGGAGTGATAGACTACTTTCTCCGCGCTATCGAGAACGACGACGACTGAGTTTTGCGTGTTGCCTGTGCTGGCTCGTGCTTCGAGACCGCGCGAGGCAGTGGAGAAGATCGATTCAAGATCGAGCACGCCGACGAGCGCGCCGTCGTTTCCGCTGCCGCTTTCGTTGTGAATCGGAACGGTGTATTCGAGAGACTTGGCGCTTGTGGGCAGCGTGCCGGGCCGCTCGATCAGGATGTTGCCCTTGGCGCTCCAGACGCGATCGTCGGGTGGCGGGATGTTTTGCGGGATGACGTTGCTTTTGTCCCAGTTTTCCCACTGCGTGTTGGGCGTGCCGAACCAGATCGGGTGACGGTCGCGATCGAACAGCGCGAGACTTTGGAAATGCGTGCGCAGGTCCAACACGGATTTCAGGCTCGAACTGGCGCTCTGATGTTCGGCGGCGCGGTTTTGATCGGTTGAAGTTTGCGCGAGCGCTTCCTGGATGTTGCGTTGGAGTGCGAGCCGCAAGACGGCGTTCGCCTGATCCTGCAGCACCTGATCGACGCCCGCGGTGAACGAGTTGAGATCTTCCTGAACGATCGAACCGACAGTCGAATCGACCGCGCGAAAGCCGTTCCAGTAGTTGAGGCCGGCGAGTAGCAGCAGCGGGGCTGCGCACAGCGCGAAGTAGGTGAGAAACGGCTTGCGTCGAAGGATCATTTGAAATCCTTGTTTTTATTTACACTCGCTGCCGACCGAATTCGGTTAAGAGCGGCGCCAGTGTCGCAATGATCTGATCGTGAGACACGCCGTTCGTCGCCACAAGCCCATTGCGGTTCTGAAGGTCGGGCACATTGTAATTCAGCGGCCCGCCAAACAGGTCAGTCATTCGTCCACCAGCTTCAGTCAGGATCAACTGCGGCGCACAAGTGTCCCACTGTTTTGTTCGCGGCGAAAGATGAATGTAGACGTCGCACTGCTGCTCGATAAGGAGTCCGATCTTTATACCGACAGATCCGCGTTGCACCTCTTCACGAAAACCAAAACGCTGCACGACCTTGTGCATGCGCGAACTGCGATGCGATCTGCTCGCCGCGAGACGCATTTCGGAGACGTCGGTGTGGTTTGAAACATGCAATCGCTCCGGTTCGCGCTGCGGCCGCTCGATCCACGTGCCTTCACCACGGACGGCGCGATAAAGAACACCCGTCGAAGGCTGGTAAACGACGGCGACGACGGGCGTACCATGTTCCGCGAGCCCGATCTGCACGGCGAAATCGCCATTACCGGCGATGAACCCGTTTGTGCCGTCGAGCGGATCGACCATCCAGACGCGTGCCTTGTCGAGTCGACGCGAAGTATCGACTGACTCTTCCGCCAGAATTCCATCACCCGGAAACTCGCGCTGCAAGCGCGTGACGATCAACTCGTTTGCGATGCGATCCGCTTGCGTGACCGGTTCGGAGTCGTCGTCGAAGTTCTTCTGTTCGATGTCGAGCGGCCCCTTGTACTCCGCGAGAATGGCGGCGCCGGCGAGGCGCGCGAGGTCTACCGCGACGTCAAGTTCGTGCTTGAGTTCAGGCATCAGTGTTTATTTCGCGAGCGGCGTCGCGGATCGTCTCCAGCGTCAGTTCTATGTCGGATTTGGTGGTGCGAAAGTTCGTGATGCACGCGCGCAGCGCGAAGTGTCCGTTGACAGTCGCATTCGAAAGGTAAGCACGGCCGCTGGTTTGGACGCGACTCATGATTTGCTCATTCAATTTATCTAAATCCGTGTTCTTTCCCGCGCGAACATAGCGGAAGCAGCAGATGCTCAACTCGACGGGCGCGAGCAGTTCGAAATCGTCGGCGGCGGTCACGAGTTCGCCCATGTACGCCGCGAGCGAGATGTCGTTGCTGACGGCGTCGGCGATACGGCGAACGCCGTAGTAGCTGAGCGTCAACCAGACTTTCAACGCGCGAAACCGGCGCGACAGTTCGATGCCGTAGTCCCAGTAAGCAAATGCTTCGTCATCGCTGTGGCCGTGGACCTTGATGTAATCGGCTTCGTCAGTGCTGAACGTCGCTTTTACCGGATTTGGATCGCGGAACAGCAGACAGCCGGCGTCGACGGGGACGTAAAGCCACTTGTGCGGATCGAGGGAGACGGAGTCGGCCAGTGACAATCCATTGAAGAGATGTTTTTTGCGTTGATCCAGAACGCCCGGCGCGCCGTATGCGCCATCAACGTGGAACCACAGATCGAACTCGCCGGCGACGCGCGCTATCTCTGAAAGTGGATCGACGACGCCGGTGTTGACGGTTCCCGCGCTGGCCACGACACAACACGGACGCAAACCGTCGCGAAGGTCTTTCTCGATCTGTTGGCGCAACGAGTCGACACGCATTCGCTGCCGATTGTCGCAGGCGATCACGTGCACCTGATCGCGTCCGAGTCCGAGAATGTCTGCCGCCTTCGCGATCGACATGTGCGCCTCTTCCGACGCGTAAACAATCAGCGGTGGGCCGCTTTGCCAAAGCCCTTTTCGCGATGCGTCAGCGCCCAACTTGCGACGGCTCGCGACGAGCAGCGCGATCATGTTTGCCATCGAACCACCACTCGTCAGCAGGCCTTTGGCGTTCGCGTCGTACTCGATCAACGATCCCAACCAGCGCACGACGAGTTGCTCGAGTTCGGTTCCCGCTGGACCCGATCGCCAGCACGTGATGTTTGCGTTCAACGCGCTCGCGACAAGATCGGCATACGCGCCGATCGGCGTTGACGGTGAGGCAACGTAACCGAAGAACCGCGGATGACCGTTGTGCCGGCTGAGATCGAAGATGCTGCGGCACTCGTCCATCAGTCGCTCGAGTGCGACGCCCTCGATCGGGAGATCGAGATCGAGCGCCGCCGTCGTCTTGCCTGCATGGTTTTCCGCGCGAACCGGTCGGTCTGCGATCGTCCGGAAATACTCGGCGACGAGCTGTGTGGCTCGCGCCGTTATCTCGTCGAGCGCCCGCTCGTCGATAAAATCCATAGTTGTAAAGTAACAAGCACTAACCACAAATACAAAGAACACGGATCGTGCTAACATCCGCATAAAAAATGGCCTTACTCAATCACGCCACACCCGAAGGCACTCTACGCTACGCCGAACACTTCGCGACGCGTGCCGCGGCGAACTATTTTCGCCGGCAACAGGGATTATGGCTGTCGTCCATTGGCATCGGCACTTACCTCGGCAACGCGGACGAGGCGACGGATCTGAGTTACGCGAACGCCGTGACGCGCGGAGTTACGAGCGGTGTCAACGTCATCGACACCGCCGCAAACTATCGTTTTCAGCGCAGTGAACGGGCTATTGGGAACGCCTTGAAAACGATCGAAAGCGAGGGATTTTCACGCGAAGAGCTGCTGATCTGCACCAAGGGCGGTTACCTGCCATTCGATAGTGCGCCGCCGCGAAACATCCGCGATTACGTGGTGGAGACGTTCGTCAAACCCGGCATCGCATCGTTCGACGACATCGTCGGCAGTCATTGCATGACGCCGTCGTACTTGCAGAACCAACTGGACCAGTCGCTGCGAAACATGGACCTCGAAACTGTGGATGTTTATTACGTTCACAATCCGGAATCGCAGTTAGACCATGTGCCGGAGCAGGAGTTTTATCACCGGCTGCGGCTCGCGTTTGAGCTTTTGGAGGAGAACCGGAAGCAGGGCAAGCTACAGTTTTACGGCGTCGCGACGTGGAATGGTTTTCGTGAACCAGCGGATTCAGCTAGACATCATTCGCTCGTGCGCATGATCGAAATTGCTCGTGCAGTGGGCGGTGAAAAACACGGATTTGCCTTCATTCAATTGCCGGTGAATCTGGCGATGCCGGAAGCAATATCCGTGTTGAATGAAACGCTCGATGGCGAGCGTTTGAGCGTTCTCGAAGCGGCGCACCGGCTCGGTGTGACGGTCATGGCGAGCGGCTCCATGTTGCAAGGGCGACTGGCGATGAATGCGCACAGCGCGATTCAGTTTGTTCGTTCCGCGCCAGGAATAACTACCGCGCTCGTGGGCATGAGCCGCGTCGAACACGTCGATGAAAATCTGCAATTGATTAGTGTCAGGACGGATGAGTGAACGGCGCTACAATTCGTTTGCGGAGTTCTGGCCCTTCTACATGGCGGAGCACAGCAGGCCCGCGACGCGCTGGCTGCATCTTCTCGGCACGACGGCGGCGCTGCTGACGGTGGTTTACTTCGTGACGCAGGGACCGTGGTGGCTCTTCCCGCTCGCCTTGATTCCCGGTTACGGTTGCGCCTGGTTCGCGCATTTCGTCGTCGAGAAAAACAAACCCGCGACGTTCGAGTATCCGCTGTGGTCGTTTGTCGCTGATTACAAAATGATCGGTTTAATGCTCACCAATCGGTGGCCTCATGCGCGGTAACCTTCCGATTCCCGAAATTCCCCTTGGCGAAGACGTGTGGCTGATGGTGCTTGTCACTTCGGTGCGCGAGCGACGCACGCAGCAGGGCCGTTTGTTCTGCGACGCGTCGGCGCGCAACGCTACCGGATCGATCGCACTGAAGATCTGGGGCGAAGTACTCGAAACGCAAAAAGGCATGAAGCCCGGACTCTGGGGCATCACCGGCAAACTCGAAATTTTTCAGGACCGTCCGCAGTTCGTCGTCGCCGAGTATCGACCCATCACCATTGAGCAGTATCGCGAACATCAGAACGACGACCCGCGTCTGCCGCGCGCTTACACGCTCGACATCGAAACGCTCACGCTGCCCGAGTTTCGCGAACGCGTCGGATCGCAGCTCGAACGACAGTTGCGTCTCGGCACGATGCGCTTCGAACAACAACAGCGTTACCTGGAAGACATCGCCGCCGAAGAAGAGCGCTGTTACGAGTTGGGCTCGTTGAGCGCGACCTCCGGACGCGTGCTGTCGATCGCATTGCACGTCGGGTCGATTCCCGGACTCGAGATTCCCGGTCTCGCTCCCCAGCCGAGCGAGCACGTTTTTGGCATCGACAAAGACGGCTACGAGCAGAGCGAGGTCCAGTCGCTGCGCGATTTTGTTCAGTTCATGAAAGATTTCGACGCGGATTGCGACGAGCTTGTGGGTCACAACATCATCGGCTTCGATCTGCCGTTCATCTTCCAACGCTGCCTGGTGCACAGCATCGCCGCGCGGCCGTTTGTGAACTTGAGCGATTACACCGTGCGCGGCGTGTTCGACACGATGCATCGCTGGTGGTTGGGCGCGCGGCGGCACGTCAGTCTGGACGACATCGCGTGGGCACTCGGGATCGAGTCGAGCAAGACGGATGAGGTTGAAGGCAGCAAAGTGTTTGAGCTGTACCAGGCGGGCAAGCTCGGCAAGATCCGCGAATACAACTTGAACGATGTCCGTCTTACGCGGAAGGTGTATGAAAGAATGGTGGCAAGCTTTGGCAGAGGCTGATCTAAAACGCTGATTTCATATATGAAGTGGTAGAATCCGCCGCATGGAGTTTTTGTTTCCCCTGTCGATGCTCGGCGTGGGCCTGATCATCGGCGCCGTCTCCCTCTGGTTCATCACACGCTCGAAGCTAAATTCCGAGTTTGCCACGCTCGTCGAACGACTCGCCGGCAAAGACGAGCAGGTGCGGCAACTGCGCGAAGCTCTCGATCGCGAAACAGCGACGACTGAAGATCTGCGCCAGGAAAACTTGCGCACCGCGGCCCAACTGTCAGCTCTCCAAACACGTCTTGAAGACGAACGCCGCGTTAACCAGGAAAAACTCGCGCTGCTCACCAACGCGGAAGAGAAACTTGCCGACGCATTCAAAGCACTGTCGGCGGATGCGCTCAGAAACAACAACCAGTCGTTTCTCGATCTCGCCCGCCAAAACCTCGAAAAGTTTCAGGAAACAGCTCGCGGGGATCTCGACAAGCGTCAGAGCGCGATCGACGAGTTGGTAAAACCGCTGAAGGAGTCGCTGGAAAAGGTCGACGACAAAATCGGCGAGCTCGAAAAGACGCGCGCGACGGCGTATGGAGAGTTGCGCGAACAACTGAAAACACTCGCGACGTCGCAATCACAACTACAGTCGGAAACAGGCAATCTGGTGAAGGCGTTGCGCATTCCGCACGTGCGCGGTCGCTGGGGTGAGATTCAGTTGCGACGCGTCGTCGAGATGGCGGGGATGATCCGTTATTGCGACTTTACCGAGCAGACGACGGTCAACGGCGAAGACGGCAAGTTGCGTCCCGATATGATCGTGCGTTTGCCGGGAAATCGGACGATAGTCGTCGATGCGAAAGTTCCCTTCGACGCGTTTTACGAATCGATTGCAACGGCTGATGAAGACGTGCGTTTGAGTAAGTTGAAAGATCACGCGCGACTGGTGCGGACTCATATCGCGACGCTAAGTCGCAAGTCGTATCAGGAAGCGGTGCAGCCGACGCCGGAGTTTGTGTTGCTCTTCCTGCCGGGCGAGACGTTCTACAGCGCGGCGCTCGAAAACGATCCGAAGTTGATCGAAGACGGCGTTAGTCAGAATGTCATTATCGCGACGCCGACGACGTTGATTGCATTGCTGAAAGCGATCTCATACGGTTGGCGTCAGGAGCAGATGGCTGAGAACGCGCACGAGGTGAGTGCGCTCGCGCGGAAGCTTTACGATCGGCTGCGGACGTTTACGAAGCACTACGATACGATTGGACGCAATCTCGATCGCGCCCTCGACGCTTACAACCAGGGTGTCCGTTCGCTCGAAGCGCGCGTGCTGGTTACGGCGCGGCGGTTCAAGGAGCGTGGTGCGTTGGCGGGGGAGGACATCGCGGCAGTCGAGCCGATCGACAAAACAACCCGGCCGCTCAGTCTTGATGAAGGCGGTCTCTTCCCTGACATTTAGTTTTTAAATCCGTGGTTCATAACGTCTGGAACGAAATCTGGCTAAGTCCTCTCCTCGGCAACAATCGAACGCTACTCATCGAGCGTTGCGGCGATCTTGTCGCGACGGATCAAAGCGCCAGCTTCATCTATCTCGCAGCCTCGCATCCGCTCCTCGAAGTCGTCACCCAAAAGATCCTCGATCGCAGCAAACGCAGCGGCGTTTGGGGCGAGCTGCCGGTATACCTGTTTCGCGGTTTCGCGCAACGGATCATTTCCTCGGCAGTAGACGACGTCGGACGCGGAATGCCGCCGCGCATTCCCATCGACCGTGACGAGCTACCGCTAAAACGCAGCCTCGTGTCGCAAATCCTGATGCGCCTGTTGGCCCAGGGCAAGCTGCAGGCAATGGCGCCGCTGGCATTGCGCGAAGGCTGCGTGAACACAGTCACGACACTCCTCGGCGAGTTACAACGCGCCGCACGAACGCCTGCCGAAGTCGCGGAGATCGTCGCCGCCCGCGCGTTTGATTCTCAAAAACCAAACGAGTTCGACACTGAGATCTCGCTGATCTATTCAACGTACGCGGAGCTACTCAATAAAAACCAACTAACCGAAGAAGACTCGGATCAACTACGAGCGCTTTCCGTCCTGCGCGGCGAGCTCGACGGCCAGCACGTCCAGATCCCGTGGCTCGACAACGTAAAGCTTCTGATCATCGACGGTTTCTTCGATTTCACGCCCGTGCAAGGCGAGATCCTGCGCCACCTGATCCCGCGCATTCCGCAAACCATCGTCAACCTCAACCACGACGATCGCAATCCCGAGATCTTCATTCCTTTTCAGGAGACGATCGGGCAACTGCAAAGCATCGCGAAGTTTGAGATCAAGCAGGCATCGGACTTCATGCCGGCGCACGGCGTGCTCTCCGGACTGCGCGTGAACCTTTTCAATTCGCTGGTGTCGGGCGAACCGGTCGCAGATCGGCTGCGCGAGATTCGTTATCTCGAGTGCGGCGATCGCGACATCGAGATCCGCACGATAGCGCGCGAGGTCAAACGTCTTGTGCTGACTGAGCAGTACGACCTCGCGGACATCGCAGTGGTCGTTCGCGAGCGTGCCGCTTACGCAAACACGATCGCGCGCGTGCTGCGTGAAGAGTCGGTGCCGTGCAATCTCGAGCTGCGCGTCGATTCGAGCGACGTGCCCGCGAACCGCGCCGCACTCAAACTGATCGCACTGCTCGAAGGCATCTCGACCGACGATCCGACCGCGACGCGCATCGCCGACCTCGCTGACCTGATCAAGTCCGAATACTTCCGGCTCGAAGACGAAGAGTTACAGGTCTTGAACGATCGGTTCCACGAGGAGCACCTGGGCCTGCTGCGGCCGGATCTGCCGCTGCTCTCGCGCGAGGCGGTCGATCGTTTCAAGCTTCGTCATCGCATTGGAATGTGGGACGCCGACGCGCTCGAGAACACGTTCGCTTACGTCGGCGGCGACTTGCAGGTCACCGCGTGGCTCGCGCGTGCGCAAAAGATCATCACCAACCTGCCGCAGGCAGAGGCGACGAAAGAGTTGCTGAACCTCGATCCGGGCGCGCAGGACCGCGATCGCGACATCGCCGACAACGTCGAGAACGCTGAAACTGCGAAGCTCGAAGAAAAAGGTCTCGAGAGGAAGCGACGCCCGTCGCGCGACATTCATCCGGCGGCGCTGGCGTGGACCTCGCTCGTGATTCAACGGTTCGCGGAGTTGATCCAAGCCGTGCCACGTGTAGCGCCTCCTGCGGAGTTGCGCGTCGAGTTGATGCGGCTGTTGAGTCGGCTCGGCTATCGCGAGCAGATCGTCGAACCGACGAGAACGTCGACCGACGATCAGGAACTGCCGCAGGTGATGCTGAATTTGAATGCTCTCGAATCAATCCGCCGCGCGCTCGTTGCCGCGGTGAAGAGCATCGAGTTCACATCAGTGGAATCCGCGGT
>DATANW010000525.1:0-7192 GCA_036266055.1 Pyrinomonadaceae bacterium | reverse complement strand
CGTGAAGAGCGGGATTTTTGTGACGCTGGTCCGTACGACGAAAGAGTTTAAAAGAGAAGCACCACTCGATCCATTGAAATTGGGCAGCGTGGCGGAGATTGCCGGCGCCGGGATCTATCTTCAGCCGGACGGAGTAGTGGGATTGAGGTTTGGACAACAAGCGATCACGCTACCTTTGAAGCCCGGCGGAAGAACCCTCTACCTTTTTCTATTTGACAACGCTTGTCCGCCCGAAGTCTGCAACTTCGAGCACACCAGTCCGATCAAGGAAAGGCGTAACGACTTTTTCGAATACTATAAGATGTTCAGAATTCCTGACGACAAGGAAGAGTTTGAACTGAAGTCCGATCCTTCAGCCGGGGGGCCTGCTACCGAGGAGCCGGCGACGATTCCGGGCAGAGCGAATTACGTACGCGTCAGGAGCTTTCTTCTGGCTAATGTTGTTAATGAGAAGAGTCCGGATGCAACGAAATCTAACAACGAAGCGCCGTGTGGACCGGGAGCGTTTGGTGGCGGTTAATTGATCAAAGAGCGAGGCTACTAACGTTCTGATCTGACAACGTTAAAAAAATCAAAGAAGGCACATCTGCTTGAGAAAAAAGCGAACTCTTGCGTACAGCATCTGTCTTGCAGTCTTCATTTCATTCTGGTCGCCGGTTGGCCGCATGAGCTCTCAGGAGAGGCTTCCAGACTACAAGAATCCCCAGCTGGCGGTCGACGCGCGTGTCGCCGATCTACTTTCGCGCATGACGCTCGAAGAAAAGGTCGCGCAGTTGACCTGTCTTTGGGCCGACCGCCCTCAAGCCAATCCGCAAACAGATTTCGCAACTGACCGCGGCGAGTTTTCACCGGCCAAAGCCGCGCAAGTGATGAAGTTCGGCATCGGCCAGATCGCCCGGCAACGAGAACGGAAAGGCCCGCGCGAGGGAGCAATGTTCGCCAACGCGGTCCAGAAATGGCTCATTGAAAACACTCGGCTCGGCATTCCGGCGATTCTTCACGACGAGATACTTCACGGTCACATGGCGCAGGGCAGCACCAGCTTTCCGCAACCAATCGCGCTCGCGACCACCTGGGATCCGGAGTTCATCCGCAAAATTTTCACCGCCGGCGCACTGGAAACACGTGCGCGCGGAAGTCATCAGGTGCTTGGACCAAATCTGGATCTCGCGCGCGATCCACGCTGGGGCCGGACCGAAGAGACGTACGGTGAAGATCCGTATCTCACGTCGCAAATGGCTTACGCGATCGTCAGGGCATTACAGGGAACTGGTCCGGGTATCGATGAAGCCCATGTGATCGCCACCGCCAAACACTTCGCCGCGCACGGCCAGCCTGAAAGTGGGACCAACATTGGACCAATAAATGTTTCAGAGCGGACGTTGCGCGAGTATTTCCTGCCGAGCTTCAAGGCCGCCGTCGACGCGGGCATCATGAGCTTCATGCCGTCGTACAACGAGATCGACGGCATCCCGTCGCACGCAAATAGATGGTTGCTGCAAAAGCTTCTGCGGGAGGAGTGGAACTTCAAGGGTCACATCGTCTCTGATTACTACGCGATTCCGCAGATGGTGGATCTGCATCACGTCGCCGCCGACAAGTCCGAGGCGGCAAAAATCGCGATCGAAGCCGGTGTTGATGTCGAACTTCCGGATCCTGATTCGTATCCGCAGCTGTTGCAGTTGGTAAAAGAAGGAAAGGTCAGGGAACTGACTCTCAATCTGGCGGTTGCGCGAACGCTGCGCGCGAAGTTTCTGCTCGGTTTATTTGAAAATCCTTACGTGGACGTCGAACGCGCAGTGCGTGTCACCAACTCGGTTGAGCACAGGGCGCTGGCGGCTGAAGCGGCACGCAAATCCGTCACGCTGCTGAAAAACGAAAACAACTTGTTGCCGTTGAACCTGAATGCACTGAAGTCAATCGCGGTGATTGGTCCAAACGCGGCGCAGGTCCATCTCGGCGGTTACAGTGACGTGCCTGGACGCGGCGTCAGCGTGCTTCAGGGAATCAAGGACAAGGTCGGCGACAAAGTCAAAGTCGTCTATGCCGAGGGTTGCAAGATAACGAAAGAGGGCGGTAATTGGTGGGCCGATCGCTCCAACCTCAGCGATCCGGCCGACGATCAAAAACTGATCGGCGAAGCTATCGCCGCGGCGAAGACGGCCGACGTCGCGCTGCTCGTGCTCGGCGGAAATGAAGACACGAACAAAGAAGGATGGGCCGACAACCATCTGGGCGACCGCGATAGTATCGATCTCGTGGGGCGGCAGAATGATCTCGTGAAGGTTGTGCTCGAGACTGGCAAGCCGGTCGTCGTGATGCTGATTAACAGTGGTCCGCTTTCGATCAACTACATCGCGGAGAAGGTACCCGCGATCCTCGAGGGGTTCTATTTAGGACAGGAAACAGGCGTCGGCGTGGCGGACGTGCTGTTTGGCGACTACAATCCGTCAGGCAAGTTGACTATAAGTTTTCCGCGCTCGGTGGGCCAACTGCCGCTCTACTACAATCGCAAGCCGACCGCGCGCCGCGGTTACCTGTTTGCAAACAAAGAGCCGCTGTTCCCGTTTGGCTTTGGTTTGAGCTATACGACCTTCGCTTATTCCAATCTGAAGGTTAATCCAGCGAGGATCACTAAAGATAACCCGGCTAAGGTCAGCGTCACGGTCACGAACACCGGGAAACGCGCGGGCGACGAGATCGTTCAACTCTACATTCGCGACCTGGTGAGTTCCGTTACGCGCCCCATCATGGAGCTCAAAGACTTCAAGCGCATCTCGCTGGCGCCCGGCGAAAGCAAGACAGTTGAATTCACAATCACACACGATAAACTTTCATTCTTAGACATGAACCTGAGGGAGGTCGTCGAGACGGGTTGGTTTGACATCATGGTCGGAACGAGTTCCGTAAAGTATGAGACTGTCAAACTCGCAGTTCACGACGGATCAAGCAAATGAATTACAAACCGAAACCGGAACACAAGTTTACTTTTGGTCTATGGACCGTCGGCAATCGCGGACGCGACCCGTTCGGCGATGCTACGCGCGCCAGCCTAAGCCCTGTAACAATCGTGAAGCGCCTGAGCGAGCTCGGCGCTTACGGTGTGAATCTGCACGATAACGACCTCGTCCCCATCGATGCGACGCCCGCTGACCGTGATCGCATCGTGCGCGAGTTCAAGCAGGCGCTCGACGATCACGGCATGAAGGTGCCGATGGCGACGACCAACCTGTTTTACGATCCGGTTTTTAAAGACGGTGCGTTTACTTCGAGCGATCCGCGAGTGCGCCTGTACGCGTTGCAAAAAACGATGCGCTCGATGGATCTCGGCGCGGAGTTAGGGGCGAAGATCTACGTCTTCTGGGGTGGCCGCGAAGGCGCTGAAGTAGATGCGGCGAAAGATCCGCGCGACGCGCTGAAATGGAACCGCGAAGCCCTCAACTTTCTGTGTGAGTACTCGATCGATCAGGGTTATGACTATCGCTTCGCCTTGGAGGCAAAGCCGAATGAGCCGCGCGGCGACATTTATCTGCCGACAACCGGCGCGATGCTGGGGTTTATCGCGACGCTCGATCATGCGGAGATGGTCGGGGTGAATCCCGAGGTGGGCCACGAACAGATGTCCGGGCTCAATTTCTATCACGTCGTGGCCCAGGCGATCGAAGCCGGCAAACTTTTCCACATCGATCTCAACGATCAAAAAGGTCCGCGGTTCGATCAGGATCTGCGGTTCGGGTCGGAGTCAATCAAGAACCTTTTCTTTTTGGTCAGGCTGCTGGAGAGTTCCTACGATGGACCACGTCACTTCGACGCGCACAGTTACCGCAGCGAGAATGAGGCTGGTGTCTGGGAGTTTGCGGCGGGCTGCATGCGAAACTATCTGATCCTGAAAGAGAAGGCGCGGCAGTTCGACGACGACCAGGAGATTCAGGCACTGCTGGCGGAAATACGCGACGGCGGACCGCCGGTTGAGCCCCTTGGCAGTTACAGTCGCGAGAAGGCGAATCGGCTGAAAGAGCTGTCGCTGGATCGCGCCGAATTGACGAGCAAAGCGTTGCCGTATGAACGATTGGACCAGTTGACTGTCGATATCTTATTTGGTGTGCGCTGAGCATGAGGACCAAATCAACACTCGTCTTATCCGCGTTCCTGCTGTTCGCGGTCATTGTTAACACCGCAAACACTCAATCTCTTCCACCGTACAAGAATCCTAACCTGCCGATCGAACAGCGCGTCGACGATCTGCTGTCGCGACTGACGCTCGAGGAGAAAGTCGCGCAGATGGGGAATGCAACGCCGGCGATCGAACGTCTCGGAGTCCCGGCGCACGATTATTGGAACGAAGCTTTGCACGGTGTGGCGCGGTCCGGCGTCGCGACTGTGTTTCCCCAGGCCATCGGTCTGGCGGCGACGTGGGACACTAAGCTGATGTACCAGGTCGCCGATGTGATCTCGACCGAGGCCCGCGCCAAGCATCACGAATACGCGCGACATAATCAATTCGGCCGCTATCAGGGTCTGACTTTCTGGAGTCCAAACATCAACATCTTTCGCGATCCGCGCTGGGGCCGCGGCCAGGAAACCTACGGCGAGGATCCTTACCTCACGGCGCAGCTTGGCGTTCAATTCGTGCGCGGACTACAAGGCAACGATCCGCGTTACTTCAAGGTCATCGCCACGCCGAAACACTATGCCGTTCACAGTGGTCCGGAACCCGAGCGTCACGCTTTCAATGCGATCGCTTCCGAACGAGACTTGCGCGAAACTTATTTGCCTGCCTTTCGCGCGACGATCCTCGAAGGCAAAGCTTATTCGGTCATGTGCGCGTACAACCGGACGAACGGCGAACCGTGCTGTGCGAACAAACGATTGATGGTCGACATCCTGCGCGGCGAGTGGGGCTTCGATGGCTATGTCGTGTCTGACTGCGGCGCCATCTACGACATTCATGTATTTCACAAGGTCGTTCCGACCGAGATGGAAGCTTCAGTGATGGGTGTCAAGGCCGGCACGGATCTGACGTGTGGCACGGAATATCCATCGCTGGTCCAGGCCGTGAAGCAGGGATTGATTACCGAAGCTGAGATCGACAAGTCAGTGAAGCGTCTGTTGACGGCGCGCTTTCGGCTCGGGCAGTTTGATCCGCCGGAGATGGTTCCGTACGCGCGCATTCCGTTTTCCGAGAACGACACCGACGAACATCGGCAACTGGCGTTGAAGACCGCGCGCGAGTCAATCGTGCTGCTGAAGAACGCGAATCGCAGGTTACCGTTGAAGAAAGACCTCAAGAGCATTGCCGTGATTGGTCCAAACGCAGACCTGCCGGAAACGTTGTGGGGCAATTACAACGGTCATGCGTCACACTTGTTTACGCCGCTGGCGGGAATCAAAAACGCCGTCTCAAAAAATACGAAAGTAACTTACGCGCTTGGATCGACGCTGGCTGGTGAGCCGGTAGTCTCCGTACCTGCTTCGGCGTTGACGGTGAACGGAACTGAGCCGGGAGTGAAGGCGGAGTATTTCAACAACCAGGAGCTGCGTGGTCCAGCGGTGACTGTTCGTACCGATGAAAAAATTGATTTCGATTGGGGGCGTTACAACCCGACGCCGCAGTTAACTGGAAACAACTTTTCCGTTCGCTGGACCGGAAAGCTCAAGGCGCCCAAAACAGGCAACTACACACTCGGATTCACGGCTGACGACGGCGCACGTCTTTACATCGACGGCAAACTCCTGGTTGAGGCGTGGTCCAGCAATCCGACGAAGACAGTCACCAAGGAGATCGCGCTCGAAGGCGGTCGCAGCTACGACTTGCGCATGGAGTATTTTCAGTATCAGCGCGAGAACATTGCGAAGCTCGTTTGGTCGTATCCACGAATGACCGAACGCTTGACCGAAGAGGCAGTGAAGGCGGCGCGCGAATCGGAAGTTGCGGTTGTCGTGCTCGGCATTTCGGCGAGGCTCGAAGGCGAAGAGATGCCGGTAAAGATCGAAGGCTTTCGCGGCGGTGATCGAACCGACCTGTCGCTGCCGAAGTCGCAAGAGGCATTGTTGAAAGCTGTGGTTGCGACCGGTAAGCCCGTGGTTGTCGTGTTGCTGAGTGGCAGTGCACTGGCAGTGAATTGGGCCAACGATAATGTGCCCGCGATGCTCGCGGCGTGGTATCCGGGTGGCGAGGGCGGAACCGCAATCGCCGACGTGTTGTTTGGCAATTACAACCCGGCCGGACGTTTGCCTGTGACGTTTTACAAATCGGTGGACCAACTGCCGCCGTTTGACGACTACAGCATGCAGGGCCGTACGTATCGCTACTTCAAGGGCGAACCGCTTTATCCGTTTGGTTATGGTTTGAGCTACACGAAGTTTGCCTACAGCAATCTGCGGCTTGAGTCGAAAACGGTGAAGGCCGGTGAACCGGTCAAGGTAACTGTCGACGTGACCAACACCGGCGACCGCGACGGTGACGAGGTGGTCCAGTTGTACCTGACCGATACCGCGGCCTCCGCGCCGGTGCCGATTCGCACGTTGGTTGGTTTCGATCGCCTTTCACTTCGCCCGCGAGAGAAACGCAGCGTCGCGCTCACGATCACGCCGCGGCAGATGTCGTTGATCGACGACGCCGGCAAACGTGTGATCGAGCCCGGTGAGTTTGCGATCAGCATTGGCGGTGGTCAGGTTGGTGTGAAAGGAACGTTCACAGTTTCCGGAGAGCGGACCTATGTTCCTGAGCGTTAGTCGCATAGTGGTGTTGTGTCTTTTCGCGGCGTCGATCTGCGTGGCCAATTCGCGTCCGGGAAAGAGAGTTTCATTCAACCAGGACTGGCGCTTTCAACTTGGCGACGCCGCGAAGGCCGAGGATCCGCGTTTTGATGATTCAGAGTGGGGCCGGTTGAATCTCCCGCATGACTGGAGTATCGAAGGGGACTTCAGCGAAACCGCGCCGGCGGGTACCGGCGGCGGTGCGTTGCCGGGCGGTCTTGCTTGGTATCGCAAGACGTTTAGGATCGACGCCGCGTCAAAAGGAAAACTGATCTTCATCGAGTTTGATGGCGTCTATCGCAACAGCGAGGTTTGGATTAATGGTCACTACCTCGGCAAACGTCCGTACGGTTACAGCACTTTCGAGTATGAACTGACGCCGCACCTGGTCTACGGCGGGAAGCCGAACGTGATCGCGGTAAAGGTCGACAAC
>DATANW010000524.1:0-13192 GCA_036266055.1 Pyrinomonadaceae bacterium | reverse complement strand
GCTGCGAATTGGCAGGTCGCGTGGCATCAGGATCTTGCGATCGCGGTGCAGCAGCGAGTTGCAATCGAGGGCTTTGGTTCATGGTCTGCAAAGGATGGAACACCGCACGTTCAGCCGCCTGTCGACATTCTCGAACAGATGCTGAACGTGCGAGTGCATCTCGATGCTGCAGATGAAACGAACGGAGCTTTATTGGTGTCACCAGGTTCACATCACCTTGGACGCATTCCGGCCAACGATGCTGCTAAAACAGCGAGGCGTCTCGGCAGCCAGTTGTGTGAGGTCGACGCCGGAGACGTCCTTCTGTTTCGTCCACTAACTCTGCATACGTCGCGCAAAGCGACCGCTGCTCGCCCACGCCGCGTCATACATTTGGAATTCGCCGGTGTTGCTTTGCCGGCGCCTCTCGAATGGGCAGAGGCGGCGTGACACCATTTTGTAAATGATGCACGAACACCGGAGACGAGCATGACAACGAATGGTCGCGTTGTGATTGCAGGAGGCACGGGGTTTCTTGGGCAGAATCTCGCGCGGCACCTTACGGCGCTCGGGTGGGAAGTCGTCGTGATGTCGCGGCATCATGGGGCAGACGGTACTCGTTGGCATCACGCTCTTTGGGATGCGCGGACCATTGGCGAGTGGGTGCAGCATCTCGACGGCGCGGCGGCACTCGTGAATCTCGCCGGACGCACGGTCGACTGCGTGAAAACTCCCGATCATTGTGACGAGATACTTCGCTCTCGAGTTGAGTCGACGGAAGTGCTCGGCCGAGCGTTACAATCTGTGACGACGCTGCCCCGCGTTTGGGTCCAGATGTCGACGGCACACATCTACGGCGATCCGCCTGAGGCGCTTTGCGACGAGGATTCCTCGTTTGGTTGGGGCCTCGCGCCGTTCGTCGGACGCGAGTGGGAGCAGGCATTTGCTCGCGTTGCACCGCCGTCAATACGACAAGTCGTTCTGCGCACCAGTTTTGTGCTCGGCAAGAACGGCGGCGCCTTGCGTCAACTCAGCCGGATCGTTCGTCTCGGTCTCGGCGGGACGGTGAGCCACGGCCGCCAGGGCATCAGTTGGATCCACGAAAAAGACATGGACCGTCTCTTCGAGCGCGCGATATCCGACGACTCGATGAGTGGCCCATACATCGTGACTGCACCAAACCCGGTTTCTAATGCGGAGTTTATGCGGGAGATGAGGAAGGCATTGGGCGCACCGATTGGTTTACCGGCTGCGGGTTGGATGGTCCGACTTGCCGCGCTATTGATTCTGCGGTCTGATCCCGATCTAGCGCTCTATGGCCGGTACTGTGTGTCGCGGCGTTTGCAAGAAGCGGGATTCGAATTTCGCTTTCCCGATATCCATTCGGCTTTGCAGGACTTGTACAACTCATGAAAAACAAAATAAGAGTTCTAAGTGTCGTCGTGATAGTCAGCGCATGTTTCGCCACTCTCGCGCAACGCGATCCGAATGTCCGCGAAGCGAAGCCAAACGAAGTGCCATTCGTTTACAACGCAGGCGACTACGGGAAGATCGAAATCGAGAGCGTCGAGAAAGCGGTTGTTCAGGAGGGCGATCTCCCGACTGAAGCGCCTGCTCATTCTTGTTATCGACTTGAAGACAAACGCCCGTTGCCGGCGTTGGACCAGGGACCGCGCTATTTCTATCCGGCGTACAGCAGCATCTGCATTATTCCACTCACTGACAAGTCCGTCGCAAACTACGCCAAGTCATATCCATACATGCACGAAGCGGCAACGAAACTGCGGAAGCTGCTAGCGCGGCATCCGGCGCGGTTCAGCTTTGATAAGGATCTGAATGATGTGCCCTTCAACAATGCGGGCGGAACAGTGCAGAGCAAAGTTCAGTATCTTAATTTCAAAACCGGCAAGGGCGTGCTGTTTCTGACTCAGTATTCGCAGGACGTTGCACCCACCCGACTTAATAACGAAGAGCTCACGTGCGATTTCCAGGGCTTAACCAACGACGGGAAGTATTATGTGGCCGCTCGTTTGGCGATCACGCATCCTTCCCTGCCGAAAGGCATCGACTCCACTGAGCCTCCGCCCGAGGCCGTCAACAAAAGCTCCATGAAGCAGCAAGAAAGATTGCTAAACAGCTTCACTGACGAATCCTTCAAACCGTCGCTGAAGAGCTTGAAGTCGTTGCTGGCATCCATCAGTACGAACTGATTACCTCGGCACCATCGGTCGGACAATCCGTACGACTACGGCTTCGCACAAAGAGTCGGGAACAAATGGCATTCCGTTGATGACTTGTATATTTGACGCCACGTGCAATAGAAGATTGTGGAACAGAGCCCCGGCATCGGAAGTGTAAAAGTCCGGAGAGTGACTATGAAATACGTTTGCTACGTTGCGATCGCGATCTTTACCTTCGCCGTCGGCGTTGGTATCTCACCCATTCGTTTCTACGCTGAATCAATTGCGTGCGGACCACATAGCTCCGGCACCAGTTTCCGCTCGTCGTATTTCATACAGACGTCCAAGAGCTACGTAACGTATGAGACGGAAGATAAGGCGCGTGAGGCTTTCGCTGAGGAATTGAGCCAGGCGCTTACCGTCTATGATCGTTCACCGAAGGTCAACCATGAAGGCGTGCTAATCGAGCAGCGCGCGGTTTATCAGATCTACCATCCCGTTAACGATGAGTATTATGTCGAGATATTGTGGCGCGAAGGAAGAACTGTCCACTGCATCCACTCTCGTTCCTACACCCACGTGATGGAGTTCGAGAAGCGAAACTTCTGAAACGGAAATCCCTAGCGCAAGATCACTGGTCCGAAACTTTTCGCGCTTCGCTGTCTCACAACTGTTCTTCGCGCTCTCGCAGTCGGGACTCACTTTCGCGCAATGCCGCCTCGATCCGCTCCTGCTCGCTGATATCCACCCACGGTTTCAGGTATCCTAACGACATCTATTGCGGGTTCGTTGGAAGAGACTGTGCCTCTTATGACCGGCCGCGCGAAGAAATCTCAACAAGGGGGAACTACATGCAAGCAACTGTTATGTATAAGGCGGGTGACGTTCGGACCGAGAACGTGCCCGATCCGGTGATCGTCAATCCTACGGACGTCGTCGTAACCGTCACGCGCGCCTGCATCTGCGGGAGCGATCTTTGGCCGTACAGATCAATGGAGCCGAGTAAAACGGGCCGTGTCATGGGACATGAAGCGATCGGCGTTGTTGAATCAGCCGGCGCCGACGTTCGCACGTTGAAAAAAGGTGACTTCGTCATCATGCCCTTCGCATGGTCTGACGGCACCTGCGAATTTTGTCGCAGAGGATTGCAAACCGCGTGTATCCACGGCGGCTACTTCGGCAATGAAGAGATTCCCGGAGCGCAAGCCGAAGCCCTGCGCGTGCCGTTGGCGGACGGAACGCTCTACAAAGTGCCTACCGGCGAGGATGAAGCCTTGCTCCAATCGCTGCTCACGCTTTCAGATGTAATGGGCACTGGTCATCATGCGGCACTGGGCGCGCGGGTTGGCCCAGGCAGTATTGTGGCGGTCGTCGGCGACGGTGCGGTCGGCCTGTGCGGCGTTATCGCCGCGAAACGTCTCGGCGCGGAACAGATCATCATCATGGGCCGGCATCCTGATCGAATCGCATTGGCGCGAGAGTTTGGTGCGACTGATGTGGTGAGCGAGCGCGGCGATGAAGCAATCGAACGCGTGAAGGAACTGACCGGCGGCTTAGGCGCCCACTCGGTCCTCGAATGCGTCGGTTATGAAGAGTCGATGTTTACAGCCGTGAACATTGCGCGTCGTGGCGGCGCGGTCGGGAGGGTGGGCGTGCCACAGTCCGAAACGATCCCGTCAGCGGTAGAAACATTTCAGAACAACATCACCATCGCCGGTGGTCCAGCTCCAGTGCGTGCTTACATGGATGAGCTGTTGCCTGACATACTCGAAGGCAGAATAGAACCAGGCCGCGTGTTCGACCGCGTCACGAACCTCGCTGGCGTGCCGGATGGTTATCGAGCAATGGATGAGCGCGAGTCGATCAAGGTTTTGATCGCACCTTAATATCCCCCAACTAACCGAGTCAGCTTCTTCTTTCGACTGGAGCACCTTACCGCCACCCACCGATCGGTGGTCCAGTCGTTTCTCACGCTTTTACTAACAAGTTCTGAAGGTATGCCGTTTGCCCGGAGTCACTGCGCGTTTATCTTTCGGCAGGAGCGAACGGCATGATCTCTTCAAAATCGTTGGTCCGACGACTGGTCGCCGGGAGGAAATACGTTTTGGCGTTGGGTGTACTCCTGGCGGCTTGCGTTACTCCTCTCTCCGCATACGGTCAGCAACTATCGCACCCTAAGATTGAAGCCAAGGTCATCTACGGTGGCGTCGTTTTTGGTGAGGATGACGATCACACGACGGTGGGCGCCTCCGTGCGCGCTTATGTGACGAAGCGACTCAGTATCGAACCTGAGTATTTATACCTGTGGCACGGGGAAAACGATCAGGACCAACTCGTGCAGCCTAACGTTGCCTACGATTTCACCGATCCAACAAAACGTGCGGTGCTTTACGGCATCGCCGGCGCGGGCGTTCTTCACCACAAAGGCAGATTTGTTGATACCGACTTTACCGGCACAACGCGTGTCTTTGACACTTCATTTACTACCTGGACCGCAAGCGTCGGCGGCGGAGTGAAGATATTCGTGACGGACAGATTATTCGTATCACCCGAGTTTCGCGTGGGCCGACAACCCACCATTCGCGCCACAATCAATGTCGGTTATGTTTTCGGTGGCAGACGTTAAGCGACTGGCGGTTCAGCGAAGACTCATTACATAGATCTCAAAGTTACCGTCGCGGTTACTCTGAAATGCGAGCTTTGAACCGTCGGGCGAGATAGCCGGTTGTTCGTCAGTCTGGGGTCCGGCGGTCAAGCGCTTGCGGATGCCGCCATTCAGATCGACTTGAAAGATGTTCGATGCGGCTGCTAGATCATCGACCGCAAAAGCGATGCTGGTCCCGTCGGCGGACCAGCACGGACTGAACGAGCTTAGTGGCCGATCCCTTGTTACCATCCTGACGTTCTCGCCGTTAGCATCCGCAACGAACACCTGCCACCGGTGATAGGTGCCGTCGCGCTCCGTACTTAAACTCATGAACGCGACCCTGCTTCCATCCCGCGACCAGGCAGCCGACTTCGCTCCTATCGTGGTGAACCTGCGGACTGCGCTGCCATCCGCATTCATCAAGTAAATTTCACGCTTACCTTCACGGTTGCTGGTGAAGGAGATTCTTCCGTCGGCTGACCAACCAGGAGTCGTGTCAATCGCGGGGTCGAATGTCAACCTGGACTCATTGCTGCCGTCAGCATTCACCAGGTAGATCTCAGAGTTCGCGTCCGTCGCCCGCACGAATGCTAATCGTTTACCGTCACGCGACCAGGCGGGTTCACTATCGTTCGCCTGCGCGTTTGTTATCTGCGTGAGCGCGCTTCCATCGGCGTTCATGACGTAAATGTGATGCATGCCCGCGCGGTTGCTCGAAAACGCGATCTTACTTCCGTCGGGCGACCAGTCGGGTTCGTGGTCGTCGGCGGCATCGTCGGTAAGCTGGGTCAATTCGCCGTCAACACTCATGAGACATATTTCAAAATTCCCGTCTCGATCAGTCCGAAAAACGAGCTGGGAGCCGTTCGGCGACCACGCGGGGCGGCCGTTATTTGCTGAGTTGTTCGTCACACGTTTGAGACTGCTTCCATCGGCGTTCATGACAAAGATTTGCTCCTTGCCTTGAATGCTACGAACGAATGCAATGTTCTTCCCGTCAGGTGACCAAATCCCTGCGCCATCGTTCTGGTTATAATCCGCTGTCAGGTTGTGCTGGTCCGTGCCGTCGGCATTCGCCTCGTAGACGTCGAAGTTACCGTTTCTGCCGGTGACAAAAAGAATCTTCTTACCATCGGGTGACCACGCAGGCTCCGCATCATACTCAGGGTCATCCACTATTCTCCTGACATTCGAGCCGTCGGCATTCATCAGGTAGATATCAAAGTTATAAAAATTGGGGTTATCGCGGTTACTGGCAAATGCGATCTGGCTACCGTCAGGAGACCAGGAGGTACCACTGTCAGTCGCATTGTTGATAGTTAAGCGAGTCTGGTTGCCGCCGTCGGCATCCATTACATAAACCTCTTTGTTACCGTCTCGCTCGCTATCGAACAGTATCTTGCGGCCGTCGGGAGACCACTTTGGACCATAGTCGTCCGAGAGATTGTTGGTCAGTCGTTTCAGGTTCGATCCATCTGTGTTCATCAAATAGATCTCAGTCTTCCCGTCGCGATTACTCGAAAAGGCTATCCGACTGCCATCCGGCGACCAGGCTGGTCCATCATCCGCCGCGTTGTTGTTTGTCAGTCTCAGCAGCGTGCTCCTGGCGCGCGACGGAGGTGCTGGAGGGACGCGCTGACGTTTGAGATAAATGAACATGGCAACGGAACCGGCGAGCAACACGGCAGCCATCGCTACCACTACGAGAATTCCCTTCCTCTTCCGGGCTGTCACTCCCGGCAGCGCGGGTCTCGCGGGAGTTGATTGCTGATCGATCTCGGCGGATACGTCAGAGGCTTCGAACTCCTCACTTAACACCCGGGCAAACGTGTGTTTCTCGATGACCGTCGTTTCTCCACCGACAAGGGAAGCACTCTGCTCGGCCTCCGTGATGGATACCCGGAGAGGGGCGAGGAACCTGTACCCGCGTTTGGGAATGGTTTCGATGTAGCTCGGCTCGGCGGGATCGTCGCCCAACGCCTTGCGCAGTTCGTGTATGTTGCGCGCAAGACTTCCCTCTTCGACGAAGGTGTCCGGCCAGACCTGCTTCAGTAATTGCTCCTTATCGACTACCTGCACGCCGTGCTGAATGAGGACTAGAAGAGTCTCGAAGGCCTTCGGAGTGAGCCGCACCGTGACGCCTTCACGCAGCAGTATCCGGCTGCGCGCGTCAAGCACAAAGGGCCCGAATTCATATAAGTGATTGTCAGGCCAAAGCATAAGCGCTGTAAGAATTCTGTAAGACCGGCGGTAAGAGCTTTATCAGCGCAACTTAAGAAAACCCAAAAGACTTTTTAAAGCACCCGGGACTAACGTCGGCGCGGTTGGCGAGATAGAGCGGGCGGTTCGCGAAGCGCAACCTCTAAAAGCCCGCCAATTATAGGGTCGGCTGGTAACGACGGCAATAAACCGTCCAGCAAGCCGTTTACGGGAGACGAGTTGTGAAGAAGACACGCAGGACTGAAAAGACGGTTGAGATTCACGAGTTCTACGCCATCAGGACCGCGAGCGGCTCGCTGCCCGCGCTCTGCGCTGACTGCCCCACAGCCGACGCAATCATGCTGCCGCCAGATCACGCCGCCGTTTTGTCACATGTCCCAACCCGAACGATCTACCGGCTGGTCGAAACCGGCGCCATTCATTTCCGCGAAACGCCGAACGGTTCACTGGTCGTGTGTGTCAGATCGCTGGTCGCGGCAGCAACGAAGGATAACAACACTTAAGGTAAGGAGACTTGAAATGAGCAGCAAACATATTAATTCGATAATGCTGGTAGTCGCCATGGCTCTTTGCGCGGCATCGGTCTTCGCTCAAAACGCGCCCGCCAGTCAGACCGACAAAGGCGCGAAGACCGACAGCAAGATGGCCTACCACAATGGACCAATCATGTCCGGAGCGGCTGACGTGTACGTAATCTGGTATGGATGTTGGGATGAAATTTGCGGCAACGGGAACACCGCGACGCAGGCAATCATCGAGGACTTCCTGTCTAATATTGGAGGTTCGCCATACTTCCAAATCAACGCGATGTATGCGAATGGCAGTGGTCAAGCTCCGAGCGGTGCGACTTTCTTCGGCGGTCAGGTCCACGATCAGTATTCGCAGGGACTTGAGCTGACTTCGACCGACATTGCCGAGATCGTCGAGAATCAGATCGTCACGAACGGTCTGCCACAGGATCCCGCGGGAATCTGGCTGGTGATCGCGTCAGCCGACGTGAGCTCGGTTTCAACCGGCCTCTGTGTGCCTTCAGCACTCCCGTATCATGGAAGAGGCATGGCCTTCGGATCGGACACTCGCTACGCGTTCGTCGGCAACCCGAATCGCTGTCCGACTGTGGCCGCGCCGCAGTTCTTTGCTAACGGAGTTCAGTTGCCGACCCCGAACAACAATTTAGCCGCAGACGCGCTGGCCTCCACGGTGGCCCAATTGCTGAGCAGGGTGGTGACGAACCCACTTGGTGGTGCGTGGTTTGACAGGTACGGCTTGGAGAATGCGTCGAAGTGTGTCGGGCAATTTGGACCAACCTACTCGACCGCGAACGGCGCGCGCGCCAATCTGAGACTCGGTTCACGCGACTATCTCATCCAGCAGAACTGGGTGCTTGGTCGCAGGGAACACTGTGCCATCAACTCGAGTCTGTAGTGAATGGCTCGATTCTTTTAAGCCGCGGGTTTCGCAAGAATCCGCGGCTTAAGCATTTCTCTCATGGGCACTGCTGTCCTTACAATGACTCGTGTTCAAGAGAGTCTGGGAAATGAAGAAGACGATACTGTTCACGGTCACTACGCTGTTCCTGACCTGCTTTGTGCTCCCACCAACCCCGTTCGTTGCTGTTTCGAAACCTGACCAGACAAAAACCATTGGTAATATCGACTTCTTTGGCTACGGACAGTTGGATGTGGTGCGGCTGAGGGCTGTTCTGCCAATCCGACCGGGCGAATCTGTTGAGCCGTCTGACTGGAACGCCTATCAATCAAGGATTGATCAAGCGATTCGATCGCTAACAGGCAAGCCGTCCACCGACATCGCGCGTGTGTGCTGCGACGAACATGGTAATTCGATGGTTTACATTGGCGTGGCCGGAACTTCGAGCGTTGCACTTCAACACAAACCGGCGCCGAAGGGCGAAGACCGGCTGCCGGCGGCAGCTTTGCAGCTCAATCAGGAAACTGAGGACGCATTGCGCAAGGCAGTTGTTGCCGGCCACACGCAACAGGATCATTCCAATGGCTATGCGCTTTCGGTCGATCCTGAGCTTCGCGCAAGAGAACTGCAGATTCGTGAGTTTGCGTTAGCGAATGAAAACCTGCTGCGCAAGATCCTTTTGAGATCCTCGGACGCTGAACACCGGGCCATTGCCGCTGAATTTCTCGGTTACGTGAACGTCTCCGCACGCCAGATTGCGGATCTTACAGACGCAGCGCGCGATCCTGATGAGGGTGTTCGCAATAATGCAGTCAGGGCGCTCGGCGTGATTGCCGGCTCTTCTCGACAACGTGCGGGCATGATACGTCCCAAGCCGTTCATTGCTCTTCTTAAATCCGACAAATGGGTCGACCGTAACAAGGGAGCCTGGTTACTGATCAATCTGACGGAATCGCGCGATCCAAAACTGCTGAACCAGCTTCGTAAAGAAGCTATGGACGCGTTGGTTGAGATGGCCCGTTGGCATTTTGCAAATCATGCTTCTTTCGCCAGAAGATTGCTGGGACGTATTGCCGGGATTGAAGAGTCAAAACTAGATGCTCTCGTTATACAAAACGATCAGGTTGAAACAATCATTGCTGCCGCGCAGAAGTCGCATTGACTGGCGAGAGAGTCGCACGCGACGAGTATGGTTCACGCGGAATCTACGCCGGTCTTTGGTCGTGTCAATGTGGAAGGATGCACGTCAGAGAGTCTGGAGCGGGCGACGGGATTCGAACCCGCAACCCTCAGCTTGGGAAGCTGATGCGCTACCGTTGCGCCACACCCGCTCAGCCTTCGAAGGAACCACAGATTACCACGGATCTAATGGACGTGCAGCCGTTACGCTGTCGTCAATGTCTCGGACAACAGTTCCGCCAACAGGCGATTGAACTGCGGCGGGTCAGGAAGATCAGAACCCTCCGCCAACAACGCGTACCCGTACAACAACTCCGCATATTTGCCTAACTTCGGATCGTCAGCGTTGCCGGCGTAACGTTCACGCATCTTCCTCACGATCTCGTGTCGCGGATTCAATTCCATAATGCGCTTCTGCTTCGGCCGCTCGCCCCCACTCATTTGCAGCAGCCGCTCCATTTGGGGACTGAAGTCCATCTCGCCGCCGACCAGACAGACCGGCGAATTCGTCAGCCGGTTCGTCAGCCGCACTTCCTTGAGATACTGGTCCAGGTGCTGTTGAATCGACTGCAAGAGCCCGGCACTCTCTTCCTGCTCCTTCTTTAGCTCCTCTTCGACCTGCGCCTGCTCCTCTTCGCTTCCAAGGTTCACAGTCCCCTTCCCGACTGACTTCAACCGCTTCCCTTCAAACTCAGTCAGGTATTGGACCAACAATTCATCAACCGTATCGACGAGGTAAAGCACCTCGTAACCCTTCGCTTTGAACGCCTCCAGATGCGGCGAGTTCTCGACGACCGTGCGCGATTCACCCGTCAGGTAAAAGATCTCCGACTGCTCAGACGGCATACGGCCCACGTAGTCTTTCAACGTCGTCAACTTCTCCGCATCATGCGACGACTCAAACAACAACAACGAAACGATCCGATCCTTGTTATCGAAGTCCGTTGCGGCGCCTTCCTTCAACGCGCGTCCAAACTGCTTCCAGAGCTCGACATACTTTTCAAACTCCTTGTCGAACAGATGCTGCAACGCGTCGAGCGATTTCTTCGTCAGCCATTTGCGGATCTGCGCAATCTGCCGGTCCTGCTGCAACATCTGTCGCGAGATGTTGAGCGGCAGGTTCTCGGAGTCGACGAGTCCTTTCAGGAACCGCAAGTAATGCGGCAGCAGATCCGGGCACTGCTCCATAATCAGCACGCCCTTCGCGTAGAGCCGCAACCCCGATTCGAAGCCGTGATAGAACAGATCGTAAGGCGCCTTGGACGGGAAGAAGATCAGCGCCTGGTATTCGAGCAATCCTTCCGCACGCGCGGCGAAGTGGTACAGCGGATCGCTGAAATCATGCGAGATGTGTTTGTAAAACTCGGAGTACTCGGCCTCGCTAACCTCACTCGCCGGCCGCCCCCAAAGCGGCTTCATCGAGTTCAGTGCTTCACCATCAAAAAGAATCGGATAGTTGACGTAATCCGAGTGGCGCTTGACGATGCGCGACAACGTCCACTTGTCGGTGTAGTCTTCGATCCCGTTTTCGTGATCGACTGGCTTGAGGTGCAGCGTGATCGAGGTGCCGCGAGTTGGTCGCTCGGCGTCGGAGATTGTGTATTGCCCGTCTCCGGTTGATTCCCAGCGAGTCGCGCGCTGCTCGCCGGCCCGACGCGTGACGAGCGTGACGCGATCGGCAACCATGAACGCCGAATAAAAGCCGACGCCAAACTGCCCGATCAGTTCTTCGAGCGCACTCGTCGACGCGCCCTCACGCATCTTCTCCCGCAGCTCACGCGTGCCTGACTTCGCAATCGTGCCGATGTGTTGGATGACCTCCTCGCGACTCATGCCGATGCCGCTGTCGCTGATCGTCAACGTGCGCTCGTTCGTGTCAACCTCGAGCCGAATCTCTTTTGTAGAATCTTCAGCGGTCAACTCCGGATTTGTGAGTGACTCGAACCCGAGACGATCGAGGGCGTCAGATGCATTTGAAATCAACTCGCGCAGGAAAATCTCCTTCGTCGTGTAGAGCGAGTGGATCATTATGTCCAGCAACTGCTTCGTCTCGGCCTGGAATTGATACGTCTCAACCTGTGCCGCCATAGCTACCTCCGCAAAACTCCTTTCGGTGTTAGATCAAATACGATTTGACAAGGTCGTCCCAACGACCCTGTGCCTTCAAAATCAACTCGATGACTTCACGCACGGCGCCCTTTCCACCTTTCGCTTCAGTGACGTAATGTGCGTGCGCCTTGACTTCCGCGACCGCATCCGCAACCGCAACAGCCAAACCGGATTGCTTCATCAGCGGAAGATCCGTCAGGTCATCGCCGACGAAAGCCACTGCTTCGTTCGTGACTTGCGACTGGGTCAACGTGTCGGCAAACGCCTGGCGCTTGTCGTCGCGTCCCTGCCACAAGTATGAAACGCCGAGTGATTGAGCGCGTCGTTCGAGGGCGCTCGAGGTGCGTCCGGAGATTATGCCCGACTTCAATCCGGTGCGATGTAACAAGACTATGCCGAGGCCGTCGCGCGTGTGGAACGCTTTCTGGTCCTCACCGTTTTCGAGAATCCAGATCCGGCCGTCGGTGAGCACGCCGTCACAATCCATTAAGAGCAGCTTGATGCGGGCGGCGCGTTCTTGAATCTCTGCTTCATCCATCTGACCACCACTTACTCGCGCGAAGGCGCAAAGACGCAAAGTTAAACCCAAAGAGATTCTTGTCTGTCTCTTCGCGTCTTTGCGACTTTGCGGGAACTCCTACCGCACTTCGAAAAGTTCGATACCTGAAACTCTCAAACCAGTTGGCGTGCGCGCCAGCAGCATCACAGCCGTGCCTTCTCCGGCTTTGCCCAGCTTGCTCGCCTTGATGTAGACGTCCGCCGCGATCAGGTTCGCATTGAGCTGTTCGGTGCGCAACACCCGCGTGTCCCAAAGCTCCGTGCCGATACTGGCGTTAACAAATCTCACCAGCTCGCCGGGAACGACGCGCGCATCGAGATCGGCTTTCTTGTTGCTGACAACAGCCTGCGAAAACTGTGTGATGAACGTTCGCGCGGCCTCGTCAATCGGCGGCGCACTATTCGCCGCAGCTTCCGCGCGAATTCGCGCAGCGCGCGCAGCCAGCGACGACGGATAATCACGACTCGCGATCACGGCGTCGTTGAATCGCTTCGCAGCTTCCGCCGCCTGGTTGCGCTTCATCGCGATCTCGCCTAAACCAATGTTGGCCCACGCCAGCGTTGCCGCAAACGGCAGCGGCTCGTCGAGCGATGCTCGGAAGATCTGTTCAGCCTCTTCGAGCTTGTTTTCACCAAGCAACGCCCGGCCGAGCAGAATTCGCGCTTCCTGAAAACGCGGGGCGGCGGCAATCATCGCACGCGCCGTCGCTTCAGCTTTCGGGAAGTCCTGCCCGCCCAACTGCAGCGATGCTTCGTTCAGCGCATCCGGCAAGTCTTTCGTTCGCGGCACTGCGTCATTGCCGTAGTCGAGCTGCGGATACAACTTGTCAGGATCGACTTCGACACGCACGATCTTCGACGTTGTTTTAAATACCGCCTCGCCGAAGTTCTT
>DATANW010000523.1:0-6847 GCA_036266055.1 Pyrinomonadaceae bacterium | reverse complement strand
CTTTCCGCGCACGCAGTCGTTGGGCGCGGTCTTGCCAAACAATTCGCCGGGCGTGCATTCGCTTTGGATCCCGTCGTTCGCGTTGCACATTCCCCTGGTTTTGAAACCCGGAAGCGCCGAGCCATGGACGCCGTACCGGATCATTCAGGCGTTAATCAGAGCAGGCGCGCCGCGGGAGGCGTTCAGTTTTTATCCGGCGGACCATGCGGGCGCGAGCGAGATCCTGAGGAACTGCGGCCGTTCCCTGCTCTTCGGCGATTCGTCGACGACGGGACCATGGGCGAACGATCCGCGAGTTGAGATTCATGGACCAGGCTACAGCAAAGTCGTCATCGGCGAAGATTGCGTCGACGACTGGGAGCAGTACCTCGACGTGATGGTCGCGTCGATTGCCGACAACGGCGGACGATCGTGTGTAAACGCGTCGGCCGTGTGGACCCCGCGGCATGGTGATGAGATTGCGGAAGCGCTGGCAAGACGTCTGGTTAAGATTGCTCCCCGAGCGGCTGACGACGAGAACGCCCAAATCGCGCCATTTGTAGATCCACAGATTGCAACCCGAATTAATTCCATCATCGATCAACATCTGGACGGTGCGCGTGACGTTACCGCTGCTCATCGCGATGGCGAACGGCTCGTGGTTTGGAACAACTGTTCGTACCTGCTGCCCACGATCGTTCGTTGCGATGCACAGCATCCGTTGGCGTCGAAAGAGTTTTTGCTTCCGTTTGCGAGCGTGGTGCAGGTGAACCAAAACGAACTGGTCAGCGTACTTCCACCGAGCCTGGTGGTCACGGCAATCACGAAAGATCCGAAGCTGATCCAAACGCTCGTATCGTCGCCGCAGGTTGACCGGTTGAACATTGGCGCGATGCCGACTAATCAGGTAAGTTGGGACCAGCCACACGAAGGCAATCTCTTCGATCACCTCTACGGCCGTCGAGCGTTTCAACAAGCGGGAGCGGCGTGAGGGTTGGGGTTAGGCTTTGGTTTTAGGTCTTAGGCCTTTGGGCTTTGTACTTTGTGCTTTGTACTTTGTCGACGCCTTCACCAAGTACTAAGAACTAAGTACAAAGACCAAAGGCCAAAAACCAAAGACCCTTTCACATGCGAATTCTTTATCTCACAGGCGGCGCGGGCAGGATGTACTGCGGTAGTTGTTTGCGCGACAACGCAATGGCTACCGAACTGATCGCGCGTAAGCACGACGTGCTGCTGCTCCCTGTTTACACGCCGACGTTCACCGACGAACCAAACGTCAGCCGCGATCATGTCGTGCTCGGCGGCATCAGCGCTTACCTCGAACAGTACGTACCGCTCTTTCGCAAGACGCCCAAATGGCTGGATCGCCTGTGGGACTCGAAGTTTGTCCTGAGTCTCGCTTCGCGCCGTTCGATCTCGACCAATCCAAAGATGCTCGGCGAGATGACCGTCTCGGTGCTCAAGGGCGAAGGCGGTTTTCAAAGCAAAGAGATCGAGAAGCTGATCGACTGGCTCAAAACCGAGCCGCCGCTGGATATCATCAACCTGCCGTACACGTTGTTGATCTCGCTCGCCAAACCATTGAAGGAAGCACTGAACGTCCCGATCGTTTGCACCATGCAAGGCGAGGATCTGTTTCTCGATGGTTTGCAGGAACCGTATCGTGAAACCGCGTTACGCCTGATCCGCAGCCAAATTGAAAACGTGGACGGGTTCCTTTCGGTGAGCAGGTACTACGCGGAGTTCATGCCGGGGTATCTTGGCATCGCGCCAGAAAAAATCCGCGTGGTCCCCCTGGGAATCAACCCGCATGGATTCGAACTGCGAGAGCCGAATCGCAATGGCCCTTTTACGGTCGGGTTTCTTGGTCGCGTCGCTCCGGAAAAAGGACTCCATGTGCTCGCCGAGGCATATCGCCTCGTGCGAAAGGAACTCCCGGAAGCACGACTCGAAGTTGCCGGCTACATGGCCCCCGATTCCAAATCGTACTTTACGGATGTCGAGAAGCAGTTGGCAGACGCCGGGCTCGCGGGTGAATTTCGCTATCACGGCGTAATCGATCGTGACCACAAGATCGCGTTCTTGCGACAGCTCGACGTGATGTCGTTGCCCGCAACATACGACGAACCGAAAGGCGTTTCGCTACTCGAAGCAATGGCGTGCGGTGTGCCGCTGGTCCAACCACGACGCGGAGCTTTTACCGAGATCGTCGAATCAACCGGCGGCGGGATACTCGTTCGACCTGACGATCCAGCGGACCTCGCCGCAGGCATTTTGAAGATCGCGCGCGACAGAAAACTTGCGGAAGAGTTGGGCGCGAATGGTTTTCGCGGCGTGCGCGAGCACTACAGCGCCGCCCATATGGCCGATCGTCTCCTCGAAGCTTACGCGAGCGTGCGCCAACCGCCAGAATCTGTCGTGTCCGAGGTGGGGGAGGTGCGGCTTGCTCGAGGTTGAGAATGTCTCGAAAGAGTATTCCACTCCGGCCGGGCCGCTGCGAATAGTCTCCGATGTTTCGCTTTCGTTGCCGCAAGGTTCGGCTGTCTCGATCATGGGACCGTCCGGCAGCGGCAAGAGCACGCTGCTCTATCTTATGGGCGCGCTCGAACCTCCTTCACGTGGGACCATTACACTCAATGGCCAGAATCCGTTTGTATTGAACTCAAAACAACTCGCCGCGTTTCGCAACCAGCAGATCGGTTTCATTTTTCAGGACCACTGCCTGCTGCCGCAATGCTCGGTCATCGAGAACGTGCTGACGCCGACGCTTGTTGCGACACCGAATGGCGATGCGCCGGGGCGTGCTGCCGAACTGCTCGAGCACGTCGGTCTCGGCGAACGTCTGGACCATCGTCCGGCGCAACTCTCAGGCGGCGAAAAACAACGCGTTGCTCTGGCGCGCGCGCTGATCATGAAACCCAAGCTCCTGTTGTGTGACGAGCCCACCGGAAATCTCGATCAAAAGTCGGCGCAGGTCGTGGCGGACCTGTTGCTCGACACTCACCGCAAATCGCAAACGATACTGATCGTCGTCACTCACAGCGCCGAACTGGCCGCACGCTTCCCCCAACGCTTTGAACTGAAGAACCAACATCTCGCGGAGGCGTGATGCGTACTACACGTCTTCTAAAACGCGGGCTGGCTTATTACTGGCAGACCAATCTCGTTGTCGTCATTGGCGTCGCGGCTGCGGTCGCGGTGCTGGCGGGCGCGTTGTTGATTGGCGCTTCGGTTCGCGGGAGCCTGCGCGATCTTGTTTCGCAGCGCCTGGGAAACACGGACCACATCGTCGTGTCTACTGGTTTCTTCCGTGAACAGTTGGCGGCAGAACTGGGCGGCGCTCCGATCATCGCGCTGGAAGGCGCGGTCGAACATGATAGGAGTCATCGTCGTGCCGGCGGTGTGAAGGTTTACGGCGTTGACGAACGTTTCTGGCATTTTCATGGTCTCGGAAAAGTCGGGCTGGACACGCCGCAGAATCGCGAAGTATGGGTCAGCGAAGGTCTCGCCAGTGAGCTCGGAGCGCAACGCGGCGATTCGTTGTTGTTGCGACTCGAGAAACCGTCAGACATTCCGATCGAATCGCTACATGGCCGCAAAGACGATCCGGGCAAGACGATCAGGCTCAACAATGGCTACACACCAGCGCGCGACATCCTCGGCGAGTTTTCCCTCCAGCCACAGCAAGGCATGGTACGCGCCATGTTTGTTTCGCTTAAGTTTCTGCAAAAGGAACTGGACCAGGAACAGAAGATCAATACGATCCTCGTCGCGCAAAATCCTTCTGTTGCGGGAACACAAGCGCTACTTCGCGACAAAGCGACCCTCGAAGATCTCGGCCTCAAACTGCGCCCGCTCGACGACTCGCTTTCACTCGAAAGCACTAGCAATCTGCTGAACGAGAGCGTGGCGAAAGCGGCGGGTGAGGCGGCGGGCGCGAGTTCTCTGTCCACCGATCTTCCGGTCTTTTCATACCTTGCGAATAGCGTCAGCACGAAAGACCGTTCGATTCCCTATTCGCTCGTCACCGCCGTGGGATCCGAAGTGCTTTACTCGTTGGGTAACCAAACCGATTTCAAATCGCCAATTATCTTAAACGAGTGGGCCGCCCGTGAACTGCACCCCGAGCATGGTGAAAAGATCACGCTCGAATACTACGTCTGGCAGGAAGGCGGACGTCTTGAAACACGGACGGCCGATTTTCAATTTGCCGGCGTCACGCCGATCAAAGGACTTGCCGCGGATCGCGATCTCGTTCCCGCGTATCCCGGCATCACTGAGTCGCAACATCTATCTGACTGGGATCCGCCTTTCCCGGTTGACCTCAGCCGAGTGCGCAAGCAGGACGAAGACTACTGGGACCAATATCGCACCACGCCCAAGGCGTTCATCGTGCTGCAAGAAGGTCAGAAGCTATGGCAGTCACGCTTCGGTAATCTCACGTCCATCCGTTTTTCTACCGGTCGCGATGCTCCGCTGTCGCCACAAATAGTCCAGAGGTTTCGCGACGAGCTACGAACCGCGCTGCTACCCACGTCGACCGCGCTGCAAGTCGTTCCGGTTCGCGCCGACGGACTCGCTGCGTCACGCGGCGCGACTGACTTCGGCGAATACTTCCTCTATTTCAGTTTCTTTCTCGTCGTCTCCGCGCTCTTGCTCACTGCACTCTTCTTTAAACTGGGCATCGAGCAACGACTACGCGAGATCGGAACGTTGCAGGCGATCGGTTTCGCCGCCTCGCGCATTCGCAACCTCTTTCTCATGGAAGGTTTACTGTTGTCGGTGATCGGCAGCCTCCTCGGATTGCTCGGCGCGATCGGTTACGCGGCGCTGCTGATGTACGGCCTGCGCACGTGGTGGGTCGATGCGGTCGGCACCACTTCGCTGACGCTGCACATCACGTGGCAATCGCTGTTGTTTGGCGCGCTCGGCGGAGTCGCGGCGGCGGTCGTTTGTATTTTTCTGACATTAAGAAGAGTCGGACGTTTATCGACACGCAGCCTGCTAACAGGAACCACAAATGACGCGGCTACGATCCGTGGCGCCAGGTCGTACGTGTTTCGGATTGCAGTTGCGATGACAATCATCGGCGTCGCGCTATTGGTTGGCGGCGCTCTGAAGTCAATCCCGCAAACGGCCGGTTTCTTCGGTGGAGGCGTGGTGCTGCTGGTCGCGGGCGTCTGTTTTCTCTCTACGTGGTTGAGAGGAAAGAAGGCTGTAACGATACGCCGGCCCGGGTGGTGGGCGTTGTCCCAAATGGGTTTTCGCAACACGACCTATCGGCCGGCGCGCACTGTGCTGTGCGTCACGTTGATCGCTTCAGCAACGTTCATCATCGTCGCCGTCGACGCGTTTCGTCGCTCAGGCATCGTCGCGAACGATAAAGCATCCGGGAGTGGCGGGTTCCAATTCGTTGCCGAGTCGTTATTGCCCATTGTGCGTGACGTGAACACGGTCGAAGGTCGCGAGGCGTTGAACCTCAACAACACTAACGAAGAGAATGCTCTCAAAGACGCTCGGGTAGTGAGTCTCCGGATGCGGCCAGGCGACGATGCGAGTTGCCTCAATCTCTATCAACCACGCAATCCGAAGATCGTCGCGGCACCTGACGCATTCCTGAATGAAAATCGCTTCACTTTTCAAAACACGGATAAGAACAATCCGTGGTTACTGCTAAATCAGGAATTTCCCGACGGCGCGATACCAGTAATCGGCGACGCAAACTCGCTCAATTATGTTCTTCATCTGAAAGTTGGCGAAGACTTTGTTCTCGAAAACGGCCCAACCCCAGTGCGCCTCCGTGTCGTCGGCGCGCTCGCCGATAGCGTCTTCCAAAGCGAGTTGATCATGTCGGAAAAGAACTTCCTGCGACTGTTCCCTTCCGAACAAGGCTATCGTTACTTCCTGATCGAGGCTCCGCCCGGAAGCGACGCCGCAACTGTGTTGGAAGATCGTCTGTCTGACTTCGGTTTCGACGCGCAATCAACTGAAGAACGGCTCGCGAGTTTTCATCGCGTTGAGAACACTTATCTTTCGACGTTTCAACTGCTCGGCGGTCTGGGCCTCGCTCTAGGCACGCTCGGGATGGCCGCGGTGTTGCTACGAAATGTTCTCGAACGACGGCGAGAACTAGCCCTGATGCGCGCGGTGGGGTATAACTCTTCTCACTTCGCGGTAATGGTGATCACAGAAAACGTTCTGATGCTGTGCCTTGGCCTGGCGGTGGGATTTGTTTGCGCGCTGCTGGCAATCACGCCGGTGCTGGTCGAGCGTGGCGGCAAAGGGCCAAACGTTTCGTTGGGCCTGTTGCTCCTGGCAATTCTCGTTTCCGGCGCCACCGCATCGCTCGTCGCGACAATCGCCGCTCTGCGTTCACCATTGCTGCCGGCACTAAGATCCGAATAATCCGCGTTCGTTAAAAAGGATCGAGGCATGAAACTAAAAATTTTCATTCTTCTAGTCGGGATCTTTCTCGCACTGGGCTTTTTGGAACAGAAGGCGGCAGCGCAAAACTGGCCGCAGTGGCGCGGCCCGTCACTCAACGGTGTCAGTAACGAGAAGAACCTGCCCGTGAAATGGACCACCGAGGAGAACGTAGTCTGGAAACTGGCGATGCCGGCCTGGAGCGGTTCGACGCCGATCATCTGGCGTAACTACATCTTCCTGAACGTCGCCGACAACGGCAATCTCTTTCTCTGGGCCGTCGATAAGACGAAAGGCGAGGTGCTTTGGAAGAAACCGCTCGGCGGCGGCGACGTGAAAATGCGCAAACAAAATATGTCGTCACCTTCGCCTGTGACTGACGGCCGCGCGGTTTACATCATGACCGGCACCGGCGTCCTCAAAGGTTTCGACTTCTCAGGCA
>DATANW010000522.1:0-9903 GCA_036266055.1 Pyrinomonadaceae bacterium | reverse complement strand
GTTCGTGCCACATGTGGCCCAGGTTCAGTCCAAATACGCCGCGGTTCTTGTTCAGGAGTCCAAACGGATGAAACCGGGGAGTTTGAATCGCGGCTTTCAACATGTTGAGCTTGCCGGAGAGTCCGTTGGCGGAGACGGCTGAAATCCCAAACATACCGAGCCGTCCGGTGGCCCGCAGCGCCGCGTAACTCTTCTTCCAATGCGCGCCGCCGATGGGATCGATCACGAGGTCCACGCCGCGTCCGTTCGTCATTTGTTTCAGCACCGGGAACCAATCCTGTTTGCGATAGTCGATCGCATGGTCCAGGCCACGTTCGGCAAGAAACTTGTGCTTCCCGGGACTCGCCGTGCCGTACGTAACGGCGCCTATCTTCTTCGCGATGTCGAGTGCGGCGAGACCGACGCCGCCGCCTGCGTTGTGAATCAATATCGACTCGCCCTTGTGCAACGAACCCATCACCACCAGCAACGCGTACGCGGTCAGGTAATTCACCGGGATCGCCGCCGCCTGTTCGAAGCTCAACCTGTCAGGCTTCGGGAACACCTGCATCGCTTTCACTGCGACCAGCTCCGACTGCCCGCCAAAACGCGTCATCGCCGCGACCGGTTTTCCGATGAGCGAGCTGTCGACGTCTTTGCCCACGGCTTCGACGACACCGCTCACTCGTAGCCCATCACGACCGGCTTCTTCGGCGAGTCGGGATACAGACCCTGGCGCGAAAGGATGTCGGCGAAATTCAGTCCGGCGGCGCGGACACGAATCACCAGTTGATCATCGCGTGGGGTTGGGTCCGGTTTTTGCTGGACCTGCAGGACGTCGATGCCGCCGGTCGTTGTAGTGACGATTTGTCGCATAGACCATATTATATGCGCGCTAAACGCCGCAGGCGTTGACTAATTTTAACTTATGAGATTGACAACTCTACTGACGCTGATCGTGCTGCTGCTCGTTATCACTGTGAGTTGCAGCAAGGACCCACAACAAGCAGCTCACAAAGAACTGACACTCGCCGCGATCTCGGGTGTCGAGGGTGACGCGCTCAAGGCTGCGGCGCTCGACTACGAACGGCAGACCGGCGTCCATATTGAGATCACACAGTTTCCTTACGCCAATCTTTTTGAGAAAGAATTGATAGATCTCAATGCGCGTACGGGCGCCTACGACTTGATCATGATGGACGATCCGTGGTTCCCGACTTTCGCCACGAAACAGTTTCTGACTGAACTGACGCCGTTGCTGCAAAAACGCGGGCAAAATGGGCCTGACACTGACTTCGTCGACACCTCGATCGCGTTGTGCCGTCATCCCTATCAAACGGGCTCGCTCTACGCGCTGCCTTACGTTGGCAACTCGCAGTTGTTCTTCTATCGCAAAGATCTTTTTGAGAAACACAGCCTCAAGCCGCCTACGACCTGGGACGATGTGCTTACTGCTGCAAAAACGATCCAGGAGAAAGAGACTGGCTCCGGTATGTACGGCTATGTGATGCGCGCGGCCCAGGGCAATGCGGCCGTCGCCGACTTCATGCCGATCTTCTGGGCGTTCGGCGGCGAGATGTTCGACGCTTCCGGTAAGCCGACGGTTAATACTCCCGAAGGCATTGCCGCGCTCGAGTTCATGGTCCAGATGGGGAAATACACGCCGCCTGGTTACGCGAGTTTCAATGCGGATGAGGTCGGGGCGCACTTGTTGCAGGGAACGGCGGCGATGTCGATTAACTGGCCCGCGTGGATCAGCAAGTTTGAGGATCCGTCGAAGTCGAAAGTTATCGGGAAGGTTGAGTTCACGACGCTGCCGTCGGGGCGCAAACCAGGGCAGGCCGAGATTGGCAACTGGCTGATCGCGATTCCGCGCACGGCGCGAAACACCGAGGCCGCGATGGATTTTCTCGTGTGGGCCACCACTGCCGAACAGATGAAACGATCCGCACTCGGTGGGAACCCGCCGACGCGCAAGTCGCTGTTTCGCGATCCGGAATTGGTGGCGAAGTTTCACGCGTATCCCGCGCAGCTGCGTTCGCTCGAAACGTCGCGGCCGCGACCGCGCACGCCGCAGTGGAACGAGATCGAAAACGCGTTTGGTATCTTTCTTTCGAAAGCAAACAGCGGCGCGTTGTCTCCCGCCGAAGCGATGAATCAGGCGAATGCCGAAATTGAGAAGATTGTCCAACGCGGCCGTTAAACGCCATCTGCTGCCTTATGTTTTGATCGCTCCGGCAGTCGCGGTGCTTCTTGCGCTTTCGATCTATCCCCTCATCTATTCGAGCACTGTCAGTTTGCAAGTTAATGATGCGTGGTCACCGGGCAACTTCACCCGCCTCTTATCCGACAACTTCTTCCTCACCGCCATGGCCCACACGTTTGTTTTCGCTGTGGCGGCCTTGACGTGTGAATTTCTGCTCGGCCTCGGACTGGCTCTATTGCTCAACAGTCACATTCGCGGACGTGGCTTCTTTCGCGCGACTCTGCTCGTGCCGATGATGTTGCCGCCTGTCGTCGCTGCGATCGTATGGCGTCTGCTGCTCAACCCAAACTTCGGCGCAATCAACGGAACACTCAAACAGATCGGCGTCAATACCGAATCGTTGACGTGGACGGCGTCGCCCGTCCTGGCAATGCTGTCCGTGATCGCGGTCGACGTGTGGCAGTGGACGCCATTTGTATTTCTGGTGCTGCTCGCAGGGTTGCAGGCGATCCCGCAGGAGCCGTACGAAGCGGCGTTGATCGACGGGTCGACACGTTGGCAAACGTTCCGCCACGTGACGTTACCGTTGTTGAAACCGGCGATCCTGATCGTGCTGCTTTTGCGGACGATGGATCTGCTGCGGGTGTTCGATCAGATCTTCATTCTGACTGAAGGTGGGCCGGGTTTCGCGACCGAGACGATCAGTCTTTACATCTATCGCACCGCATTCCGGTTTTTTGATTTTGGTTATGCAGCGGCGATGTCGTTTGTGCTGCTGGCGCTTACGAATGTGATCAGCGTCGTTTACATCCGGTTGTTAAGAAATGAGTCGCGCGCTTAAGTACCTAATATTGTTGTTGAGTCTGGTGGCGGCGCTCGCGCCGGTCTACTGGATGTTCACGATCTCCTTGAAATCGGAGGTGGACCACTTCGCCGTTCCGCCCCCTTGGTTCTATTTCACGCCGACGCTGGAGCACTACTACGACGCGTTCGTCACGCGCTCCTTTGCGCAATACCTGATTACCAGCGCCATGGTCGCAGTAATTTCGACAATTTGCGCGCTCGTGCTCGGCACGCTCGCGGCCTACGCGCTGGCGCGCTTTCGCCTGCCTTACGATCTCGACCGCAAACTGTCGCTGTGGATTCTCTCGACGCGTATGTTTCCCGCAATCGTCACCGCCTTGCCGCTGTTTCTAATGATGCGCGATCTCCGACTGCTCGACACAAAAGCGTCGCTGATCATTGTTTACACCGCTTTCAATCTTCCCTTCGTCGTTTGGATGATGCGTGGATTCTTCGACGAGGTGCCGCGCGATCTCGAGGAAGCCGCGCTCGTCGACGGTGATTCGCGACTCGGCGCGCTGGTGCGCGTAGTTTTGCCGCTGGTCGCGCCCGGTCTCGCGGCGACGGCGGTTTTCTGTTTGATCGTTTCCTGGAACGAATTTCTGTTCGCACTGGTGCTGACGCAAACTGACGCGTCGATGACGTTGCCGGTCTGGATTGCCGGGCGCGTCACGCAGTACGAAATCAAGTGGGGTGTGATGAGCGCGGCGGGTGCGGTCGCTATCGTGCCGATTCTGGTTTTTGCGATGGCGATGCAGAAGTATCTCGTACGCGGACTGTCGCTGGGAGCAGTGAAGGGCTAGTGACGATTCAATTCAAAAACGTGACGAAGACGTTCGGCGACACGGTCGTCGTGGACGATCTCAGCCTGGAGATCGCCGCCGGCGAGTTTGTGGTGCTGCTTGGTCCATCAGGCTGCGGCAAAACGACAACGCTGCGAATGCTCGCCGGCCTCGAAACCGTAACCGGCGGCGACATCTGCATCGAAGGCGAACGGATCAACGACGTCCAGACGCAGCATCGCGACCTCGCCATGGTCTTTCAGAGTTACGCGCTGTATCCGCACATGACTATCGCTGAGAACATCGCGTATCCGCTGCGCGTCAGAAAACTCGACAAACAAGAACGAACGCGGCGCGTGAACGCTGTCGCGCAAAGGCTGGAAATCGAACCCCTGCTCGACCGCAAACCACGCCAACTCTCGGGCGGCGAACGACAGCGCGTGGCGCTCGCGCGCGCGATCGTTCGCGAACCACGCGCGTACCTGATGGACGAACCGCTCTCGAACCTCGACGCCCGCCTGCGCGTCCAGATGCGCGGCGAACTCAAACGTCTACAACATCAACTCGGCACCACGACGATCTACGTCACGCACGATCAAGCGGAAGCGATGACGCTGGCGACGCGCGTCGCGGTGATGAAACGCGGGCGATTACAGCAGTTCGACACGCCGTTGAATATTTACAATCATCCCGCGAATCGTTTTGTGGCGGAGTTTGTGGGCAGTCCGAGTATGAATTTCGTCGAGGGAAAGATTGAGAACGGCGTTTTTAAAAACGGCACAATTCACATCCCGGTGACGAGAGAAGACACGGAGCGAATCACAATCGGCATTCGCCCCGAACACGTCGCTGTTCTTACTGAACGTGAAAGTGGCGCAATTCCGGCGACCGTTTATGTAACTGAGTTGATGGGTAACGAGACTTTCGTATTTCTTTCAGTCGGAAATAACAGGCTTGTCGCTCGCGCGCCGGCCGACTTTCGCGCGGAGTTGGAAAGCCCCGTCTGGTTGCAAGTAGTTGCTGATAAGGCTCACTACTTCGATCCGCAGACGGGGCTGTCCATTTAAAACACGAATTGCGCGGATTTTAGGACGCGCTCTTCGCTGCTGTGTCCGTTCCTCCCGCGGCCGCTGGTTTGTTCGGCTGCGGCGTGATGCGCAAGTACGGTTTCGGCGCTCTCCAGCCGCCGGGAAACTTCTCTTTGGCAGCCTCATCAGAGAGCGACGGCACGATAATCACGTCGTCACCATCTTTCCAATTCACCGGCGTCGCGACGCTGTACTTCGCCGTCAACTGCAACGAATCGATCACGCGCAGAATCTCGTCGAAATTGCGTCCGGTGCTGGCCGGATACGTAATCATCAGCTTGATCTTCTTGTCGGGGCCAATGACGAAAACCGAGCGGACGGTGAAGATGTCGCTGATCTCGGGGTGAATCATGTCATAGAGTTCGGCGATCTTGTGGTCCGGATCGGCAATCACCGGAAAATTGAGGGCCGCGCCCTGCGTTTCCTTGATGTCCTCGGCCCATCGCTTGTGTGACTCGGTCGGGTCAACGCTAAGGCCAATCACTTTGACGCCGCGTTTGTCGAAGTCTGGCTTGCAGCGCGCAACGTAACCGAGCTCGGTAGTGCATACGGGAGTAAAGTCTTTCGGATGTGAGAACAGAACGGCCCAACTGTCGCCAATCCACTCATGAAAACTAATGGGGCCATCAGTGGTGTCTGCTTGAAAATCGGGTGCTATGTCGCCAAGTCGTAACGCCATTTTTATTCTCCTTGTTGTTTGGAACCAGCACGCTTTTACAACTAACGCCACGGCAAGTCAAACCGCGGAGGACGGCTGACGATCGATCCGTGTTATCCTGCAAAAACCTATGAAACTTGCACTAAACGGCGCGACGACAATGCGCGCGGATCTGCTGACTGACGTGCAGGCGGCGAAAGACGCGGGCTTCGATTACGTCGAGATTTGGGCGGCCAAATTGAGGAAATTCCTGACCATCGGAACGCCGGGTGAACTGAAGAATGTGTTCGCCGAAGCGGGCGTGCCGCCGTTGAGCATCAATTCGATCGAGCACATCACGTTTCGCGATGCCGAAAGTTACGAAGCGATCAAAGAAGAGTGCCGCGAGCTGAGTAAAATCGCGGCGGAGCTCGAGTGTCCGTACATCGTCGTCGTGCCCGGGAAGCTTCCGGCGGGCGATGTCGACGTGGTGGAAGAGTCTGTTCACGTGCTGACTGAACTCTGCGACATCGCCGCCGAACACGGTGTCGCTCTCGGTTTCGAGTTTCTCGGCCAACCGGATTGCAGCGTACCGACATTGGATCTCGCCGCGGAGATCGTGCGCACCGCCGCGCGTGATAATCTCGGGCTCGTAATCGATAGTTTTCACTTTTACGCGGGCGGTTCGGACGTGACGATGATCAAGCAGCTCGATCCGCGTTTGATCTACATCTTTCACATCAACGATGCAGAGGATCTGCCGCGAGCGCAACTCGAAGATCGTCATCGCCTGCTGCCTGGGTTGGGAATACTTCCGCTGCGCGAGATGGTCGCTGCGTTTCGCGAGATTGGCTACGACGGCGTAGCGAGTGTCGAGATCTTCCGCCCGGAATACTGGGAACGCGATGCGTTTCAACTCGCGCGCGATGCTAAAGCCGCGACCGAACAAATAGTAAACTCATGACGATCGAGATCGGCATTATCGGAACCGGCTTCATTGCCGGAGTACATGCGGGCATTCTCGCGCGCGACGAACGGGTTCGAATCACCAGCGTTCACGACGTTGTTCCCGATCGCGCGCAACAACTCGCGCGCGCACACGACGCCTACATCGCTAGCACGGCGGACGAAGTTATCGAACGTTCGGATGCAGTCTTCATCACAACGCCGAACACGCGTCACGTTCCGCTTGCGCTTGCCGCGATCGATGCCGGCAAACACGTCTTCTGCGAGAAACCACTCGCCACTACGATCCCCGAAGCGGAAACTGTTTACGAAAAAGCTCAACACAGCAACGCCGTGTTTCAGATCGGACACAACCGCCGTTTCGCGCCCGTCTACGCAACCTTGAAACGGCTGCTTTCCGAAACTCACGAAGCGCACTCCGCGCACGTGAAAATGAACCGCGGCGAGTTGCTGAAACCGGAATGGACCGGCGATCCGCACGTGACCGGCGGGTTTCTTTACGAAACTCCGATTCACATGTTTGACATGATGCGGTTTCTCTTCGGCGAGATCGAAACGTTGACGGCGATCGGATCGAGTCATGAGTACGGGGAGATCGATGACTTCTCCGTGTTGCTGAAGTTCACCAACGGCATGCACGCTACGCTCGCCACCGCCGCGGACGCGAGTTGGCTGTTTCCGTTCGAACGCGTCGAGGTTTTTTGTCACCACGCGACGCTGGTGACCCGCGAAATGGAAACGCTGGTTTGGAGCAGCAGCCTCGAGGGTCATTTCAGTTCGGAGTCGATGCAGCAGACCCCGCGCGAGGAGAAATGGGGCTACCTTCAGGAAGACCGCGCGTTTGTCGATTCGATTGTGAACGGGACGTCGCCCCTCGTCACGGCGTTCGATGGATTGATGTCGGTCGAGATCGCGAACGCAGTCTACGAATCCGTGCGTTCCGGCTCGCCTGTCCGAATCAGATCCTGATCTGTGCTAGAATCGGCTCACCCCTTTTTATCCCCTTTACAACTGTGTTATGTCCGCAGAAGCCAAAGCTCAGCCGTCTGCGCGACCAGTAGAACTGGACGCCGCGCTCTATCGTGAGATCTTCGCCCATTCGCGCGAAGCCATCGCGATCACCGACCCGAACGGGGTCTATCTTCAGCAGAACGGCGCTCATTTCACGCTCCTTGGCTATTCTGACGAGGACCTTGAAGGCCATACACCGGCACTCGATCTCGGCGCAAAGACCTTCGCCGGCATCACGCACCAGCTCGCGGAAACAGGCGAATACTCCGGCGAGATTGTCTGTCGGACGAAGAACGGCGAAGACCTGAATATCGAGCTCTCTGTGTTCACGATGCGCAGTGGACTCGGCGAGCCGCTCTGTTACGTCAGCATCAAACGCGATATCACTCGGCGCACGCGCGAAATCACCGCACGCCGCCGCAGCGAGCAAAGACTCGCGTTGCAGTACGGAATCACGCGGATTCTGTCGCGCTCGATCGACTTCGTGGAAGGCACGCACGAGATTCTGCAAACGGTTTGCGAGGGTTTAGGCTGGCAGGTCGGCGTACTTTGGGCGGTCGATCATCAGGGTGAGGCGTTGCGCTGCATCGACTTCTGGCATCACCCAGCGATAAGTATTGACGGCTTCGAAACTGTTTCTCGCAAACGCACGTTCACGCGTGGCGTCGGATTGCCTGGTCGCATCTGGAGCAGCGCCAAGCCCGCGTGGATTCCCGACGTGAGCCGCGATTTGAACTTTCCCAGGATGTCGCACGCGGCGGAGGCAGGATTGCGCGGCGCGTTTGGTTTTCCGATTCATCTCGGCGACGAAATCGTCGGCGTGATGGAGTTTTTCAGTCAGGAGATGCGGCAGCCCGATCAGGATCTGAACGACATCATCGCCAGCGTTGGTCTCCAGATCGGACAGTTTCACGAACGCAAGCGCGCCGAAGAGAAGTTGGCCCATTTGCTGGTGCGCGAACGCGCCGCGCGAGCGGATGCGGAAAAAGCGAACCGTTTGAAAGACGAGTTTCTGGCCACGCTGTCTCATGAGTTGCGCACGCCGCTGAACGCCGTGCTGGGTTGGGCGCGCATGTTGAAGGCAGGCCGCTTAGACCTTGAAAGCTCGCTGCATGCGATCGAAGTGATCGAGCGCAACGCGTGGGCGCAGAAGCAGATCATCGAAGACATTCTCGACGTCTCGCGCGTCATTACCGGAAAACTCCAGCTTCATCTCGCGCCCGTCGATCTGATCGGAGTCGTTAAAGCTGCGTTGGATGCAGTGCGGCCCGCACTCGAAGCGAAAGACATCGCCGTCGAGGAAAGTTATCAGGAAGGACTCAAAGTCATTGCCGGCGACGCCGATCGCCTACAGCAGGTAATTTGGAACCTGCTTTCAAACGCTTCGAAGTTTACGCCGGTCGGCGGCACAGTCGCGATTCGAGTCACCCAGGACAAGACGTACGTTGCAATCGAAATCATCGACACCGGACCAGGCATCGATCCTGATTTTCTACCGCATGTGTTTGAACGGTTTCGCCAGGCAGACGGCTCGACCACCCGCACACACCAGGGGCTCGGACTCGGGTTGGCCATCGTGCGACACCTGGTTGAGTTACATGGTGGCGTAATCAGTGCTGATAACCTCGACTTACGGTCCGGCGCGATATTCACAGTCAAACTGCCCTTGCCCAGCACTGAATTGGCGCTCGAAAGGCCGTCTGCGAGCGGAGAGTTCGAAGAAATCGAGACCGAGATCGATCTCGCTGGCGTGCGCATTCTGGTCGTCGAAGACGATCTGGATGCGCTCGATTTGATCACGATCGATCTAGCCGAACACGGGGCGAAAGTTCGCGGTGTCGCGTCTGCGGTCGAAGCCCTGTCGCTACTCGAAAACGAACCGTTCGACCTGCTGATCAGCGACATCGGCATGGCGGACACGGACGGCTACAACCTGATCAAGCAGGTGCGCCACCAGGAAGGCGACCGGCCCGACCACATTCCCGCGATTGCGCTGACCGCGTATGCGCGCGCGCAGGATCGAATTCGCGCGATTGCCGCCGGCTACAACACGCACGTCGCGAAGCCGGTCGAAATACGCGAGCTCGTCACCGTCGTCAAATGCCTCATTGGAAGGATCGCTTGAGTTTCTGAACAGGTTTTTCCCGCAAAGGCGCCAAGACGCAAAGAAAGTCCCCTTTTGTAATGCAGCAGGATTTGCGACTTTGCGACTTGCGACTTTGCGTCTTTGCGTCTTTGCGGGAGAACCTTCTCGCGATAACGTTACTTTTTGTAAAACGCCAATACGTGTAAGCTGGGCGCATGACAAAGCGTTGCGCCTGGGCCCGGACGCCACTTTCGATTGCTTACCACGATGCAGAATGGGGAGTTCCACTTCACGACGACACGCGG
>DATANW010000521.1:0-3441 GCA_036266055.1 Pyrinomonadaceae bacterium | reverse complement strand
GTTTCCGGCCCGCTTTCGGGTCAACAGTTTCAGGTCAAACCTGAAGGTGACTTTATCGGCCGCGATGGTGGATCGTCGCAGATCGTTATCGGCGATCCGCGAATCTCGAAACGGCATGTGTGGATTGGAGTCCGCAGCGGGCGCGTCGTTATCGAAGATCAGAATTCGCGCAACGGAACGTTCGTCAACGATCCTCGTTCGCCGCGAGTGACGGAAACTTCGCTGAACACCGGCGACATAGTGATCCTGGGCGAATCAGACGTCGCACGATTCGAGTTTCAATCGCACTAGCGATGTAACTAGCTCGCGACTTTCGGAATGCTGGTGTCGAACAGCGAAACGAGATCTTCACCCGAACAGGGACGGCTGAAAAAGTAACCCTGAATCTCATCACAGCGGAGTAACTGCAGAAAGCGAAGTTGCTCCGCTGTTTCTACGCCTTCCGCAATTACTTTCAAGCGCAGGTTATGGGCCAGCGTGATGATCGCCATCACGAGCGCCGCATCGTCGGGATCCGTGGTCGCGTCTCGCACAAACGACTGATCGATCTTCAGCACGTCGATCGGCAAACGCTTTAACGAAGCGAGCGACGAAAACCCGGTGCCGAAATCGTCGATCGAGATGTTGATCCCCATGCTCTTCAAACGGTTCAGCACGCCGGCAGCAAACTCGGCGTTCTGCATGATCGAGCTCTCCGTCAACTCCAGATCGAGATGCTTCGCCGGCAGACCCGTCTCGTCGAGAATGCGAATGACCGTTTCCGACAAGTCGCGTTCGTAAAACTGCCGCGCCGAAATATTGACTGAGATCTGAATCGGCGCGAACCCGCGTTCCTGCCATTCCTGGTTCTGCCGGCACGCCTCGCGCAACACCCATTCGCCGATCGGAACGATTAAGCCGGTGTCTTCCGCCAGCGGAATAAACTCTGAAGGCGAAACCAGACCGAGTTGCGGATGCTGCCAGCGCACCAGCGCTTCGACGCCCGTGATCGCCAGCGAATCGACGGAAACACGCGGCTGGTAATGGAGCAAAAACTCCTCGTTCTGAATCGCGCGGCGCAGGTTCGTTTCCAGCGCCAGACGCCTCGTCGCGAGCTCGTGCATGTCCGACGTGAAGAACTGGTAATTCGCCGCGCCCGATTTCTTCGCTTTGTACAGCGCGGCGCCGGCGTTCTTCAGCAGCGTGTGACTGTCGTCGCCATCAAACGGAAACAGACTGATGCCGACACTCGCCGTCGCGTAAACCTCGTGGCCCGGCAGATCGAACGGAAACTTCAACACCTGCGTCAGCATGCCAATCGTTTCCATGATCTCTTTGGTGCCGTCGATATGGGTGCGTAAGAGCGCAAACTCATCACCGCCAAAACGCGCCACCGTGTCTGACTTGCTGATGCAACTCTTCAAACGTTCACCAAACTCGCGCAGCAAGCTGTCGCCGGGGATGTGGCCCAACGAATCGTTTACCTTCTTGAACTGATCGAGTGAAATAAACAGCACGCCCAGCGACTCGTCTTTCGCGCGCGCAATCGCCACCGCCTGCGACAGACGATCTTCGAATAACGCGCGATTCGGCAGTTGCGTTACCGTGTCGTAGTAAGCAAGCCAATCGACTTCGGCGGTACGTTGCTGCAACAGGTGTTCGATCTGTTCCTTGTAAAGTCGCTTCTCTTTCAGCAGGCTGCTGTGTTTCAGCGCGCGTTCGACCGACGCTTCGACGTGACGCAGATCGATCGGCTTCGTGATGTAATCAAATGCACCGACGCGCAGTGCCTTGATCGCAAACTCGATGTCCTGGTTGCCGCTAATCATCACGACGACCGTGTCCGGCGCCAGCGAATGAACGCGCGGCACCAGTTCGAGTCCGCTCATCCCGCCCATGTCGATGTCGCTGATTACGAGGTCGAAACTTTCGTGAGCGAGGGCGGCGAGAGCGTCTTCCGCCGAACTCGCTTCGGAGCAGTGATAAACCGTGCCGAGTAGATCGACGAGCAGACTTCTAATCTGCCATTCGTCGTCGATGATGAGGACTCTTGACCTCTGAGACTGACGTGGATTCATTGGTGTGCGTGTGTGTTTACAGCCCCTTGCACTGACCAGGTACCCACGGTTCTCGCAGGACGCGATCGTACGTGGTTTTCACCTCCGCGAGGTGCCAACCCTTTCTCTGCCAGATCGAACCGTCGGAGTATTCGATGCGGTTGATGAGCACGTTCTCTTTGAAACGTGATTTATCTGCGAGGGCGGCGACGCTGACGACGTCGCTTGGTCCGGAGAGACTAAAGGCTTCGAGCTCTTTGTCCTTGTCGGGACGAATATTCACGCCGCATAAAAACTGCCGGCGGGAGAGGACGCTCGGGTTCTCCACTTCAGTGAACTGGTATTCCCAGAAAACGATCTCGACCACTTTCGTCGTGCTGTTCTTGACCTTGATTCGATACGCAAAACCGTCGCGTGGTTCCGACTTGGGCGTGCGCGACTCTTGCACGCTCTTCTCGATCGCTTCGGCGCGGCCGTCGATTGTGTCCTGGTTAGGATCTCGGGCGCCGCGCGGTTCGTTGATGCGCGCGTTGCGTGCGAAGGTTTTGTTTTGCGGTATGACCTGCCGCACGGGCATGTTGGTGACTTCCGTGTGCGACGCTTCGACCGTTTGTCGCGCACGTGACCACTTGTAATTTGAAACACTCATCGGCAACCCTTCGTCGTTTGCCGGAGTTTGCGTTTGAACGAGAGCCAGAAGGTTAAAGACAATCAGGAACAGCAAAAGGATCTTCATCTTCGCCTCCGCTGACCGGTCTGATGAGGGCACGGCCCAACACGCCGAGAGTATGCGCCAGTTATGTTCGGTATTCAACCAATTCCGCGATTAGTTCGGATCGCTGATCAAAATTCTTGACACGTGGTTCGGGTCGCTGGTATACGCATGTGTCCAGTTTCTACCTCGCGCCGCTTTAAGGACGCTCTCTCCTCCCGATTTGAGAGGGTCTCCTTAGTCCACTCGCCAATCATCTCGGCAGCGTTCTGCCGACTAACGGAAGGCTTATCACATGACGAACCGAAAATACCTACCTTCAATGTTGAGTATTGTGTTTGCACTCGCCTGTTTGAGTGTTCCCGCACTGGGCCAATCAGGCGACTTCGCCTCTGTCAGCAGCACCGGATCAGGCGTCCGGTGGGACATTAAAGCCACTTACGCCAGCGTGACGCTGAGCGTCATTGGACCCGACGACGTAAGTTACACAAAAGAGTTCAAGAGCGGTGTCTCACCCGAGTTCAGTCTCATCAACTCGAAAGGTGAACGACTGCTCGACGGTCAGTACACCTACGAACTCCGGTTAACCCCCAGCTTCAGCTCCGACGTAAAAGAAGCGCTGAAGGCCGCGCGCGAGAAGGGCTCTGAAGCCGAAGTTAAACGCGATCTGAGAAGACGCGGACAGTTGTCAGC
>DATANW010000520.1:0-3335 GCA_036266055.1 Pyrinomonadaceae bacterium | reverse complement strand
ACCGCGGCGAACGTGTAATTCTCGGAACTTCCAACCAACCTAATCGTGTCTGTGACCGTCAGAAGTGAAGCCCCGATGCGTTCGACAAACGTTTGGTCTTCGAGCAGCAGCTGAGACTTGTCAGTGCCCATTCTGCTCGAGGCTCCGCCCGCGAGGATGAACGCCTCAATTTGTGAAATCGGTGTTTGCAACCTGCTAACCATCTTAATCTTGACCGCCTTCTCAGGCGAAGTTTATAGTCCTAACCAATGAAGAGATTTGCCTCCATTTTTAGCGCCTTAATGATCGCCGCCCTCGCGAGTTTGGCTGCCGCGCAACAGCCCATCGCAGGGTCCAAAACGGTCTCGGTTTTTCCCCTCGAAGACATTAAACCCGGCATGAAGGGGACTGCGAGAACAGTCTTCAGCGGGTCAGACACACAGGAGTTCGGCGTCGAGATTCTCGGCGTGTTGCCTGGTTTTCCCGGGCCACGGCAGTCGGCCATCATCGGCAGGCTGACGGGGTCAAACGTAGAAAAGACGGGCGTCTTCGCCGGTATGTCGGGCTCGCCCGTTTACATCGACGGCAAGATTGTCGGCGCGATCGCGTTCAGCTTTCCGTTTTCTAAAGAGCCGATCGCGGGTATCACGCCGATCCAGCAGATGATCGACATCTTCAACAAAGGCGCGGAAGACCGGGCAAAACCGAAAGAGCCGCGCCCCGTTTCGTTCGCGCAACTCGCCGGCACTGACTGGAAACCCAATCTGCCGAAACCGGCCGTTTCTTCCGTCTCATTGCTGGCGCCGGTGTCTACCGGCTCGCCGTTGCTGCCGTTGATTGGTCAACAGATGACGCCGATCGCGACGCCGTTGGTTTTCAGCGGTATCAGCCAGGAAACGCTTTCGCTGTTTTCGTCGCAACTGATCGCGAATGGGCTGTTGCCAGTATCCGGGGCCGGCGGTTCCGCGCCGATCACGCCGATGGCGGAAGTGAATGGAAACACGTTCCCCGCGGGCAGCTCGATCAGTGTGCAACTCGTGCGCGGCGATTATTCGCTCGCCGCCGCCGGCACCGTGACGATGCGCGACGGCGATCGAATCTACGCTTTTGGTCATCCGTTTTTGAGTCTGGGCGCGTCGGATATGCCGATGGCGGAGGCGTCAGTGGTGACCGTCATCGCAAATATGAACAACTCGTTTAAGCTTGCGGTGCCGGGACAGATGGTGGGATCCATCGCCCAGGATCGAGCGACCGGGATCTATGGCTTGTTGGGCCGAGCGCCGAAGATGATTCCGGTGAAGGTAAACCTTCACACCAGCCGCGATCGCACCGAAAGCTATTCCTACGAAGTCGTCAGCGACTCGTTCCTGACTCCGATACTGCTCAACATCACTGTCTTCAACACGATCACGTCGAGTGAACGAGTGCTGGGCGAATCGACGATCACCGTGAAGGGCGAGATCAAAGTCAAAGGCCAGGAGCCGATCGAGATTGACCGGCGTTTCTCCGCAAACAATTCACTCGTGCAAGCTGCAGGTTCGATTGCCTCGCCCGTCGCGTCGTTGTTGACCAGCGGTTTCGACGACGTGCAACTCGACGGTATCACGCTCGATATCTCGTCTTCGGAAACCAAGTACGCCGGAACACTCGAGCGCATCACCCTTGATCGCACGGAAGTCCGTCGCGGCGAGAAGGTTGAAGTCCAGGCTTACGTCCGGACCGAATCAGGCAAACAGTTTGTGCAACGGATTCCCGTCCAGATCCCTGAAGATGCGGCATTGGGTCAGTTGCTCGTGTTTGTCGGCGACGGCGGCGCGTTGCAGGAAGGATCAGCGGCGAAGTCGTTTGTGCCGCAGGATCTGGGTCAGTTGGTGCGCGCCATCAACACGGTGAAGAAGAGCGATCGGTTGTATGTGAAACTGTTTCGCATCACGAATGGTGCCGTAATCGGGACGAGTGAATTGCCGAGCTTACCGCCGTCGATGGTTGCGACGCTGAATAGCGATCGCACCTCAGGGGGCTATACGCCGACTGTGTTGTCTCCGGTTTATGAAATGGAATTGCCGCCCGCAGAATTTGTGATCTCCGGGCAGCAACTCATCGCTATCGACGTCGTGAGGTGACACGGATTTAACGTAATCCGTGTTACCTGTCAGCCACGGCCCCCGCCGGGTTTTCCAAAGCTGCAATCCGAACTTTGAGTGCCGCCGTCAAAGTGTCGACTTCCTCCGGCGTGTAATTCGCCGCCCGAAACGCGTCTTTGATCTGCTCGTCACTCAAACCCTTGAAGCGATCGCTCAGCCAGCGCGCGTCCGCGACCGTGATTCCCTCGAACAGCTTCTGGTTCTTTCCGCCGTAATTAAAATCGATCGTGTCGCCTTTCACCCCTTTGATGAAGTCGGCTTTGACGTAATCCTTCGGTTCATTGCGGCTGCGCGAGAAGAAGCCGCCGGTCTTGCCGAATGTACCGCCAAGATCGCTGATGATGTAGCGCAACTCTGCCTCCCCGGTGGTCGGGTTGCGCATGGCGAGGATCTCGTTGTTGTCGTCTTTCATGTCCCAGTTATTCAGCATCACCATCAGGATCTTCAGACCACGAAACTCAGGCGTGTTTTGAAACGGATTGTTCTCCCACATCCAGTTGCCGACGCGGTCAACGTCTTTAGGCCGCGCTTCGAGACGAACGTTTTCGAACTCACCTTTGCCTTCGATTTTTGCTTTTGGAACGAGGTAAGCGATCTCAGTGGGATAACCCAGCGCCCACAACAGACGATTCGCCGCGGTGTCGGTTTGCGCTTCCTTGCCGAGCTTAGCGACCCACTCGTTGCCTTTGGCATCGCGGACACGATACTTCTTCGAGTAGCCGCCGGTTTGGTCTCTGATAAAAGTGAGCTTGCTGATGTCGGGTTTCATTTCTTCGCCACCCGCGCCGAGCAGCAAGTTGCGTGAGGAGATATCGGTCGGCTCGGTCCAGAAAACCGGAGTGCCGGTGGGTTGTTTCTTTTCCTTTTTCTCTTTATCTTGCGCTGCCGCCAAAACCGACAGGGCCAACATCAGGACCAGCAAAAAGACGCGCGAATACTCTAATCTGGTACGGAACATAAGTTTCTCCACGTGCTGTAAGTTTCTGATACAAGACCGAAACAGTCTCCGTCTTGTTAACGCGCACAAAACGAGACAAATGTGTCAGTCGCCTCAGTACTAGGCAACACAGATACCGTCGGAGTGTGAAGAAAATGTCGCCGCTTACGGATTAGGCGGAGTCGCGCCCTGCGGGGTCAGCCATAGCTCGACAAACAAATCGTTCCGCGCGCTGCCCACGAGAGTCACGATCCGGTGCTGATCGATGCCGCGTG
>DATANW010000519.1:0-9517 GCA_036266055.1 Pyrinomonadaceae bacterium | reverse complement strand
TCCTTCCCCTTCATCTCCGGACTTCGTTCCAACGACTTGGCCATCGACCTTGGCACCGCCAACACCCTCGTTTACGCGAAAGGACGCGGCGTGGTACTCAGCGAACCCTCGATTGTCGCTATTAATAAGGTCACGAATGCGGTCGAAGCCGTTGGCAAGGAAGCGAAGGAGATGCTCGGCCGCACCCCCGGCAACATCGTTGCCATCCGGCCGATGCGGGACGGGGTCATCGCGAACTTCGAAGTGACTGAAAAGATGCTGCAGCACTTCATCCGCAAGGCGCACAATGGCCGCACCTGGGTCAGCCCCCGCGTCGTGATTGGTATTCCCAGCGAGATCACGCAGGTCGAACGGCGTGCCGTCGAAGACTCGGCTTATCGCGCGAAAGCGTCGGAAGTATATCTGGTTGAGGAAGCAGTCGCTGCCGCGATTGGCGCGGGACTGCCGATCACCGAGCCGCACGGCAACATCGTCGTCGACATCGGCGGCGGCACGACGGACATCGCCGTCATCAGCCTGGGCGGAATCGTTTACGCGCGCGCAGTCCGCACCGCCGGCGACGCGATGGACAACGCCGTCGCGGAGTACGTGAAGCGCAAGTACAACTTGTTGATTGGCGAGCGCACGGCGGAAGAGATTAAGATTCAACTGGGCAGCGCGTTTCCACTCGACGATCCGCTCTCGATGGAAGTGCGCGGACGCAATCTCGTCGAAGGTATTCCGCAGACGATCACCGTGACGGACGACGAAGTGCGTCAGGCATTGGAACCGGCCATCAGTTCGATCGTCGATGCGGTGCGAGTGGCGCTCGAGCGCACGCCTCCGGAGTTGTCCGCCGATATCATCGATCGCGGAGTGGTCCTGACCGGCGGTGGCGCGTTACTGCAAAACCTCGACAAGCGACTGCGAACCGAGACTGGCCTGCCGGTGTTCGTGGCTGACGATCCGCTGACATCCGTTGTGCTCGGCGCCGGAAAAATGCTTTCCGACTTCGCGTTACTGAAACGTGTCAAGTGGGAAAACACGCTGCAATACTGATTCTGCAAAAAACATCCGCGTGATCTGCGTCGCGCGCCATGCGGGCGCTTAATCTGGACGACGACCGGCCATGTTCGAATCCGAAGAGCAGAAAAAACGCGCCGAAGTAATCGTGATGTTGCTGGCGAAGCTCTACATCGTCCTGGAGCTCTCGCCAGACACCTGCCCGCTCTGCCACAAACCCCTCGTTCACGACGCCGAGTGCCCTATCGCGCTCGCCTGGTCAATGCTGAGCGCCGAACAACAGGAAGAAGCCCGCAACGCCATCCGCGCCCTCGCGCTCAGCATGGGCTGCGACGACTCCTTCGCCGACCCAGTGGTGCACTAGCGCAGCGGGCGTAGTGACTACTCAGGCGAATTGAGTACTGTTGGGAGTTCGACATTGAACGCGCATCCTTGTCGAGCCGATGCTTGCGCTGATCACGCGCACCCCCGCCCGTTCGTGGCCCACCCGTTTCTGAATAGATGCAAGATTGTTCCGAGCCGTCCGCGACAAACCAAAATCTGATCGCGCAGAGGCGACAAGACCAAAGAACACGGGAAACGGATTACCCGAGCGTTCGCGAAATTTGAGACATTTGTCCACGCTACTGTAGTCACCCAAACGGAATCGATCCGGTCCAAGCTGCGTTAGCCACTTTGGGCGTAGTGCAGTCGCAGACCAGCTTCGGTTTATCGCTGCGCTGTTTATCTCTGCGGCAGACTTCTCAAACGGATCCGGATCAGTGCCATTGTCTATCACGATCCTCACTATAATCAGTGAACCAATCCGGTCGAGACCATACAAACTCGCGGTCCCAGACCACAACCAGTGGATGTCCAGCAGCCAACCGAGTAGTCCCGGCCTGGCCCACAACCAGGACACTATTGATTTCTTGTTCGGAACCAGCTCGCCAACTACGTCGTGTAACGGTTTCGGAAAATGAGCGTATCGGACTGGTAAGTTCATAACGAGGCTCCTACTACCAAACTGAGGAAGTCGAATGCATAATCCGCGATCTGGCAATAGATGTCAACAACAGGGAGTGCTAAGCTTTGCCGATTTTCCGACTCGCGATCGGGAGGCAAGCATCAATGGAGCAACGTCGACGCCTTCGGCCTGCGAATCTAGCAAAGAAGCTGCGCCAGATCCGGCGCGTGCTAGGTTTGTCACAATCTGAATTACTTAGGCGTTTGGACGCCGAAGATTTAATGCATTATGGCCGCATCTCAGACTACGAATTAGGTAAGCGCGAACCGTCGTTGTGGATTCTCCTTGCCTACGCGCGTGTGGCTGGCATACACCTCGAAGAAATTGTCGACGATAACATCTCGCTTCCCACCCAGTTACCCGGCGATGTCGTCTATTTCCACAGTAGACTCCCTCACCGCCGTAAGTAGCGCATTATTCACATCGCGCTTCCCTGTTTCGCAATTCGCTCCGGGAATCTTATTATTCCCGGCGTATGGGATTCATAAGTAAGACTGCGGCGTTCATGGGAATGCCCGCTTTGCGAAATCTGGTCTCGGATTCGATCGCCATCGACCTGGGATCCGCGACGACGGTGATCTCCGTGCGTGGTCGTGGGCTCGTCGTCGATCAGCCGTCGCTGGTTGCAGTCAACAACACTACCGGTGAAGTAATTGCCGTCGGCCAGGAAGCGCTGCAGATGTACGGGCGCGAGGCGCGCGACGTCACGGTCGTAGCTCCTTTGGTTAACGGCGTCGTGGCCGACTTCGAGCGGACGCGCACGATGCTGGAGCAGTTTGTGCGCGAGGCGCGCAGTGGCATTTCGTTCTTCAGCCGTCGCGCGCTGATGAGTGTCGATCCCGTCGTAACGCAGGTCGAGCGGCGCGCGTTGCTCAGCGCCGCGGAACACGCGCGTATCGGACGGGTGTTGATGATGGAAGAAGGACTCGCCGCTGCCTTCGGCGCGGGAATCAAAACAAACGACCAACAGGCTGCGGCCGTCGCGGACATCGGCAGCGGCACCACGAACGTCGCGATCATCGCTAACGGCGCAATCATCCACGGTCACTCGAATCGCATCGGCAGCGGCGACATCAACACGGCGATCATCAATCACATCCGCCGTCATCGCGGCCTGGCAATTGGTCCACCATCGGCGGAAAAAATCAAACTCGAACTCGGGTCCGCAACTGTTCCCGAAGATCTCGCAAAGGAATTGACTGTCGGCGGGCGCGACGTTCTGACCGGAAGTCCCGCGGCGATCACGATCACCGCCGGCGAGATCTATCCGATCGTTCGCTACGTGGTTGGCAAAATTCTCGAGGGCGTGTTGACGACGCTGGCCGAGCTGCCGCCGGAAGTAGCAGGCGACATCTACGGTCGCGGGATCATATTGACGGGCGGCGGCGCTTTATTAAACGGGCTCGAGGATTACCTGCGCGAGCAGTCGAAACTTCCGGTGGCAGTTGCGGACGAACCACGTTACGCAATCGTCCGCGGTCTCGAACAAATGTTCGACGAACCACTGCTGCTGCGCCGAGTCGTCCGTACGGAACCACTGCTCGACGCCGGAAGCGAAGCCTACTCGCTGTAACGTTACGGGCTCAGAAAAAACGTACTCACAGTAGCGATCCGAAAATCCAGCGTGTAACGTTATCGCGATCCGAAGCGAAGCAGGCAGATCGATCCCCCGAGTCCGCGGACGCGGTTCTGGGCAGTCCGGATCCGCGGACCCGATGGCCCTCCTTCAAAGGGCCACCCCAAGGCCGAGATTTTTTTATTTACGATTTGAGCCTGACCGTTTAGGATGCTAGTGGGTTTGACAATTTAACAACGGCCAAATGAGCGGCTCAATCTCCCTAAACCAAGAGTGATGAGCGCCGCCGTTGAGCATGGAAGGTTCCAACTCACGGCGACAAATCCTAACGCGCACATCCTACTCCCAACAGCGAGTAAATGCAAGAGCCTTTGCAAAAAGGAGCAAAGAAGCCAATCCGGAACGCTGCCCAACCTCGTCTCCAAAGGAGGCGACCACTGATGGGCAGCCCGCGTCCAAAACCACTCCGGCTCGCAGAAAAGCTGCGCCAGATCCGAAACCAGCTAGGTCTCTCGCAAACCGAACTGCTCGACCGCATGGGTCTCGCCGGCATGATGCACTACGGCAGAATCTCTGAATACGAGCAAGGCAAACGCGAGCCGAACCTCATGACGCTCCTCGCTTACGCACGCACTGCTCAGGTCCATCTCGAAGATATCGTCGCCGATGAATTCGAACTCCCACGCAAACTGCCCGGCAAGGTCAACTATCGCGGCATCAGTCGCAAGGCTTCATCCAAGCGCAGGTAAATTGGTCGTCTTCACCTGAACCACGGTAAACTCTCCCCACTGATGCGCAGAATCTTTCGGATGTTTCTACTGGCCGTGCTCGGTGTTCTGGTGGGCGCAGTCCTGTATGAAGCAATCATGTTCGTGCGCGTCTTCCGGTTGCGTTCGAACAACCCCTCGTCAACCTCGCTGATGGACATTCGTGCTGACGAAGCAGAAGCAAAAGGACAAGCAGTAAAACACGAACAGATCTGGGTACCGCTCGACAAGATCTCCACCAATCTTCAACGTGCCGTGCTCGCCGGCGAAGACACAAACTTCACTACTCATCGTGGCTTCGATTACGAAGCGATCCGCAAGGCCTTCGAACAAGCCCAGCGCGAAGCCGCAAAGGAAGCAAAGAAAGAAGGCGAAGACGACGATTGGCTGCCGAACCTTCCCGAGTTCAAGCGCGGTGGTTCGACGATCAGCCAACAACTGGCGAAGAACCTTTACCTCTCCTCGCAACGATCGTTTTTTCGCAAGGGCCAGGAAGCAGCGCTGACAGTCATGCTCGAGCGATCGCTGAACAAGCGTCGCATTCTCGAGATCTATTTGAACGTGATTGAGTGGGGTGACGGAGTTTATGGTGCCGAGGCCGCTTCGCGTCAATACTTTCACAAGTCGGCTGCGGGGTTGAATGCGAACGAGGCGGCATTTCTATCGGCGATGATTCCCAACCCGCGCACTGTCTTCAATCCGCAAATCAATCCGCGACGCGTCGCGCGCCGGCAGCGGATCATCCTGCGCGGCATGCCTTACGTGAAGTTACCCTAGGCCACAAAAAGGCACAAAAACATCCGTGGTCTAAACTGCAAATTCCTTCGCGAGCTTCAACTCGGCTTTGCGCAACTCAAAACGCGCGCGTCCCAGGTTGCCGTGTGAACCCATCGCCAGCACGACGAAGTAATCGCGACTCAACACGCGCATCACCATCACCGCGCTTTCGGGTGAGATCACCAGCTCACGCAAACCACCCAGGCCGGTGTCGTTGCCCGCACGTTGTGCGTTTCGCACCAGCGAAGTGAATTCCGCCGCCGCTACATCGAGGTTCGCGTCGACACCTGCCTCGCCGAGCACTTTCTCGACGGCGATACCATCTGTTCCCATGATGAGCGCACCGAGGCTGCCCTCGGTGCGTTCGATAATGGACTCGAGCAGTTGCTTGAACATATGGCCCTCCAGTTACGGACGTTGACCGCTCAACGTACCCGGACGCGCAGTGTTGGTGCCGGCCGGGCTGTTCGGCGTCGGCGCCGGCATCAATTGCGGCGTGGTCGAAGGAGTGGTCTGCGGTTGCGGTTGCTGCTGCAACTGCGTAGGAGTCGGCGTGTTGCTCGGCGGATTTCCAAGCGGCACCGGCTGAGAAATCGTCGTCGTGCGTTGACCGTTGCTAACCGTGCCTGAGGTCGGACGGCCATTATAGTCGGGACGATAAATGTGCGGCGTGATGAAGAACAGAATTTCGCTGTTCTGTCGCGTTGTCAGTTTGCGTTTGAAGAGGTTGCCGAGAATCGGAAGCGACGCGAGTCCCGGTGTGCGTTGCTGTGCTTCACCTTCGGTGTCAGCCAGCACGCCACCCATCACCGTCGTTCCACCATCCGGAACCAGCACTTCCGACTGCATGCGCTGCGTGTCGATACCCGGAACGCCACCAACCGCGATACCGGTATTGATCGTGTTGTTTTCGATCGTGACTCGCAACACGACTGTTCCCGCATCGGTGATCTGCGGCGTGATTGAAAGGCGTAACGGCACTGACACGAACGTGGTCGTGACAACCGCAGTACCACTGGCGGCCTGCGTTGTTTGGACCGGAATCTGCGAACCACTCTCGATCTGCGCCGGACGATTGTTCAAAGCCGTGACGCGCGGAGTCGCCACTGTCTTCGCCTGACCACGTGACTCAGCGAGCGTGATGAGGGCGCTGATCTGGGCACTGCCGAACAAACCGGTCGTCAAACCGATAACGGTGTTAGCCGCCGCGGCCGCGAGGTTATTCGTCGGTTGCGGTGTACCGGCCAAACCACCAAAGACGCTAAATGGATTTGGACCAGAGGGCACGCCTGTGGCTGCTCCACCACCGGAACCGCTGCCACCGCCACTACCGCCCGAACCACTGCCGCCCCCACTGCCGCCTGTCGCAGTGCTGGCGGGGAGGGTCGAAAAACTTCCGAGACCGGAGCGGCCGAAGTTCGCCACGCCCAATGAGAGCTGTGCGCCGAGGTCTCGGCTGAAGTTGCGTTGCGCGATCACGATACGGGTTTCGATCTCAACCTGCGGTTCGGGTTGGTCCAGGATCGAAACCAACTGGCGAATCGCGTCGATGTTTTCTTTCACGTCCGTGATGATCAGCGTGTTGCTGCGGCCGTCGACTTCGATCGAACCACGACGGGAAAGACGGCGCGAGATGATCGGCAGTAAACCCTGATCGCCGCTGCCGCCGGTCGCATCACCACCGGCGCCACCACTGAAACTAAGATTCGTCGCGCCACCGGAGAATGCGCCAGTCGAACCAGCCGCCTGGGCCAGCGTGCCCGACGCGCGCGCATAGTTCAGACGGATGAATTCCGTCACGAGCGGCGAAGCATCCAAACGCGAGTCAGTGATCACCTTTTGAGTTTCAGCCTCTTTTGCCAGCACATCAGTCGTCGCCACGCGCAGGATGCTGCCGTTGACCTCGATCCCGAGCCGGTTCGCTTTGAGCACTGCGTCGAGAGCAACGTTCCAGGGCACATCCTGAACGTTCACCGTCACGGGAACCTGCGCAACCGAAGAGTCGATCACGAAGTTCACGCCGTACTGCTCGGTGATGTAGTTGAGGATGTCGCGGATGTCGGCATTGACCAGGTTCAGACTGATCGGCTCGCCGACAAATCCCGGTTGACCATACTGACGTCCCTGTTCCGACTGTTTGTCTGCGCCACGCGAGAAGCCTACCGGCGGCGTAGGAGCAGGCGCCGCCGGAGTTTGCGCAGTCATGTTTTGCGGACCGCCCGCAGCAGCGGGATTTGAGTTCTGGGCCACAGCCACAACGCTTGCACCAAACAGCGATACAAGCAACAGGACGAGCGTGGTCCATATGGCTGATCTGACTCGAGGCTGATAAGACATCGTTCCCTCCTTAGGGGAAGTTTTTCGGACGGCGGCCGCCACGCACTACGCTCGATTGCCGGGGCAACTAAAGCGCGCGCCGCACAAAACGCGGCCGGTCCAGGTTTTGTCAAAGGGCGCCGTGTTTCCGCTTGAAAACACCTGCGCGGGGGTCAATGATCAGTGGTTTGGTCCAAACCAAACCAGCAATTCGTTAGGGTTGCGCGTTCGCGACTGTCGGGTTCGACGTCGTGACTGTCATCGAGTTCACCGGCGATGGTTGTCGCAGCGACTTGTACTCGACGGAACGTTCACGATGGCCGTCCGCAAAGACTGTTTCTCGACGGAACACCAGGCGGTTATCTTCAATCGCCACCAACTGGCCATCGAATAACTGTTCGCCCGGATAGATCACGTAGGTTAGTTTGATGGGAGTTGCTTCGACGATCGCCGCGTATCCTCTCGGCGAACGGGAGATTCCGACAACCTGGATCTCACTCAGCAACAGAGCGGTGGTGGGCTTGGGGGCGGGCATTCTCGCGTTCATGGCGGCGACTTTCTGCGCCTTGTAATTCGTGATGCGTTCCTGAATCGTCGGAATCGCCGACTCTGCACGCGCGGCCTTAGTTGTCGCACGCGGCGCTTCATATTTCCTGAACGGATCGCGTCCGCTTGAAACTGTACGCTTGACCGTTTTCTTCGGGGCCGGCTCAGTTTCCTGGGCCGTCGCGTTGAAGGCGAGTCCGCTGATCAGGATCAGGCCGGCGGTCAAAAGTATGCCGGCCAGCCGCGTCGTCGATGTTTTCGTTTCGTGCTTAGTCATTTTGGTTTCACTTCTTCTGCTGCGTCGCTTACTTGCTGGGCGCGCGGTCACTTGGCGGGTTGAGGAGCAGGCGCCGCCGGCGCTGGAACTGATCCACCTCCTGCGCCTTTGGGATTGGCAGGTTGCGAACTCTGCAGGCGCTCTGAGCTGACGTAATACGCCGTCAGATCAAAACGGGCGTCAACAGTCTTGTTAGCCGATTGATTGTCCAACTGCCTGAGCTCGAAGTTAGAGATCGAAACGATGCGCTGATAGTGCGCGAGCTGTTCGAAGAATGCGCGCAGCCCGGCAAAGCCACTGACGACGCTGACCTCGATCTTCTTGCCACTGTAGTTGTCCTGTTGCATGTCTTCCTTGGGATTGAACCGCGTCAGGACCAAGCCGTTGCCGCGCGCACGATCCTGGATTCCCTGCAGGACCATCGTTAACTCGCGCTGTTCCGGCAATAAAGCTTTGAGTTCGGCAAATTCTTCTTCGCGCGCCTTGTAGAGCGCCTTGAAGTTGTTCAGGTTCTGCTGAACGATCTGGGCCTGCGCGTTCATCGGTCGCAGCTTGGCGATCTCGTCGTTCATGTTCTTGGTCTCGGCGCGAGTGCCGCTCGTGACGAAGTAGTAGAAGCCGCCATACGCCACACCGGCGACCACTAGGAACGCAAGCAATCGCACGTACCAGGGAAGAGTTGGGAGCTTGCCGAGTTTCATTTCTTTGTCCTTTGTTTCAGAGGTTTCCTGGATCAGGCGGGGCTACTTCTTCATCGCGACCTGGTTCGCAGGCGGCGCCGCCGGCGCTGATTGCTGCACCTGTGACGACGCAAAGTTTGCCTTTACCGTAAACATGACGACTTCGGGCTTCGCTGGATCGCCGGCCGCGCCCGACGCCTTTGCGACTTCCTTCGGCGCTTCTCGCGTAGTCTCGATGTTGAGGTTGCTGAACAGTCCGCCGGAGAATTCCAGACTCTGGCCAAACTTCGTCACGGAGTATTCGTTCGGCGACTCGCCCTTGATCGTGATCTCGCCGTCTTTGTTTTCGATCGCGGTCAGGTAAAGACCGGGCACTGCATCGAATCGCGCTTTGATCTCCTGCAACACGGCGCTTGGTCCCTGCTGTGATTCGCGCAGTTTCTTGATCGCGTCGATGCGCTTTTGAACTTCGTCCGTTTTCTTCTGAAGTTCCTGCTGTTCCTTCTGAATCGCGAGCATCTGTTGCTGAATGCGCTTCTGCTTATCCAGCTCTTGTTGGGCTTCGGAGTA
>DATANW010000518.1:0-2998 GCA_036266055.1 Pyrinomonadaceae bacterium | reverse complement strand
GTACTTTGTTTCGAACGCCGAATTGCGAACGAAGTACGAAGAACAAAGAACAAAGTACCAGCCCGCTTTAGCGGGCAGAGCATACATCAATCGCGCCCCTTTGCTCCATCGGCTGCGGCGCGTTCGACGAAAAGCCGCTGATCTTTCGGCAAGCCTTCCGGCAGGGAGTTCAATGAAAACCACTCCGCACGTTCGATCTCCATGTCTTGCGGTTCGGCCGAACCATTTGCGCGGCACAGAAAGAGAACTTCGACCTGCTGTGGTTTGCGAAACGATCGCGTAGCGAATACTTCGACGTCTTTGATCTCCATTCCGATCTCTTCGCGCAGCTCGCGACGCAACGCATCGAGCGGTTGTTCGCCGGCTTCGAGAAACCCTCCGGGCAAACCCCAACCGCTACCCGCGCGAAAACGATGTTTCAGCAGCAACACCTGTCGTTCGTCATTGAAAACGATCGCGCCCGCCGTGACGGTGAATCGCGAATGCGTGGCGCGCATACTCCAGCGCCGAAGTCGCGCCGGCAACAGTCGCCAAACTTTGCCGCTGAGGTCTTCAAGCATTCCCGCGAGAATATCATTTGACAACGTTCATTTGTCGTTTCTAAGATTCGCTTCCAACTATGGCTGCTACCGACACGACAACGGGCAAGCTGGATTCCGCGGCAACTGCGTCCGCGCCCGTCCCCAAACGGATCGTAAACGCGCAGACGGTTTGCAACGAGAGAAACGAAAAAGGAAAGCTCTGTAACGGGCACTTGAAGCAGTTGCGCACGGCCGGCGAGCCGGCGGAGATTCATTTGCGCGGCGACGATGTGCTGTCGAAATGCCAGACGTGCGGGATGCTTTACATGGGGCCGCCGTTGGGCCACGTGCGCGATCCAAACAAGCAGGTGCGGTTTGTCGAAGCGGAGTTGACGGCGTTGTTGCAGGCGGCGGGCGGAACGCTGCCGGTGATTCAGAAGAACGAGCGCGGCGTTTATGTGATGCTCGAGACCGAGACCGGGGGGAAAGGTGGTCACGGTCATGCTGCTGCGCCGGCGCCCGCTGCGAAACCCGCGGCTCCGGCAGCACCGAAAGCGGCCGTACCCGCGGCGGCGCCGAAACCCGGTGCACCCGCAACGCCTGCTGCTCCGGCGAAGTCCGCTGAACACAAGACGCTCGGACAAAATCCGAATCGCCAGTTGTTCAAGCGTTCGACTTACGCAGGTGTTACTGATACTGGTCCAGTTGCCGGCGAGACTTTCGAGCAGAAGGTTGCGCGATTGAAAGCGTTGTCGGCTGGGGCGAAGCAACGTGCTGAAGAGGGTGGTGGATCTGAACCAGTCGCTGCCGCCGCGCCAGCTCCTGCCGCTGAAGCTGCACCCGCGCCGACGACTGAAACCGCTGCGCCTGCGGCCGCACCGACCCCGGCACCCGCTGCGTCATCTTCTGCCGCACACAAGCCGACGGGCGACGCGGATCGCAGCTTGATGAAGCGCTCTACTTACTGTGGTGTAGTCGATACCGGTCCCGTCCCCGGCGAGACCTTCGAACAAAAAGTGGCGCGACTCGCTGCGCTGTCAGCAGCCGCGAAACAACGTTCGGAAGGTGGTTAACCACAAGAGGCACAAAAAGCACAAAAGGCACAAGAAGAACGAGAGAGGGACTTACTCAGTTGAGATCCTTTGTATTCAGCTGAGATCCTCTGTACTCAGTTAAGATCCTCTTTGCTCAGTTAAGATCCTCTTTACTCAGTTGAGATCCTCTTTGCTCAGTGAGATCCGCTGTACTCAGTTGAGATCCTCTTTCTCTCTCTCTGTCTTTGTATCTCTTGTGCTTTTTGTGTTCTTTGTGCCTTTTGTGCTTAAAAGCTCTCGGTAACCGTCAGTCCCTCACGCGCGACTTTCCAATCCAGGACTTCAGCGCCTTCTTCACTCGCCAACGCAGCCTCGACGTCCGCACGTCGCCCCGGTTTGCACAGAAACGCGATACATCCGCCGCCGCCCGCGCCGCACACTTTCGCCGCTTCAGCGCCATTCTCGAGCGCTTTCGCGACCAGCATGTCCATCTGCGGCGTCGTGATCGTCGGCGCCAACCGTTTCCGATTCGGATAAGCGTTCTTCATCACGTCGGCAACGCGGTTCCAGTCGTCAGCCAACAGCGCCTCGCGGATATTGCGCGCCGAATCGCGTATGCCGTCGAACAGTTCGAACAGCTCCGTGTCGCCGTCGATGTGACGCTTGTAGATCTCCCAGTTATTGATCCCGGAAAGCCGCGGCTCGCCGGTGTAACAGATCGCGATGCGCCGTTCCAGCTCGTCGATGTTTATATCCAGCGCCTCTCTCTCCATCCCGTCCGCACGGAAATGGACGCACGACACCGAACCGTACATCGGCGGAAAATAATCCTGAAATCCGGCCGGCACTTTGATCACCGTCGACTCGACGTTCGCGGCGATCGTGATGAACTTCCGCTCGTCGTAACGATTCCCGACGAGTCGATTCAACGCGCCGATACACGCGATCGCGAGCGCTGACGAACCACCGAGTCCCGCACCTGCCGGAACATTGCTATCGACGACCATGTGGAAGCCGGTCGTCGGTTTAAAAAAGTGCACGAGCTTAGAAACGAGCTCCAATCGCTCTTCCTGCAACAGGTCTTCAATGGCGGAGAGTTCAGTTTCAAACGCCACCTTGCGATCGCGCGATTCGAGCACGATGCGTCCGTCGTCGCGCGTCTCGATGCGGCAGCGAGCGTACAGTGATAGTGCGAAATTGACTGTGGTAGCGCCGGGGTGGAAGAGGTAAAGAGGCCAAATATCGATGGTGCCGCCCGCCAGGTCGACGCGCGGCGGTGCTGAAGACTCAATAATCATCTTTTCCCAACTTTGAATTAGTTTTTAGAGCTTCGTGCTTTGTACTTTGTTTGACTCCACTACAAAGTACCAAGAACCAAGTACAAAGCTCAAAGAAAATATTTAATCGCTGTCGCTCTTGCGTTCTTTATGCTCGCCGCGGTGT
>DATANW010000517.1:0-2958 GCA_036266055.1 Pyrinomonadaceae bacterium | reverse complement strand
CGACGTCTTTGTGCAAGCAGGTGACATCGTGAAGGGTGGAAGACAGGATCGCGTTCTGTCGGTCGACCTCATCCTGCCGCCGAACGTTGGCGGGATGCCGATTCCTGCGTATTGCGTGGAGCCATCGCGATGGAATAAGCGTGGCGTTGAATCGGAAGATCAGTTCACGCTCACGGAAATGTCTGCAAATTATTCGTTGCTCACGGCGATTCTTGACACTGCCACGCAGGCGGGCGTCTGGAACGAGGCCGCGGCCTCACAGGAGAGAATTAACGCTGGTGTGGCGGGGTTTGCCCGGTCGGAACTGTCGCCGACGAGTTTGCCTTTGGCGCTCGAAAACAAAGCTGTCCAGGAGTCGACAACTCCATACCTGAACTACTTTTCAACGCTGGTATGTCCCCGCAGTGGCACGATCGGGTTTGCTTATGCGATCAACGGCGAACTAAAGAGCGCCGACGTTTACTCTTCGAACAACATGTTCCAGCAACTGTGGCCCAGGTTGTTGAAAGCAGCGGCAGTGGAAGCTGTCGCAACCCCGCGGGTAAAGCGATCGCCAAACGCATTGCCTCTCGAAACCGTTGGCGCGTTTCTGTTGAATAGTGAGCGCGGGGAGGAGACGGTTATAGAAGTTAACCCGCGAACTCTGTCGGTGAAACGTGAGGCGGAAGAAGGTTTGTTCTTGGAGACGCGCGACATCCCTTATAACGGCGCGTGGATTCATCGAAGCTATCTTAAGCGGATCAAAAACTAGCTGTTTTCATACAGCGAGTCCGCGAGAGCGATCTGGGCGCGCCCGCCGGCTCTCGCGGACTCAGTGTGGCCCCCTCACCCAAGGCCACTTCAAGACTTCAGATTTTTCTCGAGTGCCAGCAACAGATCTCGCGATGCGCCGAGTACGCCGCTCGCCTGGTCGCGGCTGACGGTGGGAAACTGGTCCAAAAACGTCTGCATGGTCTGATCGTCGTTCAGAAACTCGAACAGAAACACGACCGGAATGACTGTTCCGGTAAAGACTGCGAGACCATCTGCTCGCGCTGGATCGCGTTCGATCAGTTCGTGGAGGTTTATCACAGAGATCGACCCCCGAGTCCGCAGAAGCGCCTCGGTTAAAGCTTCCGCGGACCCAACCTGGCCCCCCTACCAGGCCACCCGAGTGATTTTTCTATTTACGATTTCGCGATAACGCTTTACGATGCACTCGTCTTTGACAATCCGGCTACGGGCAATGCGCAGCTCAAGCTCCCACAGTAACGAGTGATGAGCATCGCCGTCGAGCATGTAAGATTCAGACTCGCGGCGGACATCAAAAGCGAACGCATGCTACTCCCATCTGGGAGTTTACGCAAGCGAAAAGTTTTCAGCTCGGTTGGGCGTTGGGTGCTACCCGTTAACGGTTGTGGCCTATCGGGAGGTAACTCCTGATGGGCAATCCGCGTCCGAGACCGCAGCGCCTGGCGAGTAAGCTGCTCGCGATTCGCGAAGGGCTTGGTCTATCGCAGAGCCAAATGCTCGCGCGGCTCGGCTTGGAAGACACGATGCACTACGGGCGCATCTCGCAGTATGAGAACGACGAACGCGAGCCTACGCTGATGACGCTGCTTTCGTACGCGCATGTAGCCGGCGTACATCTCGAAGATATCGTCAGCGACGATCTCGATCTCCCCGCAAAACTCCCCGGCAACGTCAACTACCACGGCCTCCGCCACAAACCCACCCGCCGCAAGTAGAACACAAACCGTTTTTCTATTAGATTGACGTTCATGGCTGAGAACGTGAATGAGATCGTCGACGAGTTGGTTTCGGTGGCGAGGGGGTTTTATGGCCGCGGGTGGTTGATGGGAACGAGTGGGAATCTCAGTGCCGTTGTCCAGCGCGAGCCGATGAGATTGGCGATTACGGCGAGTGGAGTCGATAAGGGCGAGTTGAGGCCGGAGCAGGTGTTGCTCGTCGACGAGAATGTGCGCGTGTTGAATGAGGCCAGGACACCGCCCGGATTCTTGACTACTTCAGAGTTGACGAATAAAGCAGCCGCAGCGAACAAGCCGTCGGACGAGAGTTTGTTGCATGTGCGGATTGTGAAGGAGCGCGGGGCGGGCGCAGTGCTGCACACGCATTCGATCTGGAACACAGTCTTTTCCGATCTTTACGCCACCGAAGGCGGGGTACGGATCGATGGTTACGAGATGTTGAAAGGACTCGCGGGGGTAAAGACTCACGAGCATTCCGAGTTCCTTCCAATCGTCGATAATTCGCAAGACATGGCGTCGCTGGCGAACACCATCAGCAAAACACTGAACGCACATAAGTTCGCCCACGGAATCCTCATCAAACGTCACGGACTCTACTCGTGGGGTGAAACTCTCGCGCACGCAAAACGTCACGTCGAGATCCTCGAATTCCTTTTGGAAGCAATGGGACGAACAGCCATACTCAAAACCGGAAAGGCCTGAACGATGGCTTTAGTTACAATCGTCGACGAAGATCGAACCCTGCGAACACCCGAAGAGATCACGGCCGGACTCGCCGAACACGGCATCGACTACGAACGATGGCAACCCGCGCATCCAGTCGCGGACGACGCTCCACCCGACGAAATCCTGCGCGCTTACGCGAACGAGATCGGACAACTAAAAGCCAGCGGCGGCTACGTGACCGCCGACGTAATCGACGTCAACTCTGAAACGCCCGGCCTCGACGACATGCTCGCGAAATTCAATCGCGAACACTGGCACGACGAAGACGAGGTGCGCTTTGTCATCGCCGGTCACGGTCTGTTTCACATTCACTCGAAGACCGGTCAAGTCTTATGCATCGAAGTCTCAGCCGGCGATCTGATCCGCGTTCCGCGCGGGACGCTTCACTGGTTCAACCTCTGCGCCGATCGTCGCATTCGCGCGATTCGTCTGTTCCAGGACACCTCGGGCTGGACTCCTCATTACTCGGAAAGCCACGTCGACG
>DATANW010000516.1:0-12930 GCA_036266055.1 Pyrinomonadaceae bacterium | reverse complement strand
CGCATGACTGTTATTCAGCCTAGTCCTATGCGCTGGGCGGATCACGGAATCATTAGCGCTGCGTATAAGACGAAGGAGAGTTATGAATTAATCAAACTGCACTATCACAATGAACTGACAAGCCGAGGTTGGGACTTTAGGCGCGAAGTTGACATCAAGTATGATGGACACAATTATGGCGGTAAGGAGTTGATCTACTGCAAGAGTGGCTACGTTGCCCATGTGCAATACGCCGGTCGCCAAGAGACGGAGTTTGGTTGGACGTTCTGTTTTGCGATTACCTGGGGCCCCTCCGATGAGTGCATGTAACAAGCTGTTTGACCTGGTTCAGATCCAGCATTAAAAGCGCTCATGGCGACACCGACCCAGCACTCAATTAGGCGACAAGTAATTTCTTCTGGTTGGACACTTGTCTTCAAGTTACTTGTTCCGGCATCGTTAGTGATGTTAAGCGTAGTTCTCCTGCTAACTTTATTTGCTTTCCGACCCCAACCGCTTTCAGATGCGCTGATGGTGACTGTCATGGCGATTGGAGCTACGGTGTTCTTCTGTTGGTGGGGAGCCAGATTAAAGCGAGTTAGTATTGACGAAAACAAGCTCTATGTCGCGGGCCTGATTAAAGAGATACCAATCCATTTTGCAGACGTTGAGGCGGTAGATGCTTTTCAGGGGGGATGGCCCGTGATTGTGCGTTTGAAAGAGAAATCCGAGTTTGGTCACACTATCCTTTTTTTGGCTGAGTGGCGACCACTTCTCTTTGCAGGCCCTCATCCAATTCTTGAGCGGCTAAGACGGTTAATAAACGATGGGAAGGATAATTAGGCCCTTCGGTTGAAGCCAGGAGTGAGCAGTTTGTCAGCGACGACGAAAACAGCGATTGCTCTTTGGCTTCTTATTCCTTGGGTAACTCTGATTGTTGCCTACCATTCACAGGTACATTCAGAAGGCGGCCCAAGGCAAGCAGTACCGCCATCGCCGTCTCCTCACGATGTAGCCAAGCTTTGTGAAGACCTCAAGCAGATCGAGGTTACGCCTTTCAAAGGTGAGCCGGTTGCTGATCCGGCGTACAACGCGCTCCTTACGGCGGGAGAGGATGCAATTCCGTGCCTGATAAGAAAGATTACTGACGAGACCAGGATGAAGGATCCGCGGCAGGTGCCGAACTACGGTACTCTGGCAGTAGGTGATACTGCGTTCTTCGTTTTCACCCATATCGCAAAGATCGATCAACCCACGTATGTCCAACTTCTGCCGCCCGAGGTGCGCAAGGCGTATGAAGGTGGTCAGGGCATGGACGGCTACTTCAGGTACATCGACGAAAACAACAATCGGAAGAAACTGCAGGACGCCGCCGTCAAGTGGTACGAAAAGAAATATGGTCGCAGCTTGCCATAACGGACACACTCCAGCGGAGACAGTAACTACCGATGACAATAAAAAACGCCAGTGGTATAAGTGTCTCTCACCGACATGGCCCGTAAAACGCCAAAACACCCGCCTGTTGAAAAGAACAACGTCCCCGACATTGTAATCATCACCGGCCTGAGCGGCTCGGGCATGTCCTCGGCCACGAATGCGTTTCAGGATCTCGGTTACTTCTGCGTCGACAACTTGCCGATAACGATGCTGCCGACGTTCGGACGCCTCGTCATGGACGACGACGACGAAAAAGGCATCAGCCGCGCCGCACTCGTCATCGACATTCGCGAACGCGGCTTTCTCGCCGATTTCGAAAAACAACTCGAAGCAATGCGCGCCTCAGGATTGAAAGTCAGCGTGCTTTTTTTCGAGGCGTCTGACGGCGTGTTGCAGTATCGCTTCAGCGAGACGCGCCGGCCGCATCCGGCCGATCGCGGACAGGGATTGCTCGGTGCGATTCGCGCCGAGCGTAAGGCGATGGCGCGCATTCGATCGCACGCCGATCAGATCATCGACACTTCCGACCACACGGTTCACTCGTTGCGCAGTTTTCTGCTGGCGCGCTTCAGTCCGGACAACAAGGGCACGCCGATGCGCGTCGAGGTGCGGAGTTTTGGTCATAAGTATGGCAACCCGGGAGATCTGGAGTTATTGTTTGACGTGAGGCATTTGCCAAATCCGCACTTTGTCCGCGAGTTGAGGCCGTTGTCGGGCCACGATACGCGCGTCGTGCGTTATTTGCGAGAGCAGGGGGAAGTGCAGGAGACGCTTAAACGTTTTACCGAGCTGCTTTCGTATCTGCTGCCGCTCTACAGGCGTGAGGGCAAATCATACGTGACAGTCGGCATCGGTTGCACCGGTGGGCGGCATCGTTCGGTGATGATCGCAAGTGCCCTGGCGCGTGCACTGCGTCGTGAGGGATTCGACGCGCGCGCCACGCATCGCGACGTGCGCAAAGTGACGCGCGCGCGTCCCTCCAAATCCCGTCCTAAGAGGTAGAGATGAGTAGTACTTTACCGGCTGAAACAAAGCGAGTCGCGGGAGTGATCGTAACGCACGGTCACCTTGCCGGAGAGTTACTGGCCGCGGCGGAGATGATCATTGGTCCAATCTCGCACATCGCGGCAGTCTCGATCGGGTGGCATGACGACGTCGACGCCGCGCGTGACGAAGTGCAGCGAGCGATGACGCGCGTATCGCTGGGCGCCGGCATGCTTTTGCTGACCGACATGTTCGGCGGCACGCCGACCAACATCGCCTCGATGTTTCTCGAAGAAGGTGCGGTTGAAGTCGTGACCGGAGTGAACCTGCCGATGGTGATCAAGCTCGCTTCGTTTACGACTGAAGAACCACTCGCGGAGGTGGCACGAAAAATCTGCGAACAGGGCCGGCAGGGGATTTACTTCGCCGGCGGATTACTCGCTCCCCCGACGAAAGCCGGAGCCGATTGAGAGTGGCTGAACGCAGACTCCAGGTTACGGGCCGTCTTGGTCTACATGCTCGCGCCGCGGCCAACCTCGTGCGCGTCGCGGAACGATTTCAAAGCAGCCTCACGCTGCATCGTCTCGACGGCGAACTCGAAGCCGACGCCAAATCGATTCTCAGCATCCTGACGCTTGCCGCGAGCCGTGGCACTGAATTACGCGTGGTCGCGAATGGGGTCGACGAAGAAGAGGCATTAGATGCCGTAGTCGGTCTTTTTTCGCGCGATTTTGATGAGATTGAAAGAGACTACCCGGAGTCATCCGCCGCCCAGCAGTTGCGTTGCCAGGGACTCGGCGTTGCAGACGGCATCGTGATCGGACGCGTCTTGCGGTTTCAGGAGGGGACGCGGGAAGTCTACCGGGCACAGATCGCGGAAGCAGACGTTGAGCGCGAGCGACGCCGTTTCCGCGCAGCTGTTCGTCTTTCACGCCGCCAGCTTGAATCGATCAAGGATCGAGCGGAGAAGGAGTTGGGCCGCGGACATGCTTACATCTTCGACGCGCACCTTCTTTTTCTCGAAGACGCAAAGCTGACGCGCGACGTCGAAGACTACATCGTCAAAGAACGTTCGAATGCTGAATGGGCCGCGAAGGTCGTCGGCGATCGCTTGTTGTCGATCTACACACAGATTAACGACGAGTACTTGCGCGAGAGAGGTTCCGACATCGAAGACGTGATCCAACGTTTGCTCGCGAACCTGACTGGCGAAGGTCCGAAGTATCCAAACCTTTCGGAAGACGCGGTGATCGTTGCGCGCGACCTGCTGCCGTCGACGATCGCGGAGCTCGATCTGAACCACGTGCGTGCGATCGCTACCGACACCGGTGGTTGGACCTCGCACATGGCGATCATCGCGCGTGGTCTTGGTCTGACGGCGGTGGTGGGCCTGCGAGATTTTTATCGACGCACGCGGACGGGCGATCAGATCATCGTCAATGCGCGCCGTGGTGAAGTGATTCTCCATCCGACGACGGCGACGATTGACGAGTATCAATTTACGACCACGGATGCTGCGCCTGACGCTGCTGCGACAGCAGTCGGCGTCGTCGAGTCAGGGCCGGTGACGACTCGCGACGGCGTGAGCATCGCGCTGAGGGCGAATGTCGAGTTGCCGACGGAGTTTCAAGCAGTGCGCGAGTTTGGTGCGGCGGGCGTGGGGCTGTTTCGTTCCGAGTTTTTGTTGTCGCGTCCGGGGTTGATGCATTCGGAGGAACAGCAGTACCAGGCGTACAAAGCACTCGCCGAAGCAGCGGGAAGCGACGGCGCAGTCGTGAGATTGTTCGACGTGGGCGGTGAAGTCGGCAGCGAAGTGAAGGAACGCGAACGCAATCCGGCGCTGGGGTTGCGTGCGGTGCGTTTCAACTTGCGGAACCAGCAAGTGATGCGGACCCAGGTGCGGGCGATACTGCGAGCGGCGGCGAGTGGAACATTGAGTCTCGTGATTCCGATGATTATCGACGTCGCCGACGTGCGGTTGGCCCAAAAGGTGATCGCGGAAGAGCTCGAGAGCCTTGGCAACGCCGGAACGCCGTCGATCAAAGTTCCGATCGGCGCGATGATCGAAGTGCCTTCCGCTGTGTTGACCGCCGAGAAGATCGCGAGCGAAGTCGATTTCTTCGAACTGGGCACCAACGATCTCGTGCAATACACGCTCGCCGTCGATCGGGGTAACGACAAGGTCTCCGACTGGTTTCGCACGTTGCATCCGGCGGTTCTTTACGGAATCAAACGCACCCTCGAGGCGGCCGCGGCCGCGCAAATTCCCGTAATTGTTTGTGGCGAAATGGCTTCCACGCCGGCATACGCTGTCCTGCTGGTCGGACTCGGCGCCGTCGACCTCAGCATGACGCCCGCGATGATCCCGCGTGTTCGCTCAGCGCTTTCGCAGATCGATAGCAACGAAGCGCGCCAGGTCGCGTCGAAGTGTCTCGACTCGGCGACGGCAGACGAGGTCGAAGAGATCGTGCGCCACGAGTTCAGAACACGCTGGCCGGAGCTGTTTCCGCCGCGCACGTTGCCAAAAGCGCCCGAAGCTTCCGCATGAACAAACCGCAACTCGTCAACCTGCTCATCGGCAAATCAATCGCAGAGACGATACTCGTAGCCACGATCGCCGTCGTCGCGTTTTTAAACGCATTTCCGCCGACGTTTCATGGTTGGGGTGAAGCCGTTGTCGAAAGGCGATCCATTGCGGGTTGGGCCGTGAACAACGCGCGCGCCTCGCAGCCGGTTGAAGTGCAGCTCTTCATCGACGGAAAACTCAGCGGCGCGCAGGTGGCGAATCTGAGTCGTCCTGATGTTGTCGAAGCGGGTTGGGCCAAAGAGGCGTGGCACGGTTACGAATTCATTTTGACTTCGCTCACGCCGGGTAGCCACGAAGCGCGAGTTTATGCGGTCCATGCGAGCGGCAGCGGCGAGCGCTACACGCTTCAATTGCTCGGCGATCCGATCAAGTTTGTAGTAAACACAGATGACACCTGGCGAACAAATAGATAACCAGGTCAGTGCACGGACGTTGGCGCTGTGGGAGATCGTCTCCGTAGTCGTATCGTGCTTGATCGCGGAGTGGGTGGTGCTCGCGTTCGTGGGCCGCGCCAAGCTGGTGCTGGCGATCCCGATGGCCCTTGCCTTAACACTCATGATTCTTTCGCATCGCGCCTACGGCGAGACGCGCCGCGAGATCGGTTTTCGCTGGGACAACTTTTTAGCGGCCGTGAAGCTGTTGGTCCTGCCGACGATCGCCGCGATCGTGATCGTGGTGGTTGTTTCGAGAAACTGGTCGCCGAGAGATCCACTGCGTTGGCGATTCTTGCTGGTGCCGTTCTGGGCCTTGTTTCAGCAGTACGTGCTACAGGGCTACATCAACCGTCGCGTTCAGGTCGTGTTCGGTCGTGGTTGGAGGAGCATCCTGCTCGTTGGTCTATTGTTCGGCGTGGTTCATCTTCCGAATCCCGTTTTGTTTGGTCTAACTTTTCTCGGCGGCGCGATCTGGGCCTGGGTCTATCAACGCGCGCCAAACCTTTTTGCATTGGCGCTGTCGCATGCACTTGTCTCGATCACGGTTGCGTTGTTCTTCCCGCCCCAGTGGATAAATAGTCTGCGCGTCGGATTCAAGTACTTTGGTTAGTTGCAATTACGCGCTGACTATACCCGTTGAACACCCTTTGCTATAATCGGCCTCGCCTTGCAACAGAACAGGTCGGGCGGTCGCTGCCGGCGAAAGCCGGGAGAGGAAAGTCCGAACACCACAGGGCAGCGAGCCCGCTAACGGCGGGGCGTCCGGCGGTTTAAATCGTGAGATTTGACACGCGGGACGACGACAAGTGCAACAGAAAACAAACCAGCCTCGGCGATCATTGATCAACGAGGTGATGGGTGAAACGGTGCGGTAAGAGCGCACCGGCGCGTGTGGTGACATGCGCGGCCAGGCAAACTCCTCGCGGTGCAAGACCAAATAGGGAGGCGTTAAGGGCGGCCCGCCCGAAGCGGATTTCGCGCTCGCGCGCATCCGCTACGACCTCCGGGTAGGTCGCTCGATCCAGCCGGCAACGGCTGGGCTAGATGAATGATCGCCACTTCGAACTCTACGGAGTTTGAAGCACAGAATTCGGCTTACAGACCTGTTCAGTTATTGCAGGGTGAATCCCGACATCATGAGAGAGGGCGGAGATAGATGGCTAATCGGAAAGGGGTTTTCATAGGCGCGTACGTTCCCAATCACCTCAAGGAATCACTTCGTCGCCGCGCGGCTGCCGAACATCGAACGCTCTCGCAGGAGATCACGCGTATTCTGGAAGAGGCAGTTCATGGGCGTGGCCTTCCGGCCGGCAGTATCGACCGGCGCACGAGAGACTCTCAACCTCGTCGTCGATCGTCAGATCCGATGCCTCGCCGTAGATCGGGCGATGTCCCCTACGGAGTGGCCGGCGGAAAAGACGACTAACACGTTCGTCGCTTCACTGAATCGAGCAACGATTGAAGTACCTGATCATCGGCACGGTCATTAGCCTAGTCGCTGCTTTCGTCTTCCTGCGTCTGCGTCCCTACCTCCAGCTAATTCGAAAAGTTGTGAGTGCGCTCAACGTTTCGACGGAGGTTGCTACTGCTCCTCGCGAGAGGTCGCCGTCGAAGAACAAGCTGGTGCGGTGTGACAGTTGCGGAACGTGGGTTCCGGCCGACCGAGTGTTTCGAGTCAGCTCAGGATTGGCAAACTACTGCTCCCGCGAGTGCCTGGCGAAGAAAGCCGAGTCGCGCGAGAAGCTCGTCGGCTGATCAGGATTTCACTTCTTCCGGCGCCAGGTGACCGGCTTCGTGAATCCCTTTATCTGTGTCTGTGAACCACAGCAGCACGAGTCCCACCACAAAGAAGAAAACTAACGACAGCAGCGCCTGCCTGTACGAACCCGTGCGCGCGATCACGATGCTGAACAGCAGCGGTCCCATCCACGACGTGCCACGTTCCGAAACTTCGTAAAGTCCGAAGAACGCCGCCTCTTTGCCCTCCGGGATCATGCGCGAGTAGAGCGATCGCGAAAGCGCCTGTGAACCTCCGAGGACGATCGCGATCACGCCGGCCATGATCCACGCTTCAGGAACAGTGTTCAGGAAACGGTAAGCGTAGATCACTACCCCCGACCAGATGACGAGTGAGACGATGATCGCGTTCTTCGTGCGAATCAGATATGCGAGCCGTTCGAACAACAACGCGCCGCCGACCGCGACGAACTGCACCATCAAAAATATCTCCAGCAGAAATTGCGGGTTCCCGCCGGGGAATAGTTCCTGTTCGAGAAAGGCGCTGGCAGCGAAGACGACCGTCTGAATGCCGTCGTTGTAAACCAGATAGGCCAGCAGATACCGCGCGGTGATAGGCAGCCGGCGCAGTTGTTTGACAGTGTCGACGATCTCTGAAAATCCCGCCGAAATGTAGCCCTTGCCGGGCGGCAACTGTTTTTTCGACGCGCGCGATCTCAGCAGGAAAAAAGTGATCAGCGCAAACCCGCCCCACCACACGCCTGCCGACAGCAGTGACAATCGCACGGCGAGTTCCGTCGACATCCCGATCTGCTCGGCCCGCAGCACGAGCAGCAGGTTCAACGCCAACAAAATCGCGCCGCCGAGATAACCGTACGCAAAACCGCGGCTCGAGACTTTGTCGGCCTGATCTTCGGTCGCGATGTCGGGAAGAAAGGCGTTGTAAAAAACCAGCGCCGCGCCAAATGCGACGTTCGCCACGATGAACAGCACGCCGCCAACTAGATACATACCGCCCTTGACGAAAAACATCAGGCAGTTGGCCACGACGCCGATGTAACAGAAGAACGCCATCAAGCGCTTCTTCAGATCGGAGTAGTCGCCGAGTGCACCCAACACCGGCAGCAGAAACACCTGCGCGCCGACGGAGATCGAAACGCACAGAGTCGGTAACGACTTCGCGGTCACCGCGCCGAGTGGTCCAAGGTCGAGCACGACGCCGTTCTCGCCGACGTACGACTGCGCGAGCCGCGTGATGTAGGGACTGAAGAGTGTGCCGACGACTGTCGTGTAGAAAGCCGAGTTGGCCCAGTCGTACATCTTCCACCCGAACAGTTCGCGTGGATTGTTCTTATCGGTGTGCGAGTTCGCTGACAATGGCAGGTGTGATGTCGGCTAGAGTTTGAATCCGGGCTGCGATTCGCTCACGGTGAGCGCCCCAAATGATTGTTGGTACCTGGTGCAGCGTGTGATTGCGCGACGTCAGATCTTCGATATTGCCGTGGTCGCTGGTGAGTATAACGGTAGTGCGTTCCAGATCAAGTCTCTTTATCAGCTCGCGAATAAAATGGGCCAGACTGGTTAGGACGACCTTCGCGAGTGCCATGTCCTGCGCGTGACCGACTTTGTCGGTGATGAAGTACTCGTACAACGTGAAGCGGTTCTGCGCGGCTAATGAAGCCAGCACGATCGCTGCTTCTTCCTCAGTCCGTTCCGTAACGTCCTCACCTTTTTCGATGAGAAAGCGATTGGTGTAGTCCATGAATACTGCGGCGCCTGCTTTGACGTCGTCGATCGTTCTGAAGTTCAGCCCCGCGGCTTCGACGGCGGCCGTGGTGGCCGACACCCAGCGTGGGCGTTCGACGAAGAACCGGCGACTGTAAGCGTTTGCGAAGGTGATCGGGGCGACGCCTGCTTCGCTGAGTTGGCGAAAAATCGAATGCGTGTGAATGATGTCGCGCAGCGCCTGGTTTGGAAAACCCTGCTTGTGATAACCGATCTGCGCGGGCGCGTTGACTCCGGTCAGAATCGTAGTCTGGCCCGAAGCACTCTGAGGACGACCGGGGACGCCGAGACAGGGGTCGGTCGGCACGACGATGCCGTCGAGAAACGTAATCGGCTCTTCATTTTGAAAAACCGCCAGCGGCGCGGAGTTGTCGAGATTGTCGAGCGGATTGTGAGGACCGCGAGTGCCGATGCCCAGACCGTCGATGAAGAACAACACGATCGAGCGCGAGGGGCCAAAATCATTCGTCATGCAACAGCCCACGCTCGCGATAAAGATTGAGTTTGTTGTGCAGCGTCTTCAGGCTGATGCCTAACAGCTCGGCGGCGCGCGTCTTGTTGTTCTTGGTCTTTTGCAGCGTGCGCATGATCATCTGCCGTTCGACTTCTTCGAGCGGTGTGCCGACGGGCACCGTCAGCGTGTCTTCACTGCGCAAACGCTCGCGCTGCTCGATTGGATACGGCGCGAAGTGATGGCGTTCGATCTGTTCGCCGGAACAGATGATCACGGCGCGCTCGATTACGTTTCGCAGTTCGCGCACGTTGCCGGGCCACGCATGAAACTGCAGCGCCTGAAGCGCCGACGGGCTCAGGAAGCGGGCCGGTCGTCCGTGTTTGGCGGCGAGTTGTTTGACGAGGTGTTGGGCCAGCAGCGGCAGGTCGTCTTTTCTTTCGCCGAGCGAGGGCAGGTGAATGCTGAAGACGTTCAGACGATAGAGCAGATCGCTGCGCAGTGTTCCTTCGTCAACAGCCTGTTGCGGACGGCGATTGGTGGCCGCGAGCAGCCGGACGTCGACCTCGATCTCCTTGCGGCTACCGAGACGTCTGACCGCGCGCTCTTCGATCACGCGCAGGAGTTTCGCTTGCAGCAGCGGCGGCATCTCGCCGATCTCGTCGAGCAGCAGTGTGCCGGTGTCGGCGAGTTCGAAACAGCCTTGACGGCGTGAAGCAGCTCCGGTGAACGAACCTTTTTCGTGTCCGAAGAGTTCCGATTCCATCAACGTTTCGGGAATCGCGGAACAGTTGATCGCGACGAACGGGCGATCGCGTCGCGGGCTCATCTTGTGAATCGTCCGTGCGACCAGTTCTTTGCCCGTGCCCGATTCTCCGGTGATAAGCACCGAAGCACTCGACGGCGCGACCTGTTCGATCAGCGTGTAGATCTTGCGAATCGATTCGGAGTTGCCGACAAGCTCGCCAAACACGCCGCGATCCTGGAGTTCTCGACGGAGTCGTTCGTTTTCCTTTCGCGCGAGATCAAGTTCAAGAGTGCGATCGATCAGGGTGCGCAGCTTGAATGGATCGACAGGTCGTTCGAGCGGGACGACTGAAAGATCGACATACTGTTCGCGAATTTGCCGGACGAAGGCGGAATCACCGGCTGGTCCACCATCGAGCACGAGCGCGGGTTTTAATTCGTCAACGGCTTTGAGCGCGCCGGGAATGTCGTCGGCGACGATGGGATGATAGCCCCACGTCGCGAGGAGATCGCGCAAAGATGATCCACTGTGGGCGTCCCGATCGAAGATGAGCACACTGGGAGTCGACATCCGGTGTTTAGTTTAGCCCATCTTGCGTCATTTGTGTGTTGAATAGTATTCGGCGATGGCGTTGGCCAGCGCGGTCGACGTTGTTTCGTCGGGTTGGATGTCAACGCGCAGACCGTAATCAACGGCGGTTGCGGCGGTGACGTCGCCGATGCAGGCGATCGCAAGGCCGCGCAACTTCTCCTCGAGATCATGCGTGTCGAAAAGCAAGGCGAGGTTCTTCACGCTCGACGAACTCATGAACGCCATGCAGTCGGCGCTGCCAGCGAGCATCGCGCTCAAGCGTCCACGATCGAGGTTTTCGGGGACGACGGTCCGATAGGCGGTGACAACATCGACGCGCGCGCCTGCGTCTGCCAACGACTTCGGCAAATAATCGCGGCCGACGGCGGCGCGCGGGATCAGGACGTTGAGACCTTTGATTTGTTCGTGGCCCCCGGCAAACTCGCTCAACGCGGCGAAGACGCCTTCGGCCTTGGCTTGTGCCGGTATGAGATCGACGTGAACGTGGGCGTCGCGAAGTTTGTCGGCGGTTGCCTCCCCGATCGCGCAGACTTTCACCTCGTCGAGTTCTTCAATGCCGACGCGTCGCGTCAGCAATCGTCGCAGGAAATATTCGACGCCGTTGGCGCTCGTGAAGATGATCCAGTCGTAGCCGTAGAGATGATCGATCGCTTCGTCGAGGCGTTCGTAACTTTCGGGTTCGGCGATTTCGATCGTGGGGCAGGAGATGACAGTCGCACCGAAACCTTCCAACGCATTGATGAAGTCACCGGCTTGTGAAGAAGCTCTAGTTACGACGATCGTTCGTCCTGCCAGCGGGTGTTTCATTTTTAACGCGGATTGAGCAGGGAATTCGCGCCACGCTTGATCAAATCCATCGCCAACGACGAGCCGATTTCATCCGCGTTTTTTTGCGGCCCTGCCAACTGAGCCCGCAGGATTTTCGAACCATCCGGAGCCGCGACAAGCCCGTCCAGCAGCAACTGTTCATTCTCAATTACCGCGTGTCCCGCGATCGGAAATTGACAGCCACCGCCGAGGCTCCGCAGAAACTCGCGCTCCGCCAAACAACACAGCCGCGTCTCATCGTGGTCTAACGCGCCCGTCGTCTCAATCGTAAACGCGTCGTCTGCGCGCGTCTCGATTGCGATCGCGCCCTGGCCTACCGCCGGAACCATCTCTTCCGTCGAGATTGCGGCGTTAATTCTGTGCTCCAGCTCTAATCGCCGCAAACCCGCCGACGCGAGTAGCAACGCTTCGTACTGTCCTTCGTCCAACTTCCGTAGCCGCGTATCGACATTGCCGCGCACATCTTTCACGACAATGTCCGGGCGCAGCGACTTCAACTGTGCCACGCGCCGCTGACTCGACGTACCTACAACTGCCTGCTGCGGCAGATTCAGAATCGAACCGCTGCGTCCTTTCAGATCGTCCCGCACGACCAGCGCATCCCGCGGATCGTCACGCCGGCAGATGGCACTGATCGTCAAACCCTCAGGCAGAACTGTCGGCAGGTCTTTCAACGAATGGACCGCGAGATCGATGCGTCCATCCAGCAGCGCGTCTTCCAGTTCTTTCGTGAACACACCTTTGCCGCCGATCACCGACAATGGATCGGTCTTGACGTCGCCAGTGGTCTTGATGATCTCGATGCGAATGTCGATCTCGGGATTCAACGCTGACAGGCGGGCTTTCGCTTGTTCTGCTTGCCAGAGAGCGAGCTTCGATCCGCGTGAGCCGATTACGAGCGAGCGAGACATTGGGCGATTACTCCTCGAGATCAAACAGATCGGCCGGCGCGGGAGCCTCGGCATCGCTCGTCCCGTAGAGACGTCGCATCTGGTTTATGATCGGATGGGCGATCTTATTGACAGTCGACATGAGCAACGACTCGACTGCCGCTTCCTGCTCTTTCGTGAGCGGTCCGAGTTTTTTTCGTTGTCGCGCCAGCTCAGCGCGCGCAACCTCCTGAAATTTGTCGCGCATCGCGCCGATGCTCGGTCCGACGTCCATTAACCGCAGCGACTGCTGAAACTGCATCACTTCCGACTGCACGATCAGTTCAGCACGTTCCGCTTCACGCTCGCGCTCGCGAATGTTCGACGAAATCACGTTCTCGAGATCGTCGATATCAAACAAAAACACATTCCGGACTTTCGCAGTGGCCGGATCGATGTTTCGCGGGACGCTGATGTCGATGAGGCAGGTGGGTCGTTTG
>DATANW010000515.1:0-11036 GCA_036266055.1 Pyrinomonadaceae bacterium | reverse complement strand
AGCATGATCTCCGTTAGCGCCGCCGACCCGTTGAACCTCGCGGGCATCATCACCCCCGGCAACCGCGTCACTGCCCACACCGGCAATCGCATCCTCTATCACGACGGCGCGCCCATCGCTGCTCTCGAATCCGGCGAGACTCGTTTTCTCGTCGAACTCACTCGCGCTGTCGAGTGGCAAGCGAAGGCCGCGTTGGTTCGCAAGGCAACCCGGCCCGAACTCAGATCCTACTTGCGCCGGCCCGCCTGATCGTAAATTCGTGTTCGTTCATCCGCGCACGATATCGTGTCAGGATCCGAAGGAAAACACGGATTTAAAAGGAATTTTCTCCACCATTCACGAAAGGCACGGTGCTTGCCGAACCTCTGCTCAGGGAGGTTTCTAGAATTATGAAACTTGGTTACTCGAGTAAGAAAACTGGTGGATACTTACTGGCATTCTTCCTACTGTTTGGCATCTTAGTCACAGTCGCCAGTTCAACTGCTCAAGCGCAGTATCCGTACGATCGCTACCGCAACGACCGTTACCGCAATGACCGTTATCGGGATGACCGTTATCGCGATGACCGTTATCGTCAGAACGGTTTTCAGGTAGCGCGGCAACAAGGCTACAGCTACGGGCTGAACGTCGGCGCGGCAGACGCCCAGCGCGGACAGAGCTTCAACCCGCAGCGTTCGCGTTATTACCGCAACCCTGATCAAGGATACAGCTCGTATTACGGCAACCGGGGACAATACCGGCAGGTGTTCCGTGATGAGTTTGTCCAGGGCTATCGTGAGGGTTACCAGCGATACGCTTACAACCGCGGTCGAAGCCGTTGGGGCAACCGGTGGCCATAAGCCGGCCGTTCATAACCAGCCCGGGCTAATTAGCCTGACGAGGGGCCTCGAGTTTTCGAGGCCCTTTTTATTTGCGAAACGCAACGCCAGAAAAACCTGGAATCCGCCCCGAATTGCAACTGCTTTTAAGGAGGAAAGGCGTTTATCAGGTTCAACAGAATGGGTGCCAAATTGAAAGTACTTGCTCGCAAAAATCAACTCATCTCGTTCCCACGATTTGCCCTCGTGAAGTCGAGAATCACCGTACCGTCGAGTGATGCGTTCATGCGCGTCAGCAACGCAACAGTCCGCGAAGGCCGCTCCGGCCGTGTTTGGCCGCCGGACGTGTTGCGGAAGTTCCAGCGCGCGGAAATCATCACCGAAAGCTCAACAAACCATTACGTCCTTCGCGACACCAGTATCTCGCCCGTAAGATCCGTGTAGAATTCCCGGAAACACAGATCGCGGGAGGGTATCGTGAATGAGCCAATCGTTATTCTCGGAATAGCCGGAAGTCTGCGTAAGGAATCGTTCAACCGTTCGCTGTTGCGAGCGGCGCAGGAGCTGGCGCCCGAAGGCGCGCGGATCGAAACGTTTGAAATCGCCGGCATCCCGCCGTTCAACCAGGATGAGGAAACAAACCCTCATCCGCGTGTCGCCGAGTTGAAGCAGCGCATTCGCGCCGCCGACGCCATTCTCTTCGTAACCCCCGAATACAACTACTCGATTCCCGGCGTGCTGAAGAACGCCATCGACTGCGCCTCCCGGCCATACGGCGACAGCGCCTGGACTGGAAAACCGGTGGCAGTCATGGGCGCGTCAGTCGGTACTCTAGGCACGGCACGCGCACAATATCACCTGCGGCAAACGTTCGTATTTCTCAACATGTATCCGGTGAATCAGCCGGAGGTCATGGTCTCAAACGCTCAAAAACGTTTCGACCAGGAGGGAAAGTTGACTGACGACACGACGAAACAATTGGTCCGGCAACTATTGTCTGAGCTTGTAAATTGGACCAAACGACTTTCGAACGACGCACGCTGATTCAAAAACCAGGATCCAGGTAAAGAGCTACGAATTCAAAGAAGAGCTACGTTGCTATCCCCTTTTTGATGTTTCGCTGCCATGCTTCGTAGTTCCTGATCCGGCGTTTGGCTTGCTTGCGAGTCAGTTTCATTTCCTGGGCTACGTAATCGATTCGGGCGGTCCGGTCTTTCTTCTTATCAAACCTGTCACCTGGGGCTCTTAAATAAAACTTGTAGGCGGTGGACCATTCTGCTTTTACCTCTTCAGTGGCCTGGACACCACGTCTCTCTGGCATGCTGCGGGCTCCCTTCAGGAGTTTTTTTGCTTGCGGATTCTACACGACTGAGAGGGGTTTTCGGAATTCGAGAACCCCGGAATTGCGGCTGAAATCATGGAATTTTTATGAACGTTTCAGCCAGCGAAGCAACGACAAAGTGCTCAAAACCACGCCCAGGGCCACCAGCCCGTAGACGATGTAAGAGACCACATCGGAGTTGAAATAAGCGATCACCTGACGGCCGAAATAGAGCGCCAGAATCGCCTCGGCGGTGTAACGGACGAGACGGCCCACGAAAACCGCTCCGAACAGCTTGCGGCGCGAACACTGCAACGCCGAGGCCGTCATAATCACCGGCGTAAACGGGAACGGCGGCGGCAGCAACGTCGCTACCAGCACGGTAATGCCGAGCTTGTTTTCGAGCTTTTGCTTTATCCGTTCGAGCTTTTGCGGTTTTACAAAGCGCTCCAAACCCTTCTCGCCTGCTTTGCGCATCAGCAGGTCGACGACGAACACACCAACCACCGAACCGACGGCGGAAATAAGCACGTAAGCAATCCAGATCAAGCTCTCGCGATTCGAGCTGACGAGCGCGATGAGCAACAGATCGTTGCCGAACGGCAGCACCAGGAACGACGAGTCGAGTGCGCTCATCAGAAACAGTCCCGGCATGCCCAGCCGCAGCATTGTGCGCAGTACGAGCCGGGTGGTGGAGACGAAAAGTAGTGTTCGCAACCGGCAGAGCTCCTGTGGTTCTAGCGCACGCCGATTAGTCGTGTTGGCTCAGGGGGAGTCGGATCGGTAATCGGCGGTGGGGTGTCGGGTTCACGCACCGGTGCTGTCGGTTGCGTATCCGCATCCGGAGGCAAGGGGATTGGCCCAGGGTTTGGTTTCTCCGGTTCAGATGGATCGTGTGGTGTTACGGGCGGTATTTCCGGTGTCTCAATCGAGACAAATCGACTGTCGGCAAAGTTATGCAAACGATGGTTCCCTTTTGTTCGACGCGCGTGTCAGTCCGGCGTGCTGTTAGTTCGGTCGGGCGACGTTTTCGCTCACGCGCGTAAAGTTCTGCGGTCCACCTGGTGACGTCTGCCGGGGGTTCAGCAGTCCCTGCACTATCGCGAGGCGCGTGATGATTCGGGCTTCGGCAATTTGAAAACGGCCGGCCAGCACTTCAGCGCGTTCGAAATCGTTGGCCGCGAGCGTCGCGAGCTCCTGACCGAAGCGGTTGATCGTCGACGTCAGGCCATTGGACGGCATTATTGTCATTTCGCCGTCGCGAAACATGTTCATTTCGAAGCCGTTCAAGATAGCCGCAGCGGCCAGCAGTTCGTTGATCTGACTGATTGCCGGTTCGAGCACTTCAAAACTGCGGCCAGGATCCACGGGAGCAAACGCGCGTGCGACACGCAGTTGTTGTTCAAAGTGGTCGTAACTCGTCGCGCGCCGGTTCGTCATCTGCCTTGCTTCGTCCAGCAACTGCAGCGTGAGTTTTGGATTGGCCTTCTGCGCATCGCCTGCCAACTGAAGCAGGAAGTTGAGCTTTTCGTTTTCGGTCTGCAAACCATTAAGCATTTGCCTGATCTCGTCGAAGCGCATCGAGTCGGCTTTGAGTGCGAGTTCGCGATACTGGATTCGTTGTAACACCGAGTCGCGGGTGGTCGAGGTCAGGTGGTCCGTCGCGATCTGGCGCGCGCGATCCGTGTTTCCTTCTTCGAGAGCTTTGAAAGCAGCTTGCTGGTACAGACGGTTTTGCATCGGCGGCTTTGCGGCCGCGGCAGCTTGCATGAGACTGTCGACCGTGGGGTTTTGCTGAGGAAAATATTGCAGCGGCTGTCCCATGCCCTGCAAGTTTCCGGCGCCCAGTTCATTTAACTTCGCTTTGACTGCCGACGCTTTCGTCGGCAGCTGCTGTTCGATTACGGGCATGGCAATCATCAGGCTTGCGATCAGCCGGCGCGCGTTGGCCTGTTCGATTTGTGAATCCGTTGGGGCATTGCCCTGCCCGGGTCTGACTGTGGCGACAGGAGCTTGCGGTCCACCGCCGATGCGACCGCGTTGCGGAGCCGGCGTTGCTGTCGTAGCGGTGCGCGCTGGTGGTGCGGCTTTCAACGCCGCATCGATCACGGCGGACAGTAAGTCGATGTAAGCCGACTGTTCGAGCGTTGGGACTCGACTGCCGATAGGTACGCCCGCGGGTAACGTATTCACCGCGGCGACATCGCCTGGCTGACGGACGCCGGCGTTCAACATTGCCTGCGCCAGAAGTGTCGCCTCGTTGTTGGTGAGGATGTTTGCCGACTGGATTTTTTTCACCGTCTTGTCGGCGAGCTTAGCGCCGGCCTCTGCGTCCTGACGGTACAACTGGTTAATGACCTCACTTATCGTGCGAGGAAACTGGCCCTTGTCCATCATCTGCTCGGCGTTCTGCGCGGCGAGTTTCGGATCGATTGCGGCGATGCGGCCAAGTAGGATTTGTTCAAGATTGTCTTCGGTATTGAACTGCGGACGCGGCGGCGTGCGCTGATCGTCGTTAACGACCTGCACCACCGGCGCGGCTGGTTTCGTGGTAGCGAGCAACTGATACGCGAGTTGAGCGTCGTGCTTGGCGGCGGCGAGCACCAACTCCTGTCGCAGTTGAAACGCGCGGCGATCCTGGTTTGCGGCTTCGTTGGGACGCCGGTTATTGTTCGGTTGCGGAGTGCGTCCGAGTTCGGCGATGCCCTCGCCGGCCATTTGGAAAAGCGAACGCGCACGCCCCTGGTTCTTGTCCCAGAGCATGTCTGCGGCGCTTACTTGCACGCGCACGCGGTTCTCGGTCAGCCGCAGAGACTGCGCCTCGTCGATCACCTGATCCAGCAGTTGGTAAGCGTTCTTCTCGCGTTCGGCCTTCTTCTCCAACTCCTCGGCCGTTGGTTGTTGGGCCGTTGTCTTGTCCTGCGCGAGCACCGGGGTGACGGCGGCGTAGAACAGCGTGGAGGTCAGGGTCAGGGCGATCAATTTCTTCATGGTGTTACCTCGTGCGGTCAAGTGAGCGGATCTTAACACGCGCAGCCGAGAGTCGTGGAACCACAACCTGCGGATTCGCGTTTGGCATTCGGCAGGCTATAATCCGCGAGTTTCGCGAAGCATTCCTCGGTTTACTGCCCGTAGTTTGTGTGAAAGCGTTCAATGGTGAAATGACGATGAGATCCCTCTTAACAATCACACTCGGAATCGTGTTGTGCTGTGCGGTGGTTAACGCGCAGGAACACAAGCAAGCTGGAACGCCGGAATCCAAGCTGCTCCAGTTTCAGATGGCGTTGTTGAAACGCGGGCCCAAGTGGTCGGCGGAGCCCAGCAGAGAACGGATGCAGATGCGACAACGTCACGTTGCCCACATCCGGTCGCTGATCGACTCAAACAAGCTGATGATTGCCGGCGGGATCCAGGACGATAACGAACTGCTCGAAGTCCACATCTTTCGCACGAAGTCCGCAGAAGAAGCGAACAGTTGGTTGAATCAGGATCCGGCGATTGTGGCAGGCTACCTCGTCGCCGAGTTGCATCCGTGGTGGTCCGAAGATGTGATGAAAAAGGCAACGATTGCGACGCCACCGAAATTGACCACGGCGTATCTCGCGTTTCTAACGCGCGGCGACAAGTGGACAGCCGAGAAAACACCGGCGACTGAAGCGATTCAGAAAGCGCACCTCGACAACATCCACAAGCTCGCCGACATGAAGAAGTTGGTGGTTGCCGGACCGTTTGGCGACGACGGGCGGCTGCGCGGCATTTTCGTTTTCAAGGTAGCCTCGATTGACGAAGCGCGTGCGTTGGCGGCGACCGACCCCGCGGTGCAGGCAGGACGACTGGCGCTTCAGATTCATCCGTGGGTCGTGCCGGAAGGTATTCTGCCGTGAGTGGAGGTTGAGACCAAGATGTACTGCCGATCCTGCGGTTTTGAAGAACGAGAACACACCTGACGACCAGCAAACTTAGGAGCTAATCGATGGCCGTAGATCTGGTGGGAGGATGCCGCGTGTCAGCAATGCGCGAAGGCACTCCCCTTGTTGTAGGTTCACTATCCGTTTGGAACCAGGTAGGGAAGGCGACGGGCGCGAAAGCGATCTCGCTGCGTATTTTGGATTTTGGCGTCGGGTTGTCGCCGGGGTTGCGCAATCAGGAATGCGATGAGGTGTTGTACGTGCTCGAGGATCTCGACGAGCCCGCCAAGCCCAAACGTTGCACTGTGTTTATCGATGGCCGGCCGCATCGAGTGCAGCCGCAGACCGGAATCTATCTTCGACCGGGGCAGACGTTGATGGTCGACAATCCTGGACCGGAAGCGGTGTGTTTTGTGAGTTCGCAGTGTCCGGAGAGTGCGTCAGACGGGATTGTGCCGTTGAGTTCGGTTGAGCTGGTTTTTAGCGATCCGCAGGGGCCCGAGACGTCGTCCGTTGTGCGGTTGGGAGATCAGCGTGAGATGCCGACGGGCGATCGTTGGTATCGCGTGTTGGTTGATGCGGCAATCGGCAGCGAGCAGGTGACGCAGTTTGTTGGCTCGATCCCGCCGGGACGCGCGCCGGATCATTTTCATGAGTACGAAGAGGTGCTGTTCATACTGCGCGGCAGTGGACGCATGTGGACTGGCGCTGAGAGTGCGCCGATTGGGCCAGGCTCGTGTGTGTATCTGCCGCACGGGCAGGTGCATTGTGTTGAGAATACTGGCGACGGTAATTTGAGATTGTTGGGAGTGTTCTATCCGGCTGGCAGTCCCGCGGTTCGGTATGAGACTTAAATACGGATTTATTCGAAGTCGCGGATGTCGCGGAAAGGACTATCCGCGTCGCTGAAATCGGGGCGGTAGTAGTACGACGCGCCGTCGAACTCCTGCACCCAACCTTCTTCCATTCCCAGCTCTTCAAGCGCCGCGGTCGCTTTCATCCATTCCGACTCGCGAATCCGGCGCGACAACAGCACGTACCGTTTATTCGTCCCCGCCTGGTGCGTCGGGTAGTATTGGGCCATCAACGAGATCGCCACTCGCGGGCTCAGCTCGTCTCGCAACCACTCGATCGACTCTCTCGTGCTGCCGATATCGTTCGGTAAGACCAACAGCCGCACCACGAGTCCGCGTTGCAATAGTCCATTCTCATCAAACACCAACTCGTCACCTGTTTGACGAAACATCTCCCTCAACGCCAGCCGCGAAAAATCCTTGTACCCGCTTACCTTCGAGTACATGTAACCCGATTCGTCGTCTGCATACTTCAGATCCGGCAGATAAACATCGACGATCCCGTCTAATAATCGCAGCACCTCGACCGAGTCGTACGAGTTGGTGTTGTAAACGATTGGTAGCTGCAGCCCTTGCTGTGCAGCGATCAAAATCGATCGCGCCATTTGCGGCGCAAAATGCGTAGGCGAAACGAAGTTGATGTTGTGACAACCACGTGCTTGCAGCTCCAGCATCATCTCCGCCAGACGCTCGTGAGTGATCTGGTTCTTGATCTCCTCTTTGTGACGTTGCGAGATCTGGTAATTCTGACAATAGACGCAACGAAGGTTGCAGTTACCAAAGAAGATGTTACCGGCGCCTTTGGTTCCCGCGAGTGGCGGTTCCTCGCCGAAGTGCGCGGTGTACGACGAGACGATCGGCAACCGCCCGGAGTAACACGCGGCGATCTCGTCGTTCAGACGATTGTTCAGACAGTCGCGCGGGCAGACGGTGCAGCGCTCAAGCAGACGCTCGAGATCGGCGACACGTTTCTCCAACGTGCCGTCACGCAATAAACGCAGATAAGACGGATTACTCACGCGGCCTATGATATTCTGCGAGGCACCAAAAGCGCCACGCGTCGTCCATGAGATTGTGGCTTTCCAAAAACAGTGAGGTCCCGATTCGCGAGCAGTTGATCACGCAGATCACGCTCGGGATCGTAAGCAACGACCTGAAGCCGAGCGAGCGCCTGCCCAGCACGCGCGACCTCGCCCGCCGCTACTCGATTCACGCCAACACCGTCAGCGCCGCGTATCGCGAACTGGCCCGCCGCGGTTGGGTCGAGTTTCGCAAGGGAAGCGGCGTTTACGTGCGAATCCGCGCTGACGAGAAAGAAGACGGTCTGGCGCTGGACCAGATGATCTCGCGCTTCTTCCGTCACCTGCGGGAAGACGGGTATTCGCTGGCGGAGATACAAACGGCCGTTAGTCGCTCGCTGTCAGCGGAGCGGCCGGATCATTTCCTTGTGCTGGAACCGGATCCGGAGTTAAGAGAGATCCTCGCCGCGGAGATCAGGGTGGCGACGAAGACGCGAGTGACGGGTGCTGGTCCAAGTGATCTGAATGATCCGTCGACTTTGATCGGTGCCGTGCCGTGCGTGCTTTACGGTCATCTCGAAGCTTTTGGCGATCGAGTCAAACCGGAAAGGGATCTGCTCGTGATTCACTCCGGATCGGTCGTCGAATCGTTTCGCGGAGAAACGAAACCGCGACCCGATGCGTTGATAGCAATCGTGTCGCGGTGGCCCGAGTTTTTGCGCTGGTCGCGGACGCTGCTGGTCGCCGCGGGGCTCGATGCCGACGCGCTCACTTTCCGCGACGCGCGTGAACGTGGTTGGGAGAAGGGGCTGCGTTCAGCCGCGTTTGTGATTACTGACTCGCTAATGGCGCCGCGCATACCCGCGGGCTGCGAGATCAAACTCTTTCGGTTGATTTCCGATCGTTCCTTAAAAGAAGTGCGCGATTACGCTGAACGCTTCTTTTAAGTTTTGAAGAAACACGGATTCTCACTTGTCCTTCGCGAGCGTGCGGACGTAGTTCACGACGTGCCAACGCTCTTCCGCTTCCGGCATTTTTCTCTCGCCCGCGGGCATGATGCCGTTGATGCCTTTCGTAATCTTCCAAAAGACTTCGCCGTCGGTCATCGCAGTCATGCGTTCCTTGTTCGTGAGATCCGCCGGCTTGCGTCGCAGTCGCGCGAGGTTCGCTTCGTTACCGGCGCCAGTCTCGCCGTGGCAGAAAATGCAGTTGCCTTTGTTGCGATCGAGGTACAGCGCTTTGCCCTTCTCGATCGACTCGGCGGTCGCCTCGACCGGGTTCTTCGTCTTGTCGGCGTCCTCCGGCAGTTCCCACGTGTTCTTGGAGAAGTCCTGTTGCGCTGCACCGCCCGGAGCGATCGAGCGATTCTCGTTGCGATTAGTGGCCTTCGAACTGTTGGTGTTCTGCGTCGTCGAACTATTTGCGTTCTGCGCCGCGGACGTTGAGCGAACGAAGGATGCGACGATAACGATTGCAATACCTAGCAGCAGCATGAATGCCGGCACCAATAGAACCTTACGCATTAGTTTCTCCTTTTCCTCGTTGTAGGCCGCCGGGTGGCGGGTTTTTTCTTAGCCGGAGCCGAAGACGAAGCGGCGTCTTTCGGTTTGGACTCTTCACGAATGAAGTCCGCGAGCGTCTCTAACGGAAAATCCACTTCGAGTACGACTTCGCTTTCTCTGGCCGTCAACTTAAAGCTTTGCAGGACTGCAAGCGCCGCCTTCTCCGGAATCTGCGAGATACCAGAGTTGAAACCCTTTTGGAAGTCCTCGGTTTTCATCAAGCTCGTGAGCAGATTCGCGATGATCTTGGCGGTGTCGGGATTGTCGGCATTCATCGCGCCGCGCATGCTGTAATTCGAGCCGGAGATCACGGCGGAAAGGTAGAAGTTGCCGAAGTTGCTATCGAATCGCCCTTCGCGCGGCGCGAGTACCGTACCGAGCAGTCCAAAACTGCGAGCGAAGGACGTCCACGGCGCGCCGGTGGCCGCCAGCAACACGTTCGGATCTCGCATCAACGATTGAATAGTTTCCGACTTGATGCGCGCGCCCGTTCCTTCAGCAGCGTCTACGGCAGCCTTAATGTAGCCATAGTTACCAATCGCCAACGAGTTCGGGCTCAAAGCCACGGCAGCAACGTTGACATAAGGCTTCAAGACCGGATTTTTCTGCGCTTCTATCGCAATCGGTTCGATTGCCATAGAGGAGATCGTCTTCGAGCCGTGCTTCTCGGATAGCAGTTTGTCCTGGAGTGTGAGTTGCGCGAGCGAGAGCAGTGATTCGGAACTAAAGTCGCCGCCTACGACCGCCATGACATCAGGCACCACAAAATTCAAATCTCCGGTCGGCCGGTTGAAGCGTACCGCAATGACGAGATATTCGATTGTCGCGGGATCGACGCCGACCGCCTTCTTCATCTCGGCGAAATTGGATTGCATCTTGGCGACTTCGTTCGCCGCCATCACCTTGGGGATGAAGTCGTTGAGAGTTCGTTGAGGACTCATGTAAATAAGTAAATCCGCGTCGGGAAGATTCGTCAGCGGCGCCGGAACTGACTGCGCGAACGCGACGGAAACAAAACTGAGCAACAGTACGAGCAGCAGCAGAATTGAGGGTTTACGTTTCAAAATCGGGACCTCCGTGGGTGAATATCTGTGGCGCGCGATGCGCGCTTAGACTTGGGAATAACGGAAACATGACGGGTCATGGTCGTTGACCATGCCGACTGCCTGCATGAAAGCATAACAGATCGTCGAGCCGACGAATTTAAAGCCGCGCTGCGAAAGATCCTTGCTCAAAGCGTCTGATAGTTCGGTCCGGGCCGGGACCGTCTGGCCGCGTTTCCGGCGCAACGGTTTGCCGTCTACAAAGCGCCAGACGTAAGCATCGAAGCTGCCGAACTCACGATTCACGTCGAGGAAGGCGCGCGCATTAGTGATGGCGGCGTTGATTTTGAGCCGGTTGCGAATGATTCCCGCGTTGTTCATGAGCGACTCGATCTTGCGCTCGTTGTACTTCGCGATCTTCGTTGGATTGAAACCGTCGAAGGCAGCGCGATAGTTGTCACGCTTGTTCAGGATTGTTTCCCAACTCAGCCCTGCCTGCGCTCCTTCGAGG